>JADFZU010000014.1 GCA_015232365.1 Magnetococcales bacterium | reverse complement strand
CCCTCGTTTAGATTATGTTGCTGGATCATGGTCCCCATAGCACCGTCCATTACCAATATACGCTTGGATAGCTGGTGAATTATAGCTTGTGCCAGGTTGGCATCTCTAAATACGGTTTCAAAGCTGTAATAAGAGCATTATTTTCATGAAGTTGAATATATAAGATGAAGTTTTGGTTTGTGTGTCAAAGGATTTGAAAGTGACATTTTTCCGGTTATTGTGTCAAAAAAACAAAACCCCCAAATCATCAAAAAATTATTTGGGGGTGCATTGGATTTTCCGTTAAGTTAGGCTGGTATTATCAATCAAACATTCAGTAATCTCCTTCTGTCAGGAATTGGCTTAGAAATTTATGATTTTACTCTGGATAGGCTAACAGACAATATCCAGAGTAAAACCAGCTATTGCTTAATGAACCTTATTAAGATCTTCTGTGCGAACAATACCCGCCTCTTCACCCCATCTCTCTTGGATCTCCATGCTTTGGGCGGTCAACTCATCTTCTGGTATATCGAGATATTTTGACATAACCGCCAGGCTCCAGTGTGGTTCGCCTTCATCGGTATAACCAGTTGGAGCAGGATAAGGACCAAAAGTCTGTTCCATGGCAACACGCATAGCCTTACGAATGCTAGGGTTTTGACAGAGAGCCAAATACTCCCAAGCCATATCGTACTCTGGATGCTCCGGGCCTGCCTCTACGATACAGAGGGCATCTTGAAGGACATCATCGGTATCACTTATCTCGGTTTGGTTGATAGTCACCTTAATTATCTCCTGAGTTTGCAGAGTCTAACTCTTGATTTATGTAGTTGTACCTTGCAATACTAGCTTGCAATAACTATACCTTATTGCTATATAATTGATTTTATTAATTTTATATACTATTTAGACAATTTTAAGTAGGGGCAGGTAGTGAAAAAGGTCAAATTTGCCTAGCATAATTTACCGCACCAAAATTGATATCAATCCACTTTCAATACTTACATTAATCAAGAAAACCATTTATACTTAAATTTGACGACAAATACTCGTGTATCCCAAAAAAAGCTTCTATTAATAGGATGGGAATGGGACACGCCCATTCCCAGCGTGGTTTGGGGCAGTGCCCCAATTCTTACTTAAAGGCTCTACTGTGCTGAACTTTATAAAAAACCTATTCTCCTCGAGCGATGAAGAGGAGACCTTTGCTACAGAAAAGCAGAACTTTCTCAAACCAAAACTGCCTGACGGGGTAAGGGTCTATGTAATTGGCGATATCCACGGACGGCTAGACCTTCTAACCATAGTCCATCAACAGATCATTGACGACATGAGCCAGCTACCGGATGAGACTAGAAAAATAGTCGTATATCTTGGCGACTACATAGACCGGGGCAGTGATAGTTTTGGAGTGGTGGAACTACTGATTAACCAGCCGATTCCAGGCTGTGAATCGGTTTTTCTGCAAGGCAACCATGAGTCAGAAATGCAGAGTTTTCTCGACAACCCAGAACCCAACCACCTCTGGACCAGATGCGGCGGCACTGAGACTACACTTAGCTATAATGTTCAGGTAAAAGCCCAGATTTCAGCCGCAGACCGGACCAAAGAGCTAAGAAACCGGCTCTTTGAGGCGATACCAGAGAGCCACCGGCAATTTTATGCCGACCTAAAGCTGAACTATGAGATTGGCGACTACTACATGGTACATGCCGGGATCAATCCTGACCTACCGCTAGACAAGCAAATACCGGAAGATCTACTCTGGATTAGGGCTCCATTTCTAAACTATGCCGGCCCCTATAGTAAAATGATTGTCCACGGACACACCATGACTGCCAAACCGGTAACCCTGCCAAATAGAATTGGCATCGACACCGGAGCATACCACTCTGGTAAATTAACATGCCTGGTTTTAGATGGAAGCCTGCTCCGTTTTCTAGGAACTTAAACCTTGGTGGTTTTTATATAGGTAAAGCCTATAAACAATGTTTATAGTAGAAAATTACACAATATTTTACAAAAACAGACTCTGGTGGAACTTCTCGAAATAGCTACATAAAAAAGAATGGAGAAAGAGTTGATGAATTTAAAAAACTCCTAAACAGTGCACAAATATTCACTTTTATTTGTGGTTAAAGCGATCAAAAATACACTTTGATTAGTTTGTTGTAGTTATTGTTGATATATAATTTAAACTATAAATACAATATAGATAACTCAGCATAAACCATATTACCGGGCACTCAGTAAATTCATACTTAAACGGCTCCAGAAAAGTATAACCTTGGGAGGCCTTGCAGGCCCCCAAACCCCCACGCTTTTAAATTTTAAAAACTTAACAGCAAAACCTTGGGCGCTGCCCAAACCCGGCAGGGAAGCAAGCTCCCCTGCACCCCTATTAATTTTAAGGGGGGGGGGTGCCCCCTTTTTTTTAGGCGAAGTATTTCTCTGCATAACTACATAATAGCCTTACCCCAACCCCAGTCGCTCCTTTGGGAAAGTTTGGTTTTGAACTTGCCATATCCCAAGCCGTTCCAGCTATGTCAATATGTACCCAGTCTCGATCCTCTTCAACAAAACGGGAGAGAAAACAACCAGCAGTAATGGTGCCGCCCCCAGGACCACCGACATTTTTAATATCCGCCACTGTCGATTTAATCTGCTTTTGATAAGCATCAAACAAAGGTAAAGGCCATACCCGGTCACCACAACCATCACCAACCTTACGGATTTTTTTCAATAGTTTACTATTGTTACCCATTATTCCACTAGCATGTGCTCCCAAAGCTACTACACAGGCTCCGGTAAGGGTGGCAAGATCGATAATCACCTCTGGATCAAATGATTCGGCATGGTGCAGAGCGTCAGCAAGAATCAACCTCCCTTCAGCATCAGTATTGACAACCTCAACAAAAACCCCCTTGGCGGTTTTTATTATATCTCCAGGACGCTGTGCAGAACCGGAAGGTAGATTTTCAGCAGTGGGAACAATGCCCACCACATTAACCTCCAACTTCATCTGAGCTATCGCCTGCATAAACCCCAAAACCGCAGCCCCACCACACATATCAAACTTCATCTCCTCCATCTTTACAGACGGTTTAATGGAGATACCACCAGAGTCGAAGGTAATAGCCTTGCCAACCACAGCCAAAACCGGTTTATCCCCACCATTGTTATACTCCATGGTGATCAACCTTGGTGGAGTGCCACTACCCTGGCCAACCGCTAGAATACCGTTCATACCCTTTTTAGCCAGAGCCTTTTCGTTAAGAACCGTAACCTTAACTGGAAGCTCTTCCATAAGCACTTTGACCCGGTCAACCAGAGTTTCCGGGTTGAGAATATTACCGGGAGAGTTGCCAAGATCTCTAGCCAGATTAACCCCTCGACAGATAGCCGCCACCGCTTCTAATGATTTTTTACTCCGGTCCGTATGCTCCTTCCTGGTAGCAAAATACACTTTCGGATTGACCGGTTTAGACTCTTCCTTAGATTTTTTTGATTGAAATTGCTCAAAACGGTAACTACCCAGCCAGATCCCCTCGGCCACCGACTCCAATACCTGATTCCGTTTGATACCGTTATGTTTATCCAGAGCCATCAAACAGTTCATCGAGGTAATGTTGTGTTTTTCACAAGCGGCAACCAACTGGGCACCAAGCACTCTAAGACCTTCTAAATTAACTTTCTTCCTGGCTCCCATACCTACAATAAGCACCCTCTTCGCCAAAATCCCACTCTTTGCCGGGGTTGGAATAAGCAGAGTCTCCCCATCTTTGCCATTTATCCAGCGATCTTTTAAAACCCGCTTGACCTCTTCGCTGACAACCTCACCGCACTCTTCAAGAGATTTTTGTGGCTGCTGGTCGTCATAAACTGCAACAGCTATAACATCACCACGCCATTTATCAACCAAGCTACTGGTTACATTAATGTTAAGCATCTGATTTTTCATATCAAGTAGTCATACCTCTTCAATTAACAACATATTTGCGTTGATAAGCTCAAAAATTATTCAGTTACCATAAAATTTGATTTCAAGAAGACTGCCATAATTAAAATAGAATTGCTATAGTATTGAGTTATGAACCGTATATCACGATATCTTTTTGCTGAATGTGCAACAGCCATTTTGTCTGCACTCCTTATTTTAACCTTTTTGGTGATGTTGCCACGCATCCTGCAACTCGTCGACCTTTGGGTAAATAAAGGTGTCTCTATCAATGTATTGGGAAAGATGAGCCTCCTGCTGATTCCGCAATTCATAGTCGGGGTGCTGCCAATGGCGGTCTTGACCGGAATATTGCTGTCACTTGGCAGGCTGTCTCAAGATAGTGAGATGGTTGTCATGAAAGCCAGCGGTGTCAGCCTCTATCAAATGTTAAAACCCATAGCCTTACTTACCAGCGTGTGTGCTATGGGAGCACTGTTTTTTGAGATGATCTGGGTACCAAACTCATTTCACCAGTTTAATCAACTCAAAATCTCCCTGCTATCATCAACAACCCTAAACCTCAAACCTCAAACATTCAGCAGTGTGGTTCCTGGTTTGACAATCTATATAAACGACCATGAGCAGACCAATCACGTGCTCAAAGGAATTTTAATTTATGACGAACGCAAACCAGATTCACCGGTTACCCTGGTTGCTGCTAAAGGCCGGTTACACCATCTACCAAACGGAAAAGCCGCACTATACCTAACCGATGGCAGCCGTCATGAGCAGATGAAAAACTCCCATTACCGCCATCTAAATTTTGCCACTTACGACCTGGAGCTAGGGGTATCCCTGGGTATGGGTAGTGAGGGCCGAAAACGGGGCCTTGAAGAGATGAGCATGTCCAGTTTGGATGATGTTATTGCAACCGGAGATCAAGAACAGATCCGTGATGCCAAGCTTGAGTGGCATCGACGATGGTCATTTCCGTTGGCAACGCTTATTCTAGGCATACTGGCTCTACCGTTAGGAGTGCAGCAGTCCCACCGCTCTGGACGTAGTTACGGCTTGGTCATGGCAATCTTGACCCTTATAGTCCATATATTCCTCCTGTCACTAGGGGAGTCTGTTGCAAAACAGGGTCTGATACCACCAGTTGTCGGTTATGGGCTACCAACTCTGATCATGATTGGTTTGACCTTCTACATTACTATCAATACCGCCAGGGGCCGTCCATTTAAATTTGCCATGATGCTAGTACACACCATGGCATCTATGCCCCTAAAGCTTTTGCGTCCAGGTTCATTTATAGGAAAACAAGAATAACATGCCAATACTTTTTCACTATCTCCTGCAGCTATTTTTGCAAGGATTTTTACAGATAATGGGAATTTTTGTTGCCCTGTTTTTTTTGATTGACGGGGTCGAAGGCATCCGCCGTTTCTCTGAAAAGGCAAACTTTAACTGGGGAGACATGTTTCTCCTTCTGGTTCTACGCCTACCGTCATTTGTCACCATGTTACTACCATCAATAGCCCTTCTGACTACCCTGGTGGTCTTAACCCGCCTATCCCGGCAAAATGAAATTACCGTTATGCGGGCTAGCGGTGTTTCACTCTATAGAATCTTGATCCCATTTCTAATTGGTGGAGTTGTGATTGCTGCACTCCATGTAATTTTACAGGATCAAATCATCCCCCTCACCAATAGAGCCTATTACGCTATTGAGGACTATTTTATTGATCGCAACGTCTCCACTGTTACCGAATCAGGTAAAATCTGGTATCGCAGTGACAAGCAAATCATCCACGCCAGAACCAGTGACGTTAACGAACAGAGTTTAAGTGACGTTATTGTCTTCCGCTTCGATGATGACCGTCACTTGGTAAGCCGTATTGAGGCAAAAAAAGCTGTCTATGACGTAAACCGCTGGTGGTTAAATGATGGCACTGAGTATGTTTTTGGCGGATCCGTACAAGCTGTCACCTTTAAAAACCGGCCTTGGCGGGTGTTGTTAGACCCAAATATTTTAGGGGAAAAACCAGACAATCCCAAATTTCTCTCAATCAACCAGCTACGGGTGCTGGCTGAAAGACTGCAACGGGAGGGTGCTAATGCCACAACACACTGGGTATTGCTGTACCGCAAGCTGGCTGATCCCCTAACCACAATTGCCGCTATTTTATTGGCCTTCCCCTTTACCCACCGCCTGCCACGGCAAGGCGGTGTGGGAAAATCGGTGTTTTTCGGCCTGATTTTGGGTTTTGCCATGTTTGTCCTGGTAGATCTGTCAACTGCACTTGGTTTGGGCGGTCGTCTGCCTCCTGCTCTGGCTGCTGCTGCACCAGTAGTCATATTTATGGGTATTGGTGGCTTTCTCTTTCTCCATCTTGCCGAACCAAAACGTGGAGATTAAAAAAGTTGGGTGATATTCAACCATCATCTGATAAAAGCTTCGGCCTGGTATTTACTGTACTCTTCACGGTTATTGCCATATGGCCCTACTTTGACCGTGGGGAAGCACCACAAATATGGGCAGTTGTTATAGCAACTTTTTTTCTGCTCATCTCTTTAATCAAACCTGGAGTTCTAGCCCCCCTCAATCGGCTATGGACCAGGTTTGGTCTTCTGTTAAATAAAATCACTGAGCCTATTTTCATGGGGATATTTTTCTTTGTTATTATATCTCCTATAGCAATATTAATGCGTATCTCTGGAAAACGTCCACTACAACTGGCCTTTGAAAAAAAGGCTACAAGTTACTGGATAACCAGAGAACAGTCCGGTCCCACACCAGATTCAATGAAACAGCAGTTCTAACAGGAGGTATATCATGTCTTTTCTAACTGAGTTATGGGCATTTATGCGGGTTAGAAAAAAATTCTGGCTTCTACCTATTTTTCTGGTTGCCCTACTTTTAGGAGGACTAATTGTCTTCACTCAAGGCTCGGCTGTAGCACCGTTTATCTACACGCTGTTTTAATGAGAATCTTGGGGATATCTGCCTATTATCATGATAGTGCAGCGGCACTGATTAAGGATGGCGTGATCGTCGCAGCGGCTCAGGAAGAGCGTTTTACAAGAAAAAAACATGACTCTGGGTTTCCCAGACAGGCTATTCAATTTTGCCTAGACCAGGAAGGAGTTTCCCTGACCGCTCTGGATCATGTGGTCTTTTATGATAAACCTTTCTTAAAGTTTGAACGGCTTATTGAGACCTATCTGGCTTTTGCTCCCCAGGGGTTCTCCTCATTTCGCCAATCAATGCTGGTCTGGGTTAAAGAGAAACTGTTTCAAAAAAAGATGCTAACCGATGCCCTGATAAGCATGGACCCCAATTTTGAAAATGGGCAACAAATTCTCTTTACCGAACATCATCAAAGCCATGCTGCCAGTGCATTTTACCCTTCACCATTTACCAAAGCAGCAATTTTAACCCTGGATGGTGTAGGTGAGTGGAGCACTACATCAGCATGGCTTGGCCATGGCAACCGATTGGATCTAACCCGTGAGATCCACTTTCCCCACTCTTTAGGACTGCTCTATTCAGCTTTCACCTACTATACTGGTTTTAGGGTAAATTCTGGTGAGTATAAGGTTATGGGACTGGCCCCTTACGGCGAGCCAAAATATGCACAGAAAATATTTGATAATTTAATAGACCTTAAACCAGACGGTAGTTTCCGCTTGGATATGAAATATTTCAACTACTGCACTGGCCTGACCATGACCAGTGAAAAATTCCACAACCTTTTTGATGGCCCACCACGTCAACCAGAAGAGCTTCTAACCCAAAAACATATGGATTTAGCCGCTTCAGTACAGGTTGTTATAGAGGAGGCAGCTCTACGTCTGAGTAGGAACATTATTAAAGAGAGCGGCACTAAAAATCTCTGTTTGGCAGGTGGTGTAGCTTTAAACTGTGTAGCTAACGGTAAAATACTCCGTGATGGTCATGTGGAAAAACTCTGGATTCAACCAGCAGCAGGAGATGCGGGAGGAGCACTTGGAGCGGCTTTGGCAGCCTATTACTGGCACTGCGGCCAACCCAGGCCAGATCTTACCAAAAAAAACTCAGCCTTTACAGACCACATGGCTGGATCATACCTTGGCCCGGAGTTCTCTCAAAGCGAAATTGAAGATAGGCTATTGGCCCTGGGAGCCAAATTCACAGTATTGGATGACAACGAACTATTCAGCCAGTGTGCAAAAGATATAGAGGCAGGCAGGGCGTTGGGATGGTTCCAAGGCCGTATGGAGTTTGGCCCTAGAGCATTGGGAGCCAGATCAATACTTGGTGATCCACGTTCGGCCGATATGCAGTCCATATTAAACCTGAAAGTAAAATTTAGAGAGTCTTTCCGCCCTTTTGCACCATCAATACTGGCTGAAGATGTTAATCAATGGTTTGAGCTAAACGGGGCCAGCCCCTATATGCTACTAGTGGATGGCGTGGTTGAAAAACGCCGCCTGAAAATGACTGCAGAAGAGGAGGCCAGGTTTGGAATAGATAAACTAAACGTACCCCGTTCAGATATTCCTGCAGTTACCCATGTTGACTACTCGGCCAGGATTCAGACTGTCCACAAAGAGACAAATCCTAGATTCCATGCTCTTATCAGCCAATTTAAAAAGTTAACCGGCTGCCCACTGCTGGTTAATACCAGCTTTAATGTCCGTGGCGAACCAATAGTCGGCTCCCCTGAAGATGCTTTTAACTGTTTTATGGGAACCGGAATTGAGAGCCTGGCTGTAGGCAACTGCCTATTGAGAAAAGAGGAGCAGGACTCTGCACTGATTAAGGATTATAAAGATTCTTTTACCCTTGATTGACCAAGAGACACACACCACTCCCAAATCAATCTTATAAACAAACTCTTTTACTACACCACTGCTGAAAAGTGTCACGGGGTTATTCCTCCGGCAATATGCTTATTTGTTTCTTAATTATATTAGAGATTTAAGAAACTATGGAGCAAAAGCCATGGGAATAGACCCAGCACAGTTTTGTAAATATATCATCCGTCCAGCTTTAAATTTGATAAAAATGTCTACTCCATCTGCTGAACTGTTACTCCTCGGCACTGCGGCACAAGAGTCTGGTTTGGGACGATACCTCCATCAACTTGGCAGTGGACCAGCCTTGGGGGTTTTTCAGATGGAGCCTGCAACCTATCGTGATATATGGCAGAACTATCTCCGCTTTCACCCTGAGATTACCAATAACCTTGCTCTTCGCTGGCCTATGGAGCCAGAACCAGAAGAGATGATTAGCGATTTGATGTTAGCAACTGTAATGTGCCGTTTGCACTATAGACGGGTAGCAGAACCTCTGCCTAAATCTGACGATATTGTCGGCTTAGCTGCATATTGGAAAAAATATTACAACACTCCTGCCGGCAGAGGCAGAGAGTCCGGTTTTATCAAGAGCTGGCATGAGCATATTTCAGGAGTGGAATTATGATAGTTACTATTTCGAGAATAAAATGCCATCAACATGGCGTGGAGTAGCTCTATTTATGAGCACATTTTTTATCACCATATCACCAGATACATTTAAACATATTCTTACGCTTGGCGTAGGATTATCAGGATTAATTGGAATATTTACAACGGATGGAATCAAATGAATAATCGCACAAACCAGCAGATGGATATTCTTCACGACCTGCTCTTGAGTACAGGTAAGATGGAGGGAATATTAGAGGCTATTCAACGCCGACAACAAGAGCAGTCAAAATGGATGAACAAGTTAGATGAGCGTCTTCGTAATGTTGAAAAAAAAGCAGCTCTTAACGGACTTGTAGCAGGAGGCATGGTTGGAGTGGTCGTTGGTATTTTAGGCCATGTTTTTAGAAATCTCTTTAACCATCACGGTTAGACAAGGCTATTTATCCTTACTATTCTTGGATACTCGACCCTTGCTACTAGCACCAATTTCAGTAGGGGTTTTAAAATCCTTGAACATCTCCCGACGACGCTGTATCTGCCTTAGTTGTGCTGTAGCTACCATAGCTTCCAAATCACGCATTGCAGAGTCATACTGCTCAAAAACAAAACGGCAGCGGTAGTAGACGACCTCATCAATGCTCACCCGTTCTATAATTACTGCTTTGGTATTACAGCGAATATTTTGCGACTTCCACTTAAAATTGCAGACGATTTTTCCACCATCAATAATAGATGGCAGCTTACCAGTAGGCTGAAAAAACAGGCCTCCGCTGCTGATATTGATAATTTTTACCGGAAAGGTAATTCCTGCTTTACGGGTAACAGTACAAGAGAGGCTACATTTTTTATCAATCGAAACTCGAACTGCTGATCTTTTTTCGGTACGTATGATAATATTTTCTGGAAAAGATAGTTTTAGGATATTTCGCCCTACCATCTCCAGAAAATCAACCTTGAACTCCAAGTTATGGCGTGTGGTGCACATTCTGAGAATTACTGATGTGGCTTTACGAATTCGTAAGTTTCCGATAGCAGGATCAAGAGCATCGATTATCAGATAGAGGTTGCTCACCCCCTGCAGACCACCAACCATATCAAGTTTAAGAAATGAGTGATAATCGAAAATCTGCTTGCCAATTCTGACATTTATGGGAAAATCTCCCTCCATTGTCATCAGCGTCAACAGTTGAGTCAGATTTTTCTTCTCATCGACTAAAACAGCATCTTTTATCAGCTCACCGAAACTATTCTTACAAACCTTAGTCGCACTTTGGTATAAAAAATCAATATAATCCATCTGTTAACGCCCCCACCTCCAACACTTGTCAACATTAACATGTGTAGAGAAAATAGTGATTGTGCATTTTCTAGATTATTTTTTAGCTAAAAACACATAAAATAGATTGTCTTACAAGACACCAAGCACATATCGTGCCTGTTCTGCATCACTAAAAGGACTTTTTATTGAAAAACTGGATAACAGTTTATTACCCAGATTCGGCAATTATGGGTGCATTAATGGCATAACATATTGGTTTGTCTTGTGAATCAGGAAAAATAGAAGTCACCTTGTTGGTGATGAGACTTTTTTCTGATTTGCCAAGTGAATCAAGAGGCTGTGCCAATGATGTAAGAACAACTGCCGTATCTGGATTATAAATCCTCCAGCCTTTATTTGGTCAGTGATTTTAAAATTTCTGTCAACAAGAAACCATCTCCTGCCACCAAGGAGTGACCGGTTCCGGTTGTATAGACCGCAGATTTACCTTTAAGCATACGGACGTTATTCATATCCTGACTTACAGTCGGAACAACGCTATCGCCCCAAATCATAAAAGACTCACCACGAATTACAGAGATGTAATTTATATCCGGGTGTGGAGAGTTGTTGAGATGATAGAGCAGTGATCCAGGCCACTGTCCAGATATATCGTAATAGAGGCTGCGTGATGATTTCAGGGTATGGTATACAGGGCCGCCAAAAATATCTTTAAAAACCTCTACCGGCCAAGGTGAATCAGTTATATCCAGAGCCTGTCCAGCTCGAGGAGTGCCAAGATGTGGCGAAGCAATTGTTATCAACGCTTTTGGGTTGGGGACAGCCCCTTTTACCAGAGCCAGACGGGCAACTACTCCACCTACCGAATGACCAGCTAAAATAAACGGCTCACTACTATGACGCTGATTTAAAAATTCAAGCATAAGCTGGAGATGTTGCACCTGAAATACAATTGGTGCTTTTGACGGCAGAGATACTATATAGACCTTGTTTTTTTTGCTCTGCCCAGCTAATGCAGGCAGAAGATGGACCCCTCCTCCAGGATCAGTAGAGATAATTCCAGCCCGGTGCCATCCATTATTCTCCATCACCGATACCGCACCACTCTCCTCCCAACTTCCAGGACTCCCCATATAACCATGGACCAAAACCAGAACATCAGCCTTTGCTCCACCACTAAAACATATGATAAATAGAGCAGTTAATACTCCTACGATTTTTTTCATTATTTCACCAATTTTTTAAAAAAGTTTAGCAAAAAGCCCTTGAATTAAAGATAAAACCTGAATGACCTTCACTATCGGGCCTTATTAACCTATAATGTTTAGGAAAATTTAACACCATTTTTGCTATATGTGCAATACCGATTCATGAAATATCCAGGTTTTGACACCTACATACTCG
Organism: Magnetococcales bacterium; assembly: GCA_015232365.1. Classification (GTDB taxonomy): domain Bacteria; phylum Pseudomonadota; class Magnetococcia; order Magnetococcales; family JADFYX01. The sequence goes on along the minus strand of JADFZU010000014.1, from coordinate 43,316 downwards.
TTCTATAAATAAAATCCTAGGACATGACGCAATGACTATGAACAGAGATCTAAAAAATGCCGGGCTTAAAGCCACTCTACCCCGTCTTAGGGTTCTGGAACTTTTTTTAAACGAGCCTGGCAAACATTTTACCGCCGAGGATGTATTTAAAAAATTTCTGGTTGATGGGGATGAGATCGGGCTAGCCACCATCTACCGGGTATTAACCCAGTTTGAACATGCCGGACTCCTGCAACGACACCACTTTGAGACCGGTAAAGCGGTTTTTGAACTAAACGAAGGTCTTCACCATGACCACTTGGTATGTATAGAGTGTGGACAGGTGGAAGAGTTCATTGATGAGAGCATCGAGGCCCGCCAGAAAGAGATCGCCAAGGAGCGTGGCTTTGCCGTACGTGACCACGCCCTATACATATATGTTGATTGCTTACGGGAAAGCTGTCCTAACCGTCCTGGGCAGACCGCCACTGGCTAATAAAACTTAGTATTGGAACCTATACTAATAGTGAACCCCACGCTCTACAAAGCGAAACTGTACCACAGTTAACAGACCTACAATCACCATCAAAATTACCGACTGAACTGCAGAGCCCCCCAGATCCAACCCTATAAAACCATCGTGAAAAACCTTATAAACCAAAATATTGGTTGCCCCATTCGGCCCACCGCCAGTCACTTGGTGTATAACCCCAAAAGTATCAAAAAAAGCGTAGACAACATTAATAACAACAAGAAAAAAAGTTGTTGGCGAAAGTAGTGGTAGAATAATAGTCCAAAAACGTTGCACAGCATCAGCACCATCAATTGCTGCGGCTTCAATTAAAGAGCGAGGAATGGCTTGAAGACCGGCCAGGAAAAACAGGAAGTTATAAGAGATCTGCTTCCAAACTGCTGCAACTACTACTAAAAACATGGCTTGATCACCATTTAAATAGTGGTTCCATTCATAACCAAACCAGCTAAGAATATAAGTAAAAACCCCAACCGTGGGGTTGAATAAAAACAGCCACAACACTCCAGCCACTGCAGGAGCTACCGCATAGGGCCAGATCATCAACGTTTTATAAACTACCGCTCCACGAATAACACGGTCAGCTAAAAGTGCAAAAAAAAGTGCTAGACTCAAAGAGAAAAAACAGACCAACAGACTAAACAGCCCTGTCACTCCCATAGCCCCCAGATACTCGTCATCATCCAATAAAAGAACAAAATTCTCCCCGCCAACAAAAACCGAATCCAGACCAAAAGGGTCCTCCATCATCACCGAACTAAATAGAGCATCAAAAGCAGGCCAGAGAAAAAACAGCCCGGTGATAATTAGCTGGGGAGCTAGAAGCAAATAGGGCAAAAACCGATGCTTGAAAACTGAGCGTTTGTCCATAACCACCCTATCTATAGATTGACTGGCAAACCTGACAGATTAAATATACGCTATTTTTTACTTTTTCTCGCACCACTGATTTTCTCAAAGCTTGCAAGAAGCTTATTCCCGCTTCTGACAATAGAGTCAAGACCATCTTTGGCAGATTTACGACCGGAAATAACAGCCTCTATCTCATTTAAAATAATATCCCGCAACCTTGCCATATGACCAAAACGCAACCCTTTTGAATTGCTGGTAGGAGCACTACTGGTCATCTGCCGTAAAGCCACCTCCATATCGGGATGCTTTTGGTAATAACCAGACTGCTTGGTCAGCTCATAGGCGGCTTTGGTTATGGGCAGATAACCGGTTGATTGATGCCAGTCAGCCTGGATGGCTGGTGAAGAGAGATATTTTAAAAATTGTGCCACACCTCTATACTCAGACTCTTTATGCCCTGCCATAACCCACAAACTTGCCCCACCAATAATGGTGTTTTGCGGTGATTCAACAACATCAGACCAGTAGGGAAGCTCGCTGATACCAAAATCAAAATCTGCCGCAGCCTTGAAACCGGCATATCCGGCCGAGGACTCTGTATACATAGGACAGGTTGCAGTAATAAACTTGGAGTTACCTAAATTCCGCCGTCCACCGTAAGAGAATATTTTCTCTTTTTCCCAAACAGCCAACTTGGTCAGATGCTTTACTAACAACTCTCCATTGAGCAGCAAGCGGCTATCCAAGCCGCCAAAACCATTCTCTTTTGTGCCAAAGGGGGTGTTGTGCCAAGCTGCTAAATTCTCTAGGTGAATCCAGGATATCCACGCCGTGGAAAATCCACACTCATACCCTGCTGCCAACAATTTTTTTGAATAATCGACAACCTGCTGCCAAGTTTTAGGCGGCTTGTTTGGGTCTAGACCAGCTTTTTTAAAGGCGTTTTTATTATAGTAGAGTACTGGGGTCGAGCTGTTGAACGGTAGTGAGAGCATCTCCCCGTCACTTCCGGTATAGTAACCGGATATTGAAGCTATATACTCATCAGCATCAAAAGCCTCACCAGCCGCAGCCATCACTTCACCAATAGGCCGGATCGCCCGACGAGCTGCCATCATTGTTGCAGTACCAACCTCAAATACCTGCAAAATGTGCGGAGGACGTTTAGAACGAAAAGCGGCAATACCGGCAGTCATGGTCTCGGCATAGTTACCCTTATAGACCGGAACTACCCGAAAACCATCTTGAGAAGCGTTAAACCCATCAGCCAAGGAGTTGACCTTCTCCCCCAATTTACCTCCCATGGCATGCCACCACTGAATATCTTCGGCAGCATGCACCGAAAATGGCAAAGATAAAATCCCGACAAAATAAACAACTAAAAATAGGCGAACCAACACACCACCCCTTTTAAAACCAAAATATATAATGAACTATTGATACTACTGCTTAAGTATTAGTTAACGCAATCTAGAACAGTTTGAAAGCGGTCCCAATCTTCAGGCCGGTCCACATCCCACTGTCCGGGAAACTCTCGCCACTGCCAACCAAGACTTTTTAAACGCAACCTGGTCTCTTTAGCAACATTTTCTGTCCCCCAGGGAATATCAGAAAATAGCGTTGGAGCCGGAGAGGTAAGGCCAAGGAGAATATAACCACCATCATCAGCAGTAGCCATAACTACAGGAACCTCAGCCAGGGCCGCTTCAACCTCTGTTAATAGAGCAGCCGAGACTGAGACCCCATCACCACCAAGAAGAACAACCCTATCGGCACTTTTCAGCCCATAGGCGACAATTGCAGCCATACGCTGTCCCAAATCCCCTTGGGGTTGCACATATCTTTGTTTAACAGCGGATAAACTATCAAAATATGGGTGGGTCGTATCAGGAGTACACCACAGATTGCACTGCCGTGACGGGCTTTTACCGCACCAATTACCGGCAACTCCAACAACATGGGCAAGGAGCTGTTCATGTGCTTTTGCCGCACCTTCAACCCCCAGATAAGGAATAAGCCGGGTCTTTACCTCCCCGGCAACCGGGGCACGCCCTAGAACATTAACAGAGATCAGCAACAGCCGGTTGGCCCACACTCTTCACTACCACCAATAGAGGAACTACCGCCACGAGTCTCCTCTGGCGACCGAATAGTACCTGGTTGAGCAGTGAATGGAGTTGGTTTTTTTAAGCTGCTTGGGGTTAAGCGAATAAACTGCTCGTTAAATGGAGCCAGACCAAGCCTATCAAACACCTGCTCTGATACTGCAATCCGAACCCCAGCCGGAAACTGGTTGCCAAACTCATCTTCCACCATAGCCATTGGCCCACGGTATATCACACCATGTCCACGATCAGTCTGTTCATCCCCAACATCTGTATAGGGCTTGGTTGCGGTTAGGGTAACTGAACGAAACTCAATGCCATCAACTACCTGCCACGGTTTTTCATCCCACTTGTCATAACCAACACCTGTAAAGCCTACCGACTGGAAAAACTCAATAAACTCAGACTCTTCAAAAGCTCCAGAGATACAACCACTCCAGAGATCTGCGTTGGCCTTCAACTCATCTGGCACAATACAATCTGAGACAATATCAGAGATAGCAACCCGGCCTCCGGGCTTGACCACTCGAAAAATCTCCTCAACCAGATGCCATTTTAGGGCATCATCTACTAAATTCAGTACACAGTTGGAGATAACCAGATCGACGCTATCATCCGCAATCATCGGCGTCTCAGAACGTTGTGCCCTCATCCAGGTATCAAAAGCATCAGCAGTTTCAAGGTCAGAGATTGGATTTTTTTCAAGATAATCCCCGACCCGGTCTAGCGATAGAGCCAGATCTTGAATCCGCCCTTTATGGAACACAACCCGGTCTTCGCCAAGTTTTTCAGCAATATCATCTTGATACTGCCGGGCCAGAGCAAGCATATCGTCGTTCATATCAACGCCGATCACTTTACCACCCTCACCCACCAACTGTGCCGCCATATAACAAATTTTCCCACCGCCTGAACCAAGATCAAGAACCGTATCCCCTCTCTTGACATACCTTGATGGATCACCGCAGCCGTAGTCCCGGTCTATAATCTCTCGAGGTAGGATTTTTAACAGGCCAGCATCATAAGTGACAGGGCAACAGAGAGCTTCAACCACCTTGGTTGCACCTTCTGAATATCTCTCCTTAACATGGTTTTCCATTGCCATCTTACTTTTGCTCCTCATGCTTTTTCATAAAATCCAGAACCTTCTTCATAAAGGCTGGTAGTTTTCTAACGGCAGACAACTGGGTCATACTCTCCCGGTGGGGCTGACCGATCCACCCGGTCCAGGTTACTCCGGCCGGAACATCGGCAATGACTCCAGTACCAGCACCAACCCTTGCCCCGGCACCAATTGTTACATGGGGTACACAACCAGCTTGTCCAGCCATAATAGAGCCGTCTTCCATAGTGCAAGAGCCGGATATGCCAACCTGTGAGACAACTATGCAGCAGCGACCAATCTTAACATTGTGACCAACCTGCACCAAATTATCAATTCTGGTCCCAGAACCAATAACCGTGGCACCAAACCTACCCCTGTCTATGGTGGTACAGGAGCCTATATGAACATCATCGCCAATTTTAACATTTCCAAAGTGGGTAATACCCTCCAAGCGGCCTTTGACAAACTCGTAGCCAAACCCCTCCCCACCTATCACAGCATTGGCCTTGATTATACAGTTGGCTCCTATTTCGCAGCGATCATAAATAACAGCTCCGGCCTGGATTATCGTACTCTCTCCCACCACAACATCAGCCCCTATTACCACCCCAGGGCCAAGGGCAACACCTTTGCCAAGTTTGGCACTAGACTCTACTACCGCCGAGGGGTGAATACCGGAAAACTGCAGATAATCCTGTCCCAAAAGCTGAGCGGCTTTTGCTACATCCAGAGCAGGAACCGGACTTATCAAACGTGGCTTTGATATTACGGCTGCATCATTAGCCAGGTCAGACGAGACAAGCAGAGCACCCACCCCATCTGCTGCACTCAAATATTTTTTTGTTGTCACAAAAGAGAGGTGGCTCAAACCTGCCTCTTCAATAGGGGCTACCCCAGATATAGAGATATCGCCACCTAAATGTTCCAAACCCAAACTTGACCCTAATTCTGATAATTTCACTTATACATTTCCCCTCTTTTAGACTGATCGCCCATGCTGCTTGGAATATACACTAACATGGGACAATAGTCCCATGGCCATCATTAACGTCAGCATTGAGCTTCCACCATAACTGATAAATGGCAGGGGAATTCCCACCACCGGCAACAGTCCGATAACCATACCAATATTAACCAACACCTGAAATGCAAAAAATGCTGTCATGCCAACTACAACCAACACTCCAAACCGGTCATTGGCTTGTGTAGCTATAATCAATGTTCTTACTATAACCATTGCGTATATAAGGAGCAGAGCACATCCACCAAGAAACCCCCACTCTTCAGCTAAAACTGAAAAGATAAAATCTGTATGCCGCTCCGGTAGAAACTCCAGGCGGTTTTGACTACCAGCCATAAAACCCTTGCCAAGCACACCACCGGAACCTATAGCAATTTTTGACTGAATGATATGATACCCTGCCCCAAGGGGGTCTTGCTCGGGGAAAAACAGCGTGGTAATTCTCTGCCGCTGGTAGTCATACAAAAAATTCCAGGCCATGGGAATAGAGGCTCCCAAAATCACCATAGAGCCTATAATTAAATTCCAGGAAAGCCCAGCCACCACCATTACCGTAACGCCAATGGAGATGACCATGATAGCAGTTCCTAAATCCGGCTGGTTGATAATAAAAGCTGCAGGTACAGCGATCAGCAGCAGAGGAACACCCAACCCACCAGAATCCTGCCGCATAGAGGCAGTCCGGTCATGGTAATATCTAGCCAGAGCCAAAACCAGGGCCACTTTCATGAGTTCCGACGGCTGAAGCAGAAAACCGCCAAAAGACAACCAGCGCCTTGCACCCATGCCAATAGTACCAAAAACAAATACCGCTATAAGCAGCAATAACGAAAGAGCATAAAATAGATAGGCGTAACGGCGATAGAGTTTCTCTCCCCCCAAAAGACTCAAGCCAAACATAAGAACTACCCCCATACCAAAGCGAGCTATCTGCCGCCATAGTAGGTGAACATTCTCCCAACCGCCAATTGCAGAAAAAAGCACCACAAAACCCACTGAAGCCAAAACTAACAAAAGGAGAAAAAGGCTCCAAGGAAAACGGGCAAACCGCTCCCTCTTGGTTAAAGCACTCTCCCCTCCCAGACCGAGGTAGCCTCTTTTATCCGATAGGCCCAATTATTCCATCCCCACCATTTTCTGTTCGTGAGAAAAAATAGTCGATCAACTCTTTGGCAATTGGAGCTGCAGCAGAACTGCCGTGTCCACCATGTTCAACAACAATAGAGATAGCCAGCTTTGGCTCTTTTGTAGGTGATGCCGGTGCATAGGTAATATACAAAGCGTGATCCTTATGGCGATCATTTTCTGATTTAATAATCTCTCCAGACTCCTCACGCTTATGGCGCACCACCTGTGAGGTTCCAGTTTTCCCAGCAGCCTTTACCCGGTCCGGCTGGTAACGGCTCGCTGTTCCCAGTCGACCATGCACTACCTCTCTCAAACCTTCGCGCAGAAGCTCCAGATGGTTTGGATTGATATGTCCCCACTGCAACACCTCTGGCAGTTCATCATCACCAAGATCAACAAGGGATGGTTTATATACGGTCCCACCATTGGCAATGGCTGCCATCATATTTGCCAACTGCAATGGTGTAGATAAAAGATATCCCTGACCAATAGCGGTAATCAATGTTTCACCAGGATACCAGACAACCCCCTGCATAGCCCGCTTCCAAGATCGAGATGGAACCAGACCCGGCTTCTCACCATTAATCCCTATATGGCTGATATCACCAAGACCAAGTCGCCGGGCCTGGCGTTCAATGGCATCAATCCCAACCTGCTCAGCCAACTTATAAAAAAAGACGTCACAAGATTGGGCCAGGGCCTGCACCAAGCCAACCTGACCATGCCCCTTACGTCGCCAGCAGTAAAATTTATGCTCTTCACGGATAATGTGACCAGGGCAGTAGTAACGCTCACTTGCATCCATTTTTCCCTCAGACATAGCGGCAAGAGCCACGATAATTTTGAAGGTGGAGCCTGGAGGGTACTGGCCCTGAATCGCCTTATTGCCTAGAGGCCGGTCCGGGTCTGAGATCAGTGCATTCCACTCTTTATCAGAAAAACCCTGGATGAATTTATTAGGATCATAAGAGGGCTGGCTAGCCATTGCCAGCACCTTGCCATTCCGAGGATCAAGAACTACAACCGCTCCAGCTTTTCCAGCCAACGATTTTTCCGCTATCTGTTGCAGGCCCAGGTCTATAGTCAGATGCAGGTCGTCTCCAGGGCGGGGTGATCTCTCCCTAAGCTGGCGAATCTGCCTGCCTGTAGCATTGACCTCCATCTCCCTAACCCCTTCACGCCCCCTAAGCTGTACCTCAAACTGCCGCTCCATACCGCTTTTTCCGACAAAATCACCAGAGCGAAAATGGATAGCTGGGAACCGCTGCTTATCCCTCTCGCTCACCTCGCCAATATATCCGAGCAGATGGGCTGCTGATACTCCTTGGGAGTAATATCTTACTGATTTTGCCTGAATGGTTACTCCAGCCAAGCTATGGATCTGTGCCTCAATCCGGCTCACCTCTTGCCAGGTAAGCTTGGATTTGATCTGGAGGGGGAGAAATGAGCGTTGACTTTGCAGCCGTTTATAGAGTGAGTCAATCTGACTTTGTGAAAGATTGATAATTGGTTGCAACCTCTCTATAAGCTCAGCAAAGCTTTCAGTTAACTCGGGCACCACTGCCAGACTAAAGTCCGGGCGGTTTTCCACCAATACATATCCATTTCTATCCAGTATTCGCCCCCGTAATGCAGATATTGGTTGTAGGGAGATCCGGTTATCCTCCGCCAGATTCCGATACTCTCCCCCCTTCATCACCTGGAGATAGAAAAGCCGCCCACCCAATATTGAGAAGGCACCAAACAGCCCTCCACCCACTACCCATAAACGGCGTTGAACATCTACTTGAAACCTGGCATGTTCATCATCCAGCATCAGCTATACTCCAGCCATGATTTATGGATATGAATCAGAATTGCAACCACCAAGGGCATCACCAGCATTGTGGCTACAGGACGACCAATAAAGAACGGCATATAAGCAGCATTATCATGCAAAATTGCGAAAAAAAACAGTTGAATAAACATATCCAAAACCACCAACAGTAAAATCACCGGTAGCAGGTGCAAAAATTCTGCAGCTCTGAGACGTATACTAAAATGGCCTACAAGCAGAACAATAACAACCTTGGAAAAAGCGTTCAAACCAAGTGGAGAACCGGATATGACATCAAGGAGCAGTCCAGCGATAAAAGCCAAGACCGGCCCACAAAGATCTGAACGGTACAACCGCCAGTAGAAGAGAGAGATAAGGACTAAATCAGGACGGAAAACCGACCAAGCGGTATAGGGCAGGGACAACTCTTGCAGCACCATGGCAAGCCAGACTGTGAAAGCCGGAACCCACGGAATAAGCAATGGTGAAATCAAGGCTCTTCTGCCAGGCCAGAATCCCAATCAAAACTCTTATCGACGCTGTATCTGGACGGAACCATAAAGATTGCCACATTCTCAATATGGTCAAAATCAACCGCCGGTTTAACTACTAACTTCTTAAACAGACCGCTACTACCACTGCCTACCTTCTCCACCCTTCCAACAACCAACCCTTTGGGAAAACCTTCACCAGTACCGGAGGTAACAATAAGATCGTCAACCTTAACATCAGCCTCATGTGAAACAAACTCCATGTGCAGTTTCCGGCTATTAAAACCGGCGGCAATCCCCCTGACCCTACTCCGCTGTACCAGAACTGGAACTCTAGAGTTTAGGTCAAGCAAGGTGATAACAAGAGATGTGTGAGGCCCAACCATAACCACCCTTCCCAAGACTCCTTCAGGCACGACCACAATGGCATTGACAAAAACTCCTTCTGCCTTTCCAGCATTAATGATCAACGAACGTGCAAAAGCTGAAGAGCTATCACCGACCACACGGGCAGACATACGGTGATAATCTGGATCAAAAGGAATTTTAAGCAGTTTATGCAGGCGTTCATTCTCCTGCTTCAGCTCTTCCAAACGGCTACCTAAAGGACGTAATTTTTGCAGTTCTGCCTGCATCTTACGGTTATCCAGGTCAAGCTGTTTTAGTTCGGAAATACGGGTTTGTATCTGGCGGTAGGTAACCAACGGAGCAAGAACAAGTCGCTGTACAGGACCAACTACATCGAGAATGCGACCACTGACCACATCGTTGCGGTCAAATTCAGAAGAGTGCAGAGAGAGCATTAAAACAATGGCAACTGTCAATACCAAGAATGCAACTATACCGTTGCGATAGTGTTTGAAAAGGGCAAAAAGCTCTACCATGAACCAACCTTTAGCCAGGACGTCTCATTAATCTAGATTAGTCAGAAAAACTACTTATCCACTAAAATATCCGACATCGCATCCAACTCTTCCAAGGCACGACCAGATCCCATTACCACACAAGAGAGAGGATCTTCAGCAATAATTACCGGCAACCCGGTCTCTTCAGCCAGAAGCTGGTCCAGACCCCGCAACAGTGCACCACCACCAGTTAGAACAATACCTCTATCAACTATGTCGGCTGCCAACTCAGGTGGAGTACGCTCCAGAGTGACACGAACTCCCTCTATAATACCATTAATTGGCTCACTCATGGCCTCTAAAATTTCCGGGTCGGAAATAAGCTGATGTTTAGGAACCCCATTAATCAAATCCCGGCCTTTAACTTCAACCTCAAGGCGTTCTGTTAACGGGTATGCCGAACCGACCTGAATTTTAATATTCTCTGCCGTTCCCTCGCCAATTAGAAGAGAGTATTTACGCCTGACATGGGCGATGATCGCCTCATCCATCTTGTCACCACCAACCCTAATAGAGCGAGAAGCGACAATGCCGCCAAGAGATATAATAGCCACCTCTGTAGTGCCGCCACCAATATCAATCACCATGGAACCGCTAGCTTCCGTAACCGGCATTCCAGCTCCAATAGCTGCGGCCATAGGCTCCTCAATCAAAAACACCTCCCTTGCTCCGGCACCTTCAGCAGCATCACGAATAGCCCGCCGCTCAACAGGGGTTGCTCCAAATGGGACGCAGACGATAATTCTTGGCGAATAGAATAGTTTCCGTTTATGGACCTTACGAATAAAGTGGCCCAGCATGGCTTCGGTAACAGTAAAGTCAGCAATTACTCCATCTCGCAGGGGCCGGGTAGCAACAATATTACCAGGAGTTCGTCCCAGCATGCGTTTAGCATCACTGCCTACCGAAAGCACTTTCCGATTGCCACGAACACTCTCATGGATTGCCACCACCGATGGCTCCGAGAGCACAATACCGCTACCACGAACATAGACCAAGGTGTTTGCCGTACCCAGGTCTATAGCCATATCAGTTGAGAACAGCCCTTTTAGCTTATTAAAAATATTGAACATTTGCCAGACACATCCTTACTGTTAAACACCATCCTTAAGGAACCAATCACTATACGTTGAACCCATAATTATGCTAGAGTTCTCCAAGAAATCCTTGGTCTAAGGGCCGAGGATAATACCACGCCACCAACAACGCCTTCAAGTTAAGGACGTCAACCTTGTGATTAATATTACAAACAATAACTCATCAACCTCGAGTGCAACTAACTCTTATAGAATTCAAGATCTATTCGACTCCATTGGCCTGGACCGAAAAATTAGTGAGATTACCAATGACGGGAACTCAAAAAACATATCTCAGATCCAACGGCAGCAACTTATCGCCATTTTTCGGATCGCCCTTGGTACCGGACAGAACAAATTTCACCGCCTCCATTTAGCCAGAGCCTCAGGCCAGTATATTGTCGAAGGCCGGGCTATGTTGATTGATGCGATACTCCAGCGAATCTATAATCTGTTTAACTTCACACCAAAAAAGCAACCTTTCTCCTTGCTGGCTACCGGTGGTTATGGCCGGGGAGAGCTAGCCCCATTTTCAGATATCGATCTTCTTTTCCTTCTCCCTGATGAGGTTAGCAAAAGCCAAGAGGAGAGCGTGGAGAGGTTGCTCTACTGCCTCTGGGACCTCGGTCTGGATATCGGCCATGCAGTACGGACAATTGATGAATGTGTGCAACAGGCACGCCAAGATTTAGAAATTCGTACATCAATGCTGGAATCACGCTTTCTTGCCGGTGACAACGAGCTTTTCGAAAAGTACAAAAAAATATTATTTAACAAAGTTCTAGACAAAGATCCAGGGGGATTTCTCCGGGCTAAACTTCTTGAACAAAGTAAACGCCATGAAAAATTTGGCAACACCCATTTCTACCTGGAACCAAACATTAAAGAGAATCCTGGAGGTCTGCGGGATATACAAACATTTTTCTGGATATCCAAATATCGTTTTAAGGTAGATAATGTCAGAGAGCTAATACCGCAAGGAGTCATCACCGAGGAGGAGTACCGGGTTTTTATCCGCAGCCGAGAATATCTTCGCCGGGTCCGTAACGCCCTGCACTACCGGGCAAACCGTCGTGAAGATCGGCTAACATTCCAATATCAATTAGAAATTGCTGAGGAGTTTGGTTACAAAGATCGCCCGGGGTTTCGTGGTGTCGAGCAGTTTATGCGAAGAAATTATCAGGTTGCCAGACAGGTTGGCAACCTATCTATGGTCTTTCTACGCAACTATCAAGAAGAGCATAGAAACCGCCATTGGTGGAACCGACGCCGCCTGGAAAAAAACTTTTTACAGGTTGGCGGAAAAGTGACGGTGTCAAACTCTGAAGCTTTTGTTAACAACCCCACCCTACTCCTGAAAATCTTTGAAGTTGCCCAACGGCACATCAAACCTATCCACCCCGAATCAATGCGTCTCATCGCCAATAATCTGAGTCTGATTGATAAAAATTTTCGGAAAGACCCAGAACATGCCGAACTGTTCATTAAAATGCTCCGCAACGACAGAGCTGTTGCCTGGGTGCTGCGGCGAATGAGTGCCAGTGGTGTTCTAGGTCGCTACATTCCTGAATTTGGCAGGATTATAGGTCAATCTCAACACGATCTGTTTCATATCTTCACCGTTGATGAGCACACCCTGCAAGCTGTTGAAGCGTTACGTAAAATAAAAAGGAAAGTCTGTGCTGCCGAACTGCCATTAGCCACGCAGATTATGGAGAACATACGTGACCCCCTGGTCTTGATTCTTGGCGTGCTGTTGCACGATATCGCCAAAGGCAGAGGTGGAAACCATCAGGACAGAGGGGCTGTTATTGCAGGGAACATATGTCGCAGGCTGAATATGTCTGGAGCAGACACAGCCAGAGTAGTATGGCTGGTGCAAAAACATCTGATATTCTCCCGCACCGCTTTTAGGATGGATATTGGCGATCCTGAAACTGTGGCCAGGTTTGTTGCTGAAATTGGCAGCGTAAAAAACCTTAAGCTTTTGTTGGTATTAACAATTGCTGACATTCAAGCAGTTGGCCCCGGTGTCTGGACCCCATGGAAAGCCTCCCTGCTCCGCCAACTATATAATTTAGCCTTGGAAGCGTTGGAAAAAGGCGAGTTCAAACCAGAAGGAATGGTTCTACAAGCAAACAAGAGAAAAAGAGATGCTATTAACATCCTTGCCAAAGATTACCCCCAAAATGTGCTAGACAGCCATTTCAACCGTTTCTCTACAGACTATTTTCTTCACTATGATGCCAAGACCCTTGCCGAGCATTTTATCTCTCTGCATCCATATAAAGATAAGCCACTGGCTATTATTTTCCGCAAAGAGCCTGACTCAGACACCACGGAGCTTCTGCTGCACACCCAGGACCATCATGGATTGATGGCAAATATCTCTGGAGTTTTAGCTGCGGAAGGAACCAATATTCTCTCAGCAAATATTACCACCTCCAAAGATGGTATGGCCCTGGATATTTTTATCTTTCAAAACACCCAGGGTAAAGCCGTCCAGAACCAACGCCGTCTGGACCGGATTGAAAAAACCCTACTTTCACTGCTAGAAGGTAAAACCAGGATAGACGACCTGCTCGCTAAAACCACCAAAACTGAAAACAAACCCAAACATTTTCGGGTTCCTGTTACCGTTAGAATCGACAACAGTTTTGAGACCTTCACCCTTCTTGAAGTGACAGCTATGGACCGGATTGGTCTACTTTACGCTATCACCAGTGTTCTACAAAAGCATGGCATACAAATTTTAACTGCTAAAATATCTAGTTATGGTGAAAAAGCCGTTGATGTTTTTTATTTAAAAGATCTGTTCGGACTTAAACTTAACGATAGAAAAATAGAGAGCGTCTCGAAAAATCTCCAAGAGACTTTGGAAAAACTGGAATAATGCAGAGATATTTTCACAAATCTCCATGGCAACAGAGAGAAAAAGAGGTTATTGTTGGGATTGACAACTTGCAACCCTAGAAAGGAAGCCTTCTGACGTGGCAGACAATAATTGGTACCCCAACTCTTGGAAACAACACTCCGCCCTTCAACAACCAGAATGGCCGGATAAAGCTGCTTTGGAAAAGACGAGCAAAGATTTATGCATCTATCCGCCTTTGGTATTTGCTGGTGAAGTGCGTTCATTGAAACAGCATCTTGCTAAAGTTGCAAAAGGTGAGGCTTTTCTGCTCCAAGGTGGTGATTGTGCAGAGTCATTTAACAACTTCAGTGCCGACTCCATCCGTGATAAGTTAAAAGTACTGTTGCAGATGGCTATTATATTGACCAAGGGGCTAAACAAACCTGTGGTCAAAGTAGGCCGCATAGCCGGGCAGTTTGCCAAACCACGCTCTAGCCCAATGGAGGTGGTAGACGGAGTCTCACTTCCTAGCTTCCGTGGTGAATCTGTTAATGATCCTGATTTTTCCAAAGAGGCCCGCCTGCCAGATCCAGCCCGTCTTGAGCGAGCATACTTTCAATCAGCAAGTACATTAAATCTACTCCGTGCGATGACTAGCGGTGGTTATGCCGACCTGAACCAACTCCACGAATGGAATTTGGACTTTGTAGCAAAAAGCTCCCAGGGACAGCGTTATAAAGAGCTGGCAGACCGGCTTAGCGAAGCGTTGCAGTTTATGAAGGTAATGGGTATCAATGCCGCAAACACCCCGGCAATCCATGAAATTGAATATTTCACCAGCCATGAAGCTCTTATCTTGGAGTATGAAAGTGCACTCACCCGTCGGGATTCACTAACCGGTGATTTTTATGACTGCTCTGCACATATGTTATGGATTGGTGAACGGACCAGACAGATTGATGGTGCTCATGTCGAATTTCTAAGCGGTGTTAAAAACCCCGTTGGGGTAAAGCTAGGACCGACAGCTACTGCTGATGATATCCTCGGTCTCTGTGACCGTCTAAATCCAAATAACGAACCGGGTCGCCTGACCTTTATCTGTCGTTTTGGTCACGAAAAAATTGCAGAAGCCCTGCCGACAATGCTCCGCTCTATTGATAAAGAAGGACGGGAGATTATCTGGAGTTGCGACCCGATGCATGGCAACACCTACTCATCACCATCGGGTCTGAAAACCAGATCAATTAACCACATTTTAAAAGAGATAAACAGCTTCTTTAGCATCCACCAGTCTGAAGGAACCATACCTGGCGGAGTCCATTTTGAGTTGACTGGCGACAACGTTACCGAGTGTGTTGGCGGCTCCTTGGAGGTTCTTGAAGAAGATCTAAAAGACCGTTATGAAACCACCTGTGACCCTAGACTCAATGCCGCGCAAAGTCTTGATATCGCTTTTTTGGTCGCTGAGACTCTGCAAAAGAACGGGAAGAGTTAGCTCTTACAGGGGATGGGTCCATTGGCTGACTGACCGGAGGTAATCTTCTTCCACCTTTTGGGAACAAAATTGTTGGGTTGAGTTTGCAGAAATTCATTAGAAGCGTCCTCTCTCATTTTTGATGCTATCGATAGTAGTGCTGGTTTCGCTTGGGATACCAGGAAGAAGCCCATACCACCATTGGCGAACAATGGATTCTGGTGTTTCAAGATCTTTAGCTAAAGCCCGGATATAAACACGGTTGATCAATCCATTACCATATAGACGTGCTCCTGCAACACGTAATTCAGCTGAAGTCATTGCCCTATTCCTTTTTTTAAAACTACAAACATTATATAATTTCTACTTCCAGCTTCTAAGCTGGAACTCCACAGTTCATACGTTCCGCCATTGAAATATCGCCTCTACTATCAGACTCCCAACGCCACAGCAAACTACGAAGCCAACCAACCTCTGCTATAGCAGGGATTAACAAGCTACTGCCTCCACGAAAGAATTTACCCATAATATTTACCCTCATCAAAATTATATATGTTGTTTAAACAAACCGACTGAACCGAAAACAACAGTATTAGTCCAGCTTTATTTGTAAAAAAGTTTGCTCAGTAATCAGGTATAATTTTTCTTAATACAAGCAAGGTAAAGATAAAAGATATCGCACCCAATGTAATAAAAAATTTTGCCTCGGAACTGTTTGAGCTCTCTGCCCGTTTACGACCTTTACTAACAACTATTGGACTTTCCATTTCTCTTACAACTACTCCATGACTTCATCAATATGTATTTATGATCTGCTCTTCACTTGCTGCCAACTATTAATGCAACCTACTTGCCAATATTGAAACTCAAGAACCAGAAAAAAACAGCAAAAGCTAGAAAATCCATATTTATAAAGGGTTTCGTTAAGAAAATATTTTCACAACTTAGAAAAGCTTCAAAACCAGACTTTCATTAACTTCAGAAATGGTGTTGGGATTTTTTTGATAGTGGGAATATCTGACATAAAAAACAGCTTTCCGCCAAAAAAACTACAGTCCAAAGTTTCATGTGCCAATACCCTGAATCCATGGCTTCACAGATGAGGTAGAGTCTAGGGCTATCGTATACTCAGCGGAGTTGAAGTTATGAATTCAAAAAAAGTATTGAGATTTCATAGACTGACCACTTCCAGGTAAGCATAGGCTATACCCAAGCTTTTTCACCTGGAAACGGCGGATGGAGTTGAGAGTTTAGTGGCTACAAACAAGCCAACTTCTAGTAATGAGATAGAGGTGTCTCACCCAAGCCTGGCTGCCCTTTACCTTGCTCAGTAATACGCACCACAGCTTGACAAAAGTTGCCGCCAGCATAGCCGAGATATTCATAGCCAAGATTTTTTTCACGAATAAATTCGTGAAAAGCCTTTATCTCATGGTCCTGCCAATATATTGCGTTAAAATATTCATCAAAAAGAATAATAGTCCCAGGAACCACCAGATCACCTAATACCCTGAAAATGGTTTTGGTCGAGGAGTATAGATCACAATCTATATGCATAAAAGCAATTGGCTGACGATTTTTTTCAGCAAAACCAGGAAGACTATCTTCATAGTAACCAACATGTAGCTCTACGTTATCCCTAACCTCAGGCAACCACCCTTCCGGCCTGGCAAAAGCTCCTTTGCGATGCTCTGGGGTCCAGTCGTCCGGCAGACCCTTGAAGGAGTCAAATCCGTGAAGGGTTCCTTTGATTCGGTCTGCCAGAAAATTGGTGGAATAACCGGTTAGAACCCCGAACTCAAGATGTTGCCCGGTTAAGGTGATCTGTTTTACTGCAAAATCACGTGTTGCATCTATAGAGTCAAAAAAAGGTACGCTACTTAGATGTTTGTTAATATAGTTGGCTGTTGCGTTGCAAGCATTCATCTGCTGGTGAAAGATTTTATTATTCAAAAACCTTTTATTAATCAGAGGCATCATCCGCGTCACGACATAATGATCAAGAACTTCATAGAGTGTTTTTTCAAGAATACGAATTAAAAATTTTTTCATTATGCTTGATACCTTTGCTTGGAGTCGATATTGATTAGTCAGCAATAAAAAATATTGAAGTCGGTGAATATAGCATAAAGTTTCTACTGACCACACCTTTGATAAAATCTATACAGATTTTAACTTTTCTCTTACATGATCAAAAGGGTAGACTTTTAAAAAGATCAACCTGGAGAACAAAAATCAAGAACTGCAGCCATTTCAACCTATATTTGACAGTTGGGCGTTGGTTGATGGTGCAACATATTGGTTTGCCGTATAAATCAAAAGGCCGCATAAATAAAGTTGGAACAACTGCCAACCCTATGTTCAACCTCGTTTTTTTTCTAGGAGACGCCATGGAGCAGACAACCATACAACAGTATCAAGACCAGGTTGACCAATGGGTGAAATCTTATGGAGCCGGATATTTTTCTGAACTTACCAATCTTGCCCAGTTAGTTGAAGAGGTTGGCGAGGTTGCCAGAATAATGTCAAGAACTTATGGCGATCAAAATTTTAAAAAAGGCGATAATAAAGGCTCATTAGAAGATGAACTGGCCGATGTGATGTTTGTGCTCTGCTGTATTGCAAATCAGACAGGAGTTGACCTTACCAAGGCAGTTCAGGCAAATATGGAGAAAAAAATCTCTAGAGATAAAGAGAGGTATCTAGAGAAAGAGTAAAAGCTGAAGCAGAGTTTTTTTCTTTAGATAGCCAAATCTAAAAGGTAGGCAAGCTCCGTTGCATCTCTACGAACAACCTCAAATAGAGTTTATGACGACAGATATTTCAAACAGGGGATTTTGTTTCTTGCATCTGTAATACGTTTTGGCTCTATCTCGGCCAAAGCTACCCCTGGACCGTCAGGAGAGCGTGAGATCACACTTCCCCATGGCTCGACAATCATTGAGTTACCATAGGTTCGCCGCCCGCCAGGATGTTTACCATCTTGGCCTGGAGCTAGAACATAACATAAATTCTCTACCGCCCTCGCCCTCAATAACAGTTCCCAATGGACCATGCCGGTGCTGACAGTAAATGCTGAAGGAACAGTGATAATTGTCGCACCCATCGCCGTTAATTTGCGGTACAGCTCAGGAAAACGCAGATCGTAACAGATGGATAACCCTATCCGCCCAAATGGTGTATCTACCACCACCGGTTTGTCACCAGCTTGAATTGACGTTGACTCGTGATAGGGCTTTTTGTCGCCAATATTGGCATCAAAAAGGTGGATTTTATCGTATCTGGCCTTTATATCCCCCAGGGAGTCAACCACAAAGCTGCTATTGGTAGCTTTATTGGTACCTGGCGAGGATATCGAGATAGAGCCACCAACAATCCAGACCCCATGCCGGGCAGCAAAAGATTGTAGAAACCGTAAAGATGGACTGTCGTCAACCTCCTCTCTGCCCGCAAACCTCTCTTCATCACTCCGGCCCATCAACGAAAAACATTCCGGCAGCACCAGAAGCCCTGCACCCTGCTCCACCCCTTGGGTCATCAACCGGCTTGCTTCTAGAAAATTTGCCTCCCGGTCAGGACCGGAACACATCTGAATAATAGCAGCCTGACTCATGGATCAACCGGCAAGAAGGCTATCCAACTCGCCCTCAAACTCCAGCTCATACAGATCATCACAGCCCCCAACATGTTTATCACCGATAAAAATCTGCGGAACTGTCCGTTTTCCACCGGTTTTTTCCAACATCTCATCATGGCGATCTGGATTTTTAGTCAGATTAATCTCTTCATATTCTGCACCTTTTTTGTCCAACAACATCTTTGCCCTTACACAGTAGGGACAGACAGTAGTGCTATAAACTATAATTTTTGGCATCTTCTTACTCTCCAAACAAAATCAATCTTGTAAAGTACGGGCAACACAGAAAACAGCAACCCGCTTTGCTCCCGCACGACGTAACTCAACTACCGCAGCAGACACAGTCGCCCCAGTAGTATAAACATCATCAACCAATAGTAAAGACCGCCCCGAAACCACACTCTCATCAGCGAGAAAGGCTCCTTTGACATTATCCCGCCGTCCCTGACTAGAGAGTTTGGTTTGTGGCTTGGTCATCCTGATACGCTTTAGACCATTCGTCACCAGCGGCCGATCTAATTTTTTTGCCAGCTCCTTTGCCAAAAGAGCTGATTGGTTATACCTCCGACTTAAAAAACGCCTGTTGTGCAGCGGAACAGGCAGAATCAGCTCTGGCTCCTCCCAGCACAGCTCCCTCTCAAGACGAGACCAGCTCAACCGGGCCAGAAGAGAGCACCACTCTGAGCGGTCATGGAATTTATATCCGACCAACAGCTTAACTATACCGGCATCGTAAGTGAAGGGAAAATAGACCCTATCAGGATAATCTATGGACCCCAAACAACGTCCACATCCAAGTTCAGCCTGAGATGTATTACCGCCACAATTGAGGCAGTAGGCTTGGGGCTGACTGGGTAGAAGGTCTAAACATGGAGAGCATAGGGTATCAGCAACTTTGGTAGTACTTTTACATAAGGGGCAATAAGGTGGAAAAAGGAAGTCAAGAAGAGATGATCCAAATTTATTTGCTACCGTCCTGATCGACTCTAAACCGTTTTCTATCATCACTTTCCAGATATTTTAAATGATCTTATTTGTTATCCTTACACAAGCAAGCTACCATGTCAGAATATTTTCCACTAGCAAATTTAGATATAAACAGATCGATAGAGATATCCATGAATGAAACTGTTATCCCTTTTATAGAACCTACACACCACATTGACCCCTTGCGTGTTAGACGTTCATGGCAAAAGTCAGGTGATCAACTTGTTGACCCAACTTCACTGGTTGCCATGGTGGGAAATCAGCTTGTTCTCCGTCTTGATGAGATTAAAATAGAGCCAAAGCAGATTTTAAATTTTGGTGAACGCAGCGGCATCCTGACCGGGCAGCTCAGGAAAAGATGGCCTAAAGCTAATGTAGTAGCTGCAACCATGGCTCCAGCCGCCGCAAAACATGCCGCTCCATACTACGGTCTGCTGCATCGCAAACGTTTACCAGCCTTAGTAACCTCTGACTCTACACTGCCATTTAAACGCAACAGCTTTGATGTGGTAATGTCCAACATGGCTCTACATTGGTGCAGCAACCCAGGGGCTACACTGCGTGAAATGCGCCGGGTATTAAAGCCTGGCGGAGCTTTTTTAATGGCTATGGCTGGCGGTGAGTCACTGCAAGAGTTGAAGCTCTGTTTGGCAGATCTGGATAAAAAATGGTGGGGAAAAGTCTGGCCCAGAACACCAGATATGCCTGATATGCACAGCTTTGGCGACCTATTGGCCGCAACTGGTTTTTATCAACCAATCGCCGACCGTGATCCAATACAAGCCCCGTTTCCCGATACAAATTCACTGCTCAAAGGTTTGAAAAAAATGGGGGCAGGAAACCACCACAACAGCCGCCTGCCGGGCCTCACACCAAAAGGATATTTTACCGAATTATCCCAGCTCTACCAACAGCGGTTTGGCCTTCCTGACGGCAGAATAAATGTCTCCATGGAGATACTTTTTGGTCACGGCTGGAAATCCGACCCAAGCAGAAAAGAGGAGCAGAACAGCTCTTCTTGTGCTCTGCCAAAACCGACATTAGATCCAAATATTTAACAAATTTAACGGGATGGGTTTATGAATGGAGCTTACTAAAAAAACTAGCTCTGTTCTATAGTTATCGGCGGAGTACCTGGCTGGTAATCTTCCACCTCAAGCTGCCAGAAAGTCGAGCCATCTTGCTCTTTAAGAGGGGTAAACCCAAGATTGGCATAATGATCTTTTACCAGATCATTTCTAGCCGAAGGAATCCACTCCCCCTGTAAGGTGGTTATCCCCTGCTCCCTGGCATGCTTTACAATCTGGGCCAAGACAAACTCCTCCACCCTTCTTTTCAATACCCGGCAGCTCATCAGCCATATATCAATATTCCACTGCTTGCCAACAGTGCGGCAGACAACCACACTGATCATGCCGTTATCACCAAACCTATCCTTGAGACGCACCTGCAGGGTGAAGATGCTGGAATCTTCCTCCATGGCGACAACCTCGGCCTCAGTATAACGTCTGGTTGTTAGGTTAAACTGGTTGGTTTTGTTGATTAGCTGCACAATGCGGCCACGACCTTGCTGATTAAACCGGTCAACTTTGGCAACCATTGCTAAAGATTGTAAAAATTCGTCAAGATTACGAGAACTGCTCTGTAGACTGCTACGCTGGGAGTTAGCCTGATACTGCTCTGCCCGCTGCTGATCATCTGCGGTATAACCAACCGCCTCAAAATAACCTGCTGTCAACAACGCCCGTGGATAGAAAGATGGATCTTCCGGCAGTTCAGGCACCGCAACCTGAGGTAGTGCCTCTCTGACCTGTGCCCGCTCTGCCGGGTTATCGTCTAACAATACCAAAGCATCAAGACCGATATTCAACGTAGCAGCAATCGTCTCCAAATTGCTGGCTTTATCTATCCAGTTGGCTTGAAAAACTGCAATATGCTCCTCTTTAATCAACATTTCAGGGTGGTGTTTAAATGGTAGTCTGGCAGTTGCATCTTCGTTTTTAGAGCAGACAGCTAGAACAACTCCACGGCTACGCAGATTCAAAGCGGTCCGTTGGATCTCTAAAAATGCCTCAGAAAGAGCATTGCCCTGGCCAACACTTATTCCATCCACACCATCGTCACCAATCACCCCACCCCATATGGTATTATCCAGATCCAGCACCAGACACTTACGGCTCTGACCACGGATGGCCCCTAATAGACGGGCTATATAGTCGGTATAGATGGGGACAAGGTTCTGGGCAAAGGGAAGTTTTGCCAAATTCCACTGCATGGGATCGTGCCATTGATCCAACCCTACTCTATTGGCAAGCCCGGCAACATCTAAGAGTACAACTGCTGAATCTTGAGAAATATCGGCCAGTCGGCTATTAAATTGTTCCGTCTGCCGCCGCAGGGTTGCGTTCAACCGGTACTCATAACTGCCAAAAAGGGTCTCAGGTGGTGCAGGGAGAGTCTGAACAATAATAGCCCTCTTACCGCCAGCACTAAATTTATCTCGCAACATGCTTATATAATCTACAGCCTCATCGTTGCCGGTAGTCACAACATCGCTACGGCCAAAACCTTCAAAAAACTCAGGAAAAGGCAGCCCCCGATAGTCCAGAGCCAAAAGAACAGCATCTAGATCGGCTCTATTGATTGGCGAGTCGGGATCAAGAGCCTCTTGCATCACCTGACCAAACTCTGCCTCTACCACATCAAGACATATGCCGTAACGCAGTGCAGATGCTCTTAAGGCTGGAACAAAAAGAGCAGTAGTGGCGTTGCTCACCAGACCTAGACGAAAGTAATTTTTAAACTGGCAGGAGTCAGAGTTTTTCTGGACGGCACTCAAAGTAGCTGCCAATGAGTTTAGCTGGCTGCTATTTAGACGGTGCTGAGCTAAACGGTACAGATCAGAGGCAGAATCACCGGTTGAGCTCCTGATTGCTACACACTGATCACGAAAGTTTGTCGGCACTTCCGGCAACCATGAACACTCTTTGAGGCTCCACTCTTTCATAACAAAATCTCTCTCCAACAACTTATAAAAACCTAGTTAGATATTTTATCTTGAATCAATGCCACATAGTCAGAAATGCTCTCAACTTTTATAACTTCTGACGTTGTAAGCTTGATGTTAAAAGAGTCTTCAATAGCGACAATAAGCCAGATATTTTTCATACTATCCCACCCCTTAACATCTTTTGCAGTCATCTCAGGAGAGATTACCAATGCAGGGGCGTTGAAGGTCTCCCGCATAATTGTTGTAATTTTTGCAAGAATTTCATCGCTGTTCATTTTATAACTCCAAACAGTTGGTCCGGAAAAAATTGTCCAGGTCGCACCGGATTTTGGTTTATCATCAGTTCTAAAAAATATGCATACTTGTTTGTTGTAAATCTTTTTTAAAATAGCTGGTAAAGCAAAAAACAAGCAAGCTGGATGGTTTATTTTTTTACCGGACCTTATCCTGGCTAAAATTGAAAATAGATAAAATCTACAGAGTCACCCCTTAATACCAGTATGCCAAAAAACATGATCATGGATGCCACTGTTTGAAACAGGGTAACCTGCCAGCACTCTTTAGCAAAAAAACGCTCTTGAATATAGGCAAATAGGGTGTGTCCCCATAGCGGCAAAGAGTATAGGAGAGTCTGACCAAAGAGAAATTTTGCCGTCTGAATCTGTATCTCGCTATTTGCGAATGGAGACAGTGTCAAATTCCGCAATGTATAGGCCAACTCCCACTCCCAGAAAATAAGAAAACTGATATGGTTCCAAAAGAGCATCAACAACACCTGCCACGGCCTAAGCCATGAATTATCCCGGATGCTCTCTGGTGTGTGGGATCTGGCCCAGCCGTAGAGCAGTATCAGGAAAAAATGGTAGATTCCCCAGAGGATAAAATTCCATCCGGCACCATGCCACAAACCGTTGAGAAAAAAGGTGATAAATAGACTGACAATCAAACCGGCAGTGGCGGTGCGCAACTTTCGTGATAGAGCTAACGGTAGAAAAACATAATCGTGAATCCAGGACGATAGTGAAATATGCCAGCGTTTCCAATACTCTGCTGGTGAGGCAGCAATATAGGGATGGTTAAAGTTTATAGAAAGGTTAAAACCCAAAAGCCGGGCCGAACCGCGGGCGATATCGGAATAAGCGGAAAAATCAGCAAATATCTGCACCCCAAAAGCAAAAGCCCCAACCCAGACCAATAAAAACGAGGTCTCTTCCAAAAACAACAGCTTATTAGCGATAAAAGCCACATTGTCGGCAATAACCATTTTTTTAAAAAAACCCCAGATCAACAGAAACAGCCCACTCTGAACATCTTTAACCGTCAGGGTTCTCTCACACTCAATCTGGGGCAGGAAGTTTTTCGCCCTCTCAATAGGGCCTGCTACCAGTTGGGGGAAAAAAGATACAAACAGGGCAAAATCCAAAAAATTCTTCCGAGGCTTGAGCTGATCACGATATATATCGATGGTATAGCTCATGGTCTGAAAAGTATAAAACGAAATTCCCACCGGTAGATAGATATCAAGATTATTGGTAAAACCCGGCAGGCCAAACATAAGTAACAGTTCAGAAACATTATCAACAAAAAAGCCGAAATATTTAAAAAAGCCCAGAAGCCCAAGGTTGGTTACTACACTAACCAGCAGTGCCGTCTGTTTATGGTCCGGGTGTCGCTCCATCGACAATCCGCAAAAATAATCAACAACTGTTGAGGTTAGTATCAGGTAGAGAAACCATGGGTGGATATAGCCATAGAAAAAATAGCTCATCCCAATAAGGAAGATTACCTGTAATTTGCGGTTGAGAGTCCAGTAGACAGCAACAACAAAGATAAAAAACAGAAGATAGTCCAGGCTATGAAAAATCAATGCAGGTGCTCCCTAAGCCGCACCACAAAGTTCTCAGTCCAACTCTTCATATGCTTAGGAGCTATATGGGCACCATCATTGTACATAGACCAGGTAATGTTTGGATCTCCGGTAAGATCATAAAAACCGTAGCCGCTCTCAGCAACATACTCTTTCAACTCCTTTACATAGTTAACGAGTAAATCACCGTCAACTACAGAGCCATCCTCATTTGGTCTGGACTGAATACGGACAAAAACCAGATCTAACTCTGCCTCCTTACCCAGCCTGATTATCTCAGGAAGAAATGATGTTGGTAGCCGCTCCTTGAAATTGAAGATTCTGGCACTTTCCGCAGCCCACTCAACACGTTTTTTCCGGTCTCTTATATTGCCGGCAAAAATTTTTTCTCCCATATCTCTTTTCAGATCTTTTCTCCCGTCCATAATTTCCACAATTTCAGATCGTGAGACCGATGACCTATCGAATATGGTACGCCATTTGTGCTCCAGATAACCCGGCATGGCAAAAACATACCCCATACTGTCTACAACCCATTTTGCCCTTATATGCCAATCCTCCTGAACTGGGTAGAGAGATAAAAGCCACTCTTCAAGATAATCAGTAAACCCCTTATGATAACCAATTACCCTGTCATAAACCGGCTCTTCCGGCAGTGAGTTTTTAAGGATTTTCTCCCTCATAAATAGAGATTTTGTCTCATTGGCCGGGCTGGTCAACACTGCGTCGCGAAAAAATATAAAGACCCTCTTTGGTTTAATATCAGCAGCAATCAGGCTGTTTTTCAACCACAAAAACCATAGAGATGAGAGTGCACCAACGTCCCCCAGTATATACCCACTCTCACCATCCATCAGAGAGTTAAAATGCTCAAGATCCATCCGAGATATGAGCATGGAGCTTCCAACAAAAATATATTCTGGTTTTAAATCAACTAGCTGTTTTTTGTGAACTGGATCAAATTTATAGTTAAATCTATAGTCGCTATCAATTAGCATTGGAGTAACAAAAATAGCACAGATAATAACAATTAACTGTATGATGGAGCTGTTTGATGCCAACCGACGATTATTGCTCTCCATAATTTATCTTGACCTTGAGAGAGAAGCCATATGATCAACTAGAGTCAAAGGCCGTTTATGCCCCAACTCCTGCCACCTGTGGTCGGCCATATTCCACTCCTCAAAAGAATAAGGGTTTGATATCCCAGCCTCAACCCTGGCCCTTTCAAACCTCTCCAGGCGGTCAAATCTCTCCTGTAGGCTCAAACCTTTACCGATAACATATGGAGTGATGGCAAACAGTTTATTAAGTTGGGGGCTAAATCTGCTGGCAACCCCAGAACCTACTAGCTGATCCGACCCGGCTAGCCCATCAGGATGAAATTGAAACAGCCAGGGGTCGGCTTGGTGAATGTGGTTTTTATTGCGTTTGATAAAGCTCAAAGTTTCAGAAAACTCTTCTTCTGTCTCACCTGGATAACCGACAATCCATAAAGTGCTGGTAACAATATCGGCACCGGATAGCACCGCCAGACTCTTCTCCATAGTTGCCACATCGGTTTTTTTCACCATCTCATCAAGAATTCTTTGACTAGCCGACTCCATCCCCAATCTGGCCCGGTGCAGACCACCAAGACTCCAAAGTTTGGCCCGGTCTTCATGGGTGCAAGAGACATCGGCCCGGAGATAACAGTCATATTTGAAGGGGAGTTTCTCTCTGTGGGTCAAATCGGTTAAAGAGCTTATAATATGGTTTGATAATGAATCACAAATATAGAGGCAACGGCGATTATATTTTTCAGCAAGGCTTTTTACCTTCTCAAAAAATAGTGCTTTTGAGGTGGAGCGGAACCCCTTCCAAAAAATTGTTTCTGCACAGAAAGAGCACTCATAAGGGCAGCCCCTGGCACTGGCTATAGAGAGGGAGAGATAGTATCGTAAATCAAGGTCTCCATAGTCAGGCAGAGGTAGCTCACCAAGCTTTTTAACATAGCTTGCCGGGCGGACAATAGCCGGAGGCAGAGTGCTATTGTCTAGTATCTCTAGAAAAGCCGCCTCTCCTTCACCAACTACATAATAGTCGATGCAATCATGTGCATTATAAAAGGACTGTATCTCCTCTTCCTTGGAGATAATCCCCATAATAGGCCCAGGACCACCAACTACAGTCCGTGTTGCTGGACGTAATTTTTTAACCAGCTTCAAGATAAAAAGTGTTGCCGGCCAGGTTGAGTTATAGAGAGAGCAGCCGACAACATCCGGCTGATGACGATCCAACAGTCCACGGAGAATCTCCTCGACCCGGCTATAGAGACGCTCAAAGAGTAGATCAAATTGGGCCACATCAAAAGCAGCCATAAACGACTCTTTCGGTGCTCCGTTAACATTGACAATCTCGGCACACAACTCTTTGTAGTTTGGCTGTTCCCTGGTAAAAAGATATACCAACTGATGCAGAGCTAACGTCTCTGTACCGTTACGGGCCATGTTCCAATTTTTCCAACCGGGAAACTGCTTACAACCAAGAGCGAAATACTCTTTTTGTATACTGAAAATATCGCCAACCATATTATAGTCAAACAGAGCTATCTGGTGACCGTGAGGCTCGCAATAAGCCTTAAGAGAGGAGACTCCAAGGGGAACACACACCGTATCCCAAAAGTGCGGAACGATCAGAAGTGCTTTTGACATGATAATAACCTAATAAAAACCAGGAATTTCTCAGAATATTTTTTTCAACCATGAGAGTCCACCACCAGCACTATCCAAAGAGTCAACCCCACAGCTCTCCTGCTGCCACTCTGGTACTATTTCTGGTTCAACCCTGGTTAAAACCCACCAAGGGACAATCCCCCCCTGTCCACCACATCCACAACCAGCCCGCCGTGGGTGATAGATTTTTATAATCTGGGGGTCGGTTATATCTTGAACGTAGACCATAGTACTCCAAACCCCCTTCTCCTCCCGAAGAATCTCCTCCAACAGCTCTTCCAGATGGCAACCGACATCCGCCCCACTAACCCGGCAAGCTTGCTCTTGGCAGGTAGGGTCAACCATATACCAATCATTATATTCAACCACTGCTGCCGCCAGATGCCAAGCATCAGCCAGCCGCACCATACCATTAAACCTACCCTTTAACCGTTCAGAAAAAGAGATAGCCGGCTTGGCAGCCACAGTATCACTGCTCATATTCAATTCGATCCTTGTTGCAGAGAAGTCACTGGACGTTTTGTATCCACCATGATAAAGCCAATCTTCACTTCATCCAACTCTTTTTCAGCGGCCAACAGTCTTGAGGACAA
This sequence comes from Magnetococcales bacterium, assembly GCA_015232365.1. Lineage (GTDB taxonomy): Bacteria > Pseudomonadota > Magnetococcia > Magnetococcales > JADFYX01. Next base: position 15,170 of record JADFZU010000014.1, on the reverse strand, counting down.
AAGACCAGCCTCGGTACGAATTAAAACCATTGGATAGTCCAGGTCTACTTTAAACTGCATCTCCAGCAAAACCCCATTTTTTCGGTAGTGGGGTGTCATGCGGTCCAGATTGGCGAAAAGAGGGGAGTCAGCGATACACTTTTCAAGCAAATTGTTGAGTTTCTCCCGAGAGACAAACATCCTGACACTCTCTTCATGGTCCTCCTCTGGATCAACATGGACCAAGACATCGGTTACCGACTCCAGCTCATTCATAAGGTGGTAGCGAACCTTTTCGGCAATTTGGTGGCCCTCAGATACGGATAGATAACCATCAACAACTACATGGACATCCACCCTGATGTCTGGCCCCAAACCCCTGGGGTTAAGTAGATGGGCAGATAATACCCCTTGAACATCGTGGACCAAATTGGCAATTTTTTTCTGTACCTCCGCATCAATAGCCTGTCTGGAGTCGGTAAGATCTTGCAACGCCTCTAAAAACAGTTCAATCCCAACTTTACCCAGAATAAAAGCAACGGCAATAGCAGCTAGAGGGTCAAGAATTGGGTAACCAACCATAGCTCCACCAACACCGATAAGTGCAGCGATGGATGAGACAGCATCGGATCTGTGATGCCAGGCATTGGCAATTATGGCTTTGGCGTTATACCGCTTACCAAGCCGGTAGGTGTATTGAAAAATTGCCTCTTTGGCCAAAATTGAGATCGCTGCAGCCCACAGAGCCAAAGATGTCGGGGTGGTTAATTCAGGGTCAACCAGCCTTCCCCAGGAATCAATAGCAATACCAATAGCTACCGCCAGCAAAGCTACAGAGACAAACAGTGTCGCCAGTGTCTCATACTTACCGTGACCATAAGGGTGATCTTCATCAACTCCCTGCTTGGCAATACGCATGGCAACAAGCACCACACCATCGGTAATAAGGTCAGAAGCTGAGTGGATTCCATCAGCCAAAATAGCCGCCGAGTTACCAACCATACCGGCAATAATTTTACCTACTGAGAGAAAAATATTGACAGCTACACTGATTATTGTAGCCTTACGAGCTGCAAAATATCGTTCATCTCGCACCTCTTGTTGACTGCTTTTCATGATTATTTATCCACTTTTATGTTGTAAATAACTATTTAAACCAATGTTCAGCAGGTTAAAGTTCGCACATAGTGCAACATATTGGGTTGTCCGGCAAATTAGAAAAAATCGCAGTCACTTTAACTGTCAGTGAAACCGTTTTCTAATCTGTCAGGCGAATCAATAAGTTGTACCAGGTATGTGCTTCTAACTGCCAAATTGAGATTAACAGTCAGGCTAGCATAGCCTGAATTACAATGATATGCAGATATGTGGATTTTGACAAAAAAACAGGTAGGGAGCAGACAAGTTTATCCTATCTGCTCCCTAATATTTGGAAATAGAACCAGGTATTAGTGAAGTGTAGCTACACTCAAACCATTTGACGGGCCAGAAAACCCACCAGAAACAGCCCGGCTTGACTGAGCAATAACAGCCCAGTCCAGTGCTGAACGGTTATTTACTGGCTCTGCTTCAATGCCGCAAGCCAGATTCATCCATTCAAGAACCTCTTCATATTCTGGTTCCATATCACCAAGCCATTTTAATTGAGCTAAACGCCCCTCAATACTCTGTGCCATGATATCTCTCTTTGTAAAAAGTAATTTATAACTTACACCTTCATACTTTCAATATTAATGCCAACCATGTTTTTACCTTTATTTTAAACACCTTACAATCGTACCACTATTTAATTCTTATGCAATTCGTCAAAAAAACATTAAAACTAGACTGGCTTTATAACCAGATTTCTGCCACTTTCTAGACTTTGAACCAAATTTTTCAGGAGAGCCTCAACAATGGCGTTAGCATTGCCTCCATTAACCCACCTGCTTCCAGTACCAGGATTCACCACAGCAGTGATAGCCAGTGGTATAAAAGCAAATGGTGATAAAGACCTGCTTTTAGTCTCCATGGTGGAAAACACCACGGTTGCTGGACTATTTACCCAAAACCGGATAGTTGCTGCTCCAGTAACTCTCTGCCGTGTAAGGCTGCCAGCCGGAGTTTCCAGGGCTTTAATTGTAAACTCTGGCAACGCCAACGTTGCCAACGGACCCCAAGGAATGCAAACTGCCAAAGCTATTGCCAAGGCAGTCGCTGAGGCTCTGAATGTCCCGGAAGAGACGGTCTTTACCGCCTCAACTGGAGTCATTGGCGAAGCTCTGCCCATGGAGAAGCCTATAGGGGCAATCCCCAAACTAACCGCTACCCTTAATGATAACGACTGGTTAGGTGCGGCCCAAGCCATTATGACCACCGACACCCAACCAAAAGCTGCCAGCAGACAGATTGAACTAGATGGGAAAAAAATAACCATTACCGGTATTGCCAAAGGGGCAGGAATGATCCACCCCAACATGGCGACCATGCTAGCCTTTTTATTCACCGATGCGGCCATCAGCCCTTCTGCCCTGCAGACTATACTTGGAGATGCTGTCGAAACCACTTTTAACAGTGTCACGGTTGATGGTGACACATCAACCAACGATACCCTTTTGGCTTTTGCCTCTGGCCTTGCTGAAAACAGCACCATAACAGACCCCAAGGCAGCAGATGCAGCCCAATTTGCTCATGCTATAAACGACATCTGCCTGGAGTTGGCCCAGTTACTGGTTCGTGATGGTGAAGGGGTTACAAAATTTATAACCATTACTGTTGCTGGAGCCAAATCAGAAGCTGATGCCAAAAAGGTGGCAATGAGTGTGGCAAAGAGTCCGTTGGTTAAAACCGCTTTTGCTGGCTGCGATCCCAACTGGGGGCGGATTCTCTGTGCTATCGGTTATGCCGGTGTTGAATTCCCGGTTGGAGAGATTGATATTTTTCTAGGGGAGGTGCAGATAGTCAAAGGCGGGGTCCGTGCTCCAGACTATAGAGAGACTCAAGGTCAAGAGGTGATGAACCGAGAGGAGATTACAGTATTAATCGACCTAAAGAGTGGCCACGCTTCAAGAACAATCTGGAGTTGTGACCTAACCCACGAATACATCAAGATAAATGCCGACTACCGCTCATAAAACATCATTGCCATGGCCCCAGATTAAAACTGTGCTTCTGGATATGGACGGCACGCTGCTCGACCTTAACTTTGACAATGTTTTTTTCTTGAACACGGTCCCTCAAGCCTATGCAAAAAAAAGCGGTCTGGGTTTTGATGCAGCAAAAGAGTTGGTATTGTCAACCTACCAAAAAGTGGCAGGAACTCTAGCCTGGTATGATCTAGACCACTGGAGCCGGGAGTTGGGGATGGATATCCCCTTATTAAAAATGGAGGTGGCCCACCTTATCCAACTCCACCCCCATGTTCTGGATTTTTTACAACTACTAAAAAAAAGAGCTTTGCCAACCCACTTGGTAACCAACGCTCACAGCCGCTCTATAGATCTAAAAATGGCCCGAACCCCTATAGGCAGGTATCTAGAGACAGTTATCAGTAGCCATGATTTAGGCTACGCCAAAGAGCAGCCAGGTTTCTGGTCAGCCCTGGAAGAAAAAATCCCCTTTAATCCTGAGACAACCCTCTTGGTAGATGATTCAGAGCCAGTATTGGCCGCTGCAAAAAACTACGGTATAAAGTACCTAAGACACATCTCAGCCCCAAGTTCAAAATCAGAGAACAAACCATCAAAAGATTTTATCTCAATAGCTGGTTTTTCTGAGGTTATGCTGGAAATGGATTGAATCAGGACTATGAAAAAGGTGTCACACGACAAGAATAATACATGAAAACTTTGTCGTATATTAAATATTTATAGGTTGATCACAGCTAAAAGACTCTATAGCTCCTAGCCCTAAAGAATCTGCAAGCACTTTAACCAACCCCTCAAAATCCACTGCCCCATAGAGAAAGATCTCCTGGACACCACCCCCAGCGACCCGAATACGAACCCGACCGCTATCTGAGGTGATCTTGATCCGCAACTCTCCACCCCGGCCCGACCGGGCACTAATAGGCCCTGGATGGGGATGAAACCCAGCCCGGCGGAGAATTTTGCATACCTTGGCTCCATTATCAGTTACACTACTGTGCCGGGTAGATTTATGTTTCACAGCAAAAAAATCCAACTAAGTACGTTGAGACAAGAGAAAAACCGGGTATACACAGCGGGAATATATTAAGATTATGAGTGAAAGTTGGTGCCCACACCCGGAATCGAACCGGGACTCCCAAGGGAAACGGATTTTAAGTCCGCAGCGTCTACCAGTTCCGCCATGCGGGCCCAACAGGCTAATGATCTATCATTGACTAGGTAACGTAGTCAACGTATTTAATATATAAATAGTTTTTTTTAACATTTATGAGAACGGAACCTTATTAAAGTAAGAGTTGTAACTATGTCAAACCATCAACAAAACAGCAAAAAAAACCTTGGAATAGCTACAACAGCTATCCACTCCGGGCGACATCAAACCTTGGAGAGAGAGAATAGCCTGCCGGTCTTTCTTACCTCCAGCTTTACCTACAACTCTGCCCAGCAAGCAAGCGATGTTTTTGCAGGAGAGGAGAGCGGCAACCTCTATAGCCGCTTTACCAACCCAACTGTCACCGCTTTTGAAGAGCGTATAGCTGCTATGGAGGGGGGTGAACGCGGAGTTGCCATGGCCTCTGGCATGGCTGCTATTAGCTCGGTATTTCTTGGTCTGTTGTCTGCTGGCGACCATATGGTGTTAAGTCGCTCGGTGTTTGGCTCTACATTGAACCTGGCCAACAACCTTTTGGCTAAACTCAACATTGCTGTCACTCAGGTACCACTCAGCGATTTAACGAGTTGGAAAGAGGCAATCCGCCCCGAAACCAAACTCTTTTTTGCCGAAACTCCAGCCAACCCGACTCTGGAGATGGTAGATTTAAAAGCTCTCTGCCAGCTTGCCAAAGAGCACAATATTCTGGTGGCAGTGGATAATGTCTTCTGCACTCCATGCCTGCAAAAACCCCTGGAGTTGGGAGCTGACCTGGTTGTCCATTCGGCTACTAAATATCTCGACGGTCAAGGCCGGGTGCTTGGCGGTGTGGTGGTAGGTAGCGAAGAGCTGGTTATGGAACATATATTTCCAATTCTTCGTAATGCTGGCCCCACTCTATCGCCGTTTAACGCCTGGGTACTATATAAAGGTATGGAAACCATGCCTCTACGTATGGAGCGCCACTGTGAGAACGGACAAAAAGTTGCTGAGTTTTTAAACCAACAGCCGCTCTTTACCGGAAAAGTAAACTATCCAGGACTACCAAACCATCCACAACATAAGCTGGCAACTCGGCAGATGAACGGTTTTGGCGGCTTGGTCTGTGTTGATCTTGGCAGCAGAGAACGTGCTCATGCTTTTATCAACTCTCTACAACTGGCAACCATAACTGCCAATCTGGGGGATGTTAAAACTCTGGTAACCCACCCTGCATCAACTACCCACGCAAAGTTGAGTGAGGATGCCCGACTCGCTGCTGGCATTACCCAAGGCCTGGTTCGCTTCTCTATAGGTCTAGAAGCAGCCACTGATATCTGTGACGATTTTGCCCAGGCTCTGGAGCAGGCTTAGGGTATAGAAGGTAACAGTTGAGGCATTGCTACAAATCCATCCCATTAATGTTTTTATTATAAGAACTATAAAAAAACCCGCCTTTCGCAAGACGGGTTTTTTTATAGTTGATTTACTTCAGCTTTATCCTAGATTCAGCAATTTAGCGTGCATTAACGGCATAACATATTGGTTTGTATGGTGAATCAAAAGGTTGTGCTAGTTATGCACTAATAACTGCCGAATATAGGTTTATGGATTCCAAGGTAGCTCATATCCCTCAGGAGCCACCGCTTTATCTGGTAACATTCTGAAGAATTTAATCCCCAGCAGGTAGATGATACCCGCAATTCCAATTCCACCAAAACCAAGCATATACTCAACAGCAGCCGGAGAATAGGTTGCTGTTACCCCATCCATGAAAGCACTGGACACCTCATAACCTGGGAACATATTGAGAGGATAAGCCTGTCCTGCCAATAATAGATGGGCAACTATGGAAAATGTTCCTATAATTGAGAAAAGGGAGGCCCACATAACCCCAGAAACACTGTTGCCCTTGCTGGGGTGAAACAGTATTGCCAATGGAATTATAATAGCAGCTCCCCATACACCAAATATATACAGGCTAGAATAAGGGCCGGTCAATATCCAGCCCTGTACATCATAAAAGGCCGGAGAGTAGTATTTGGTGAATTTCTCGACAACCAAAAGATAAGCCACCAAAAGTATAAAAAATATCAATGCATTACGCAGCCCAAAAACAACTTTATCTTCCAAATCCCGCTTGGTCTGTTTAAACGTAGTAACCAGTAACAATATTGAGATAGCTGTTCCTGATGAGAGAGACAGAGCAACAAATGTCGGTGCGGTAATTGCGGAATGAAACACCTCACGAGCATGTAACACACCAAAAATAGAGCCGGTTCCTGTGGTGAGAATAACCCGCCACATAAAAGCAGCACTGCCAATCACCTTGGTAAATTGATGATACTCAAACATACTCCAAAGATAGAGAAAACAGAGAATGATGAAGCCGGAATAGAGAAAAACGTTCAATGTAAACATTGAGCGGAAATTCATATGCATCATAGTTAGCAGCAATCGGTCTGGACGGCCTAGATCCAGCATTAACACTGCCAAACCGCCGATCAATAGTGCAATAGCCAAAAATGCCGAAAACCGGCCAAATTGCTTAAACTGCTTAACAGCAAAGACCGTCGACATAGAACCTAGATTTAGCGCCCCAGAAGCCATAACCAGCAAGGAGATGGCAAAAACGTGTGGAACACCCCAGACAATTTGATTGTTCATGCCTGTGATGCCATGACCATGGACCTCAACAGCAACAAAAGATCCAGCACCAATCAAAACCAAGACCCCAAAAAAAATCACCAACCTCCAGTAGCCAAAAGAGCGGCCTTCAATTGCGGTAAAGTTACTTAACATATCGACCCCCTATAGCCCTTTGTAGTGAACATGTGGTTTAAGACCCAGGTCTGCCCGAATAGTCTGGGTTTTAACCTCACGAATTATTGTAGAAATCTCAGATTTTGGATCGTTAAGGTCACCAAAAACCATCGCTTTATTGCCCTCTTCACCGTTACAAGCCTGAACACAGGCCGGCTCTTTACCTTCATCAACTAGATGGACGCAGAAATTACATTTTTCCACAACTCCCTTGGCCCGAATCGGCACATTGGGGTTGCCTCCCTCTGGAAAACTGGTTTTTTTGTAGACAAGGGAACGGGCTTTATATGGACAGGCCAGAATACAGTAGCGACAGCCGATGCAGCGATGTTTGTCAACTAGAACAATGCCATCCTTGCGAATAAAAGTTGCCTCAGTTGGGCAGACATGGGCACAAGGCGGGTTTTCACAATGGTTGCATAATACTGGCAGACTAACCGAGGGCCGCTTATGCTCCTTATCACGAATTTCCAGCTTGCGAATCCAGTGGATATCGCGATTTGCGTCACCGAACAGAGGCACATTGTTCTCTTGGCGACAGGCCTTTGTACAGGCTGTGCAGTTGGTTTCACACTTATTTACATCAATAAGCATGGCCCAACGTTGATCCCCAGAGGCTTCAGTTTTATCCGGTGACGGAGCAGCAATAAGGGTCATGCCAGGAGCCAAAGCTACCCCGGCTACTGCTGCACCACCAAAGCCCAAAACCGTTCTTCTATCCATGGTCATGGTATAAATCCCTGTTCAAGATTTACCTAGACGAACCAGTTGTTCGTCAACAACTGACACAACTGCTGAATCCAGGCTTGAAAATCATAATATACGAGAAACGTCAAAACATCCCAACTACTTGGGGTAAATGTGACATTCAAAACAGTTAGGAGCTACACCAACGTAGTTGTGGCACTGGTCACAAAATTTTTCATGACTCTGGTGACACTCGGAACATTTAAGAAGGCTTTCTGAACGAATACGCAGCCCCTCACGAACCGTTTGTCCACGACGGTGTTTTAGAAAATCCATATGATTTCGGCGCATCCAATCGGTAGGACGGATACAGGCCTCCCCTTTAGCTTTTTCTAACTCCGGGGGGCCGCCGGTATAATCAGAATGAGAGTGTGCTTCCGCTGCATGGCCACTAGAACCACTAGCCATGACTTGGTGTGACAGGACCAGAACAGAGGCCCAAACCAAAGCCAACAACAGAGTAAATCGTACGGGATGTGATTGAAGAGACCTCACGTACCTGCCTCCTAGAACTATAACGAACTGTTCAAAACCAAGGAACTACTCACCATAAATTTAAAGACAAAGGCCCCGGCCTACCTTACTTATAGATAGACCGGAAGCCAGTAGCTGTCTTTAATTACAACCAGGAGTGGGTTTTGTGTTTTTCAACAAAGTCGACAAAACCGGCATAGTCGGTAATTTGCACACCATCTATCAAATTGGTGATAGCACGTGCTTTCAGGTCGGAACTCAAGGCGTAAACCTCAGTGCCGGATTTTATTGCCCCTTCAACGATGGCAGATTTGGCTGAACCTGCCATAGCACCATATACTCCGTCTTCAATCAGAAGAATAATGTCACCAGAAGTGATGAATTTTTGGCAACTCTCTAGAGTATTGTTTTGGAAGGGAGACTTATTTACGGTATGAAGCATTGTCAAACCCCCTTAGAAACTCATAATGTTATGTTGTTCAGCCATCATGGCTGCAATCTCACTAGAATCGATCACCTTAGGCTTGATAGGCTCTTCGGTATCTTCATCCTCTCCAATGACCAGCAGATCATCAACGGTCATACCGCGGTCTTCCATGGATTTTCGGTCAACATAGACGTTCTCGATCTCATAATCGACAAACACACCGTAGGTTTTCTCAAACCCTTTGATACCTAGCTCATCAGTATTCTGCCCTTGCTTCAGGGCATAAACACCATCATCCATGAAGACTACAGAGATGTCAGCATCATAGGCAGCCATGATAAGTTTGACCTCAAGCCCCTCATACACGTAGATTGTACCGTGTGGAGCGTTGCGGACGGTGAACATTATTTTTTTGATATCTTCAGACATTTTTTCTGTTCTCCTTAATCCCCAAAGGTCACCATGCGGTCTGCTTCGATGGCCATCATGGTCAATTGACCAAGCCCCGAAATCCGCACATTATCGACTAAAACATCATCAACGATGCCCCGCCGTTTAGCAGCAGCAATACAGACAACAATATCAATGCCTGTAGCACCAAGCTCTGACCAACGATTGGAAATGTGCCGATCGTCTTGAGGTGGTTCCATCAATTTTGTGACGTTGTAAACGCCATCATGGTAAAAGAAAATACCCCGGATTTCATGGCCTTTATCAATGGCTGCTTTGATAAAATGATAGGCACTATCCGAAGCCTCATGATTGTAAGGCCCTTCGTAGATACACACGGCTAGTTTCATTCTCTATTTCCTCTTATCTCTGGTAATAGGACAACAACCCAACGGAAGATAGACCAAAATCACAAAAAAACCCGAAAAACAGGGTAATTATTGCTTAAAAGCCGACCTTTCATGTCCATGATCAAGTATATTAGTATATCACGATCTGATAATATTGGAATGGATAATCTGCTATATATGAAAATTTATTCAACAGACTTTATACGATTTTGTCGCCAGAAACCGGCTAGGAACTTGGCCCAGCCTTTGTCGCTTGCTGCATGAATATGGGCATAGGAGGCAAAAACATTTTTATATATAATGCCGTCACTACTGCCATCAACACCAAAACCTCTTGTTACATTGTAGGCAAACTTTACACCATCACCGACTCGAACAACTTTGGAGTAGTGAAACTCATGACAGCGAATTTTCCTACCCTTTCCAGGCCAAGACAACTCACCGGTTCCGGTTAACTCCATAAACCCATAACCCTGAGGCCGACGGTGCATTACTATATCTATTGGTATGGCTCCAGCAAAGTTTGAGACCCGGTCATGCCACTGAATCTGTCCAGCTAGAACCATCAAACCACCACATTCGGCATAGACCGGTAGTCCCAAATCTACCTGCTGGCGAATATCAGCCATCATAGAGTGATTTGCCGCCAACTCTTCCATAAACATCTCAGGAAAACCACCACCGATAAATAGACCATCAACCTTTGGGAGTTTTTTGTCTTGCAACATGGAGAAAGGAATTAGCTCCACACCCTCCGCCTCTAAAGCCTCAAGATTATCCGGGTAGTAAAAGGAGAAGGCCCGGTCGGCGGCATAAGCCACTTTTATTGTTGGAGCATCAATAGGAACCGGCTTGGGCTGTGGCACAACATTTAGAGGTGAGGCAGAATTAGCCAAGGCTATAATGCCATCCATATCAACATGTTGAACAACAAAATCTCTAATTACAGCAATGCTGTCACCAAGCTCTTCACGCTCGCCAACTGGAGTAAGACCCAGATGCCGCTCATCAATCACAATATTGGCATCACGAGGCAGTGCCCCAAAAATAGGAACAGCACAGTAGCGGTCCAAGGCAGCTCGAAGTCTGGTTTCATGTCTTTTTGTGGCGACATTGTTTAAAACAACCCCTTTAATCCGGCTGCCACCAGGAAAATCCAGCAGACCCTGAACCAATGGAGCAACTCCTCGGGCAAAACCACTGCAATCAACCACCAACAATACAGGAGCCTCTAATAGTTCTGCCAGACCAGCACCACAGTCTGTCCCCTCAATATCCTGACCATCAAAGAGGCCGTGATTTCCCTCAATAAGAGAAAACCCAGCATCTGCCCCGCTCTGGACAAACCTATCACGCACCGCCTGCTGCCCCATCAAAAAAACATCCAGATTTCGACAGTCACGACCATTAGCCGCAAAGGTCAACCATCTAGGATCAATAAAGTCCGGGCCTTTTTTAAACGGTTGTACAACAACTCCTCTAGCTGCCAACCCAGCCACCAAACCTATAGAGAGCATGGTCTTGCCAGAGCTTTTTCTCGGAGCTGCTACCATTAAACGTGGAAAAGATTGTTGTGTCATAACCTGCTAATCATTATGGTAAGAGGAGTGCTTTTGATTATCAGGATAGAGTAAGCAGCAGCAAAAGACAAAGATATCACCGACATTTAACCTAGAACTCTGTCGGACTTGCCACCAGGACAAATAATTTATGGAGAATATTAAATATTGTGAGCAACCATAAGATTGGTGTACTGCTTCTGCAGATGGGAACCCCGGACGCACCAACCAAAGGTGCGGTTCGATCCTATCTAGAAGAGTTTTTATCTGACAAAAGGGTCGTAGACACCCCACGCTGGTTATGGCTGCCTATCCTCCACGGCATTATTCTCCGCAGCAGACCTGGTAAATCAGCAGCTCTATACAAAAAAATCTGGCGTGAAGACAACAATCTTTCCCCCCTGCTCCACTATACCCAGGAACAGAAATCCGGTATTGAGAAAATTCTTGGCCACGATAGCCAAGTCCGTTTTGCCATGCGCTACGGCAACCCAAGTATAGAGGCCACACTTGATGAGATGCTGGCAACAGGATTAGAGAAACTTCTTGTTTACCCACTATACCCTCAATTTTCTGCCTCGACCACCGGCTCTGGGATCGATGCTGTCCACAACTATTTTGCTTTGAAACGGTCTATTCCAACGATCCGTTTTGCCAGGCCATTTTATGGCAACCAACTCTACATTAAAGCCTTAGCCAAGCAGATTACAAAACAGCAAAAACCCGGCAACAAACCATTTTACCTCTTCACCTTTCACGGCCTGCCACAACGGCATATAACCGAAGGCGACCCCTATCAGACCCATTGTGAAACCACCGCCCAAAATCTGGCAAAGGTTCTCAACATACCCAGCAAACGGTGGCGGCTGACATATCAATCCCGTTTTGGCCGTGAGCAGTGGCTGCTTCCGGCAACTGGCGACACCTTGGCAAAACTCCCGGCAGAGGGAGAGAAGCGTCTTGTTGTCATCTGTCCCGGTTTTGTCTCTGACTGTCTGGAAACTTTGGAAGAGATTGCCATCGCTGGCAAAAAAACTTTTCTTGATGCAGGAGGGGAGCAGTTTCAAGCCATACCATGCCTGAACGACTCCCCTGCCTGGATAGCAGCTTTAAGCAAAATGGTTAAAGCTGAACTGGTAGGATGGTGCTAGTCAAAAAAACTACTCCTTCTCCTGCCACCCTTCGCCATATGTCTCTTGAATATAGGCCAGAGATGGACGGAAACCCATATCAAACAGAATCTTATCCCGCTCGGCACGGGGGCGAAGATCCTTCTCATTGACTATATTCCGCCAAACCCGTGGTGTTGCTGCATCTGGATAGTTCCAACTGGTTAACCATTTTGCTACGGTGGCATTAAAACTGTTTGAGAGCAGCTTGGCATCTCTACGCAGCACCTCGTCACGAATTGACTTTTGTACCTCAGATTTATACTGCCCCCCAGCAGCTTCAGTGGTCATGGTTTGAGATAGCACCACTTTGGCAATAGCCCCATTCATCCGGTCCAAAAAAACCTCATAGCTGATATTCCCACCACGGGCCGCCTCAATCAACTCCACCTGCATTCCGTCCGGTACAATAATTCCTGAGTCGGTCTGGATTGCCCGAAGAGCAGAGAGCAGACGCTGTTTCTCCTCCTCAGTGGCATTGGCAGGATAGGAACCTTTGGCAGTGGGCATTCCAAATTTATCCATGAATATGGACCACATTTTTATACCGTTACGTTTAAAATATACCGGCCAATAGAGCCAATGAGCCAACCCTAAACCGTAAGGCTCATCATCGTTGTCAGCCCCGGCAGAGAAGTGCCAGAACTTTTTTTCCGGCAGCAACTCACCCTGGTGGTCGTTAACCAGACGTAAAATCAGCCTGCCTTCAGAGTCAAAAGCAAACCTTCGCTGCTTACGAACCACAAGCTCTTTTAGCTCTATCCTGCCTCCCTGCCGCTCCCATATACACTCCCCAACACCAAAACCGTAAAACAGACCGTAGAGCATCTTATCGGTAACGCTATCCCAATTAATTTTCACCAGCATCTCATTTAAATGCTCAGCCGCCTTATGACTATCCTTACGGTCATCACCTGGCAACACCCCCCACTCTGCCGAGGTAACTGCTAACCGCCTCTGCTGGAAGGTTGAGGCAACCTGATCATCACGGAGCAGATCTTCATAGAGGGCATAATCTCCACCCCTACTCTGCAAAACGGTATCTTGAGGAGCCAACAGATTTGAGGAGGCAATAAATGGCCGGGTAATATCACGACCACTTCCAGATGATGAGACTTCCCGCAGCAGCGGCTCTTTTGATTGTACTAAATCCTGAGACATCCACTCCACTCCCTTTGAATATGGCAAAATAAAGCCTGAAAAGATAATTCAAGGGCGATACTACTAATTCACAGTCATAAAAGTTAAAGGGGAAGGGTTTCTGCACCAGTCTGCCAAATCTATTTTTATTGGGAGGTTCTACTCATAATGCAGAGATTCGGCAGAAGAGATTCTGCTAGCAGCAAGTGCAGGGTAGATAGCAGATAGTCCACAACAGAACAGAATGAGGATTGTGACTCCAATTTGTGGACCAATGGCAAAGTCATATGTGTAGTTAATAGGGGTAAAACGGTCAAGAAAACGCACGCTCACAGACCCGATTGCACTGCCCATTACAGCCACAAATGCCGCACTGACCAGACCAACTATAAAACCTTCAACCATAATAAGCTGCACAGTGGTACGGCGACCTATGCCTATAGTCTTTAGAACAGCTAGTTCACGGCGTCTACCATAGACCTGGATCAACAGGGTATTGGCAACCCCCATACATGCCAAAAGGACGGTCATGTAGAGAATAAAATCAAATATTAACAGATCATTGCGGATCTCCCTTGGCAGCCAGCGCAGATAATCACCGGTTGTACTGAACACATACTCCGGAGCAGGTATTTGCCGCCGTAATAAATCACTATGTAGAGGGTTGGCATGAGCTGCTGTATCTAAATTTCTGGCAACAGCCCATCGGCCAAGGCTCTTTTCCAGATTATCTTTAAACAGAGGGTTGCCCTCACTGACCAGGGCAAAATGTTTAAGATCCATAAAAGAACCCATTACCGGGAAAAAACCAACACTATCATCAACCATTGATATGGAAAAAAGATGGGGTCCATCACTACCTTGAATACGCAGAACATCTCCAACAGCAACCCTATATTTTGCGGCAAGGTAGCTTGAAATAATGATTTTTCCTGGAGTCAAAAGTGGCTGGTTATACCTCTCAAGCCAATTATTGATATCTTCGGAGTGAACGACCCGTATTTTAATTTTGTTTTGCAGATAATCTGAAAACCGAAAGAGAGCTATCCCTTCTCTCTCTAAACGCCTCTTGAACTCCTCATGTGATCTGGTTGGAGCGACACTATTTCGTTTATAAAAACCATATGGCTCTACAGCTTTTGCTGTCCAGCCATACATCTCCCTCTGTAAGGCGTGGATAATAGAGTAAAGAGCTAACAACATACTGAAAACCATTATTATTCCTGCAATGGAAAATAGTAACTTACTGCTATTTTGCCGGATTCTACTCCCGGTAAGCATTGTCTCAAGTGGAAACAGCGGTTTAAACAACCACTCGCCAAAACGCATCAAATGCCAGACCACGGGCTTGACTAGCACCAAAGTCGTAAAAACCAAAAACAGGATAATCAGCAACTCTATTATAAAAAACTGTACTATGGAGAGGGAAGAGAAGAGAAATGGACGAGCAGCAAGATATGATACTCCAAAGACAGGTGGAATCAGCCAACTGAACTCATAAATAGGAGGCAGGACTGACAGGTTTTTGCGAGAGACAAACCCAGGCTGCAACATATCAGCAACTCCGGTCCGAAACTGGCTCCAAATTGGTCCTGCCACCCCTAATACAGCCAACAACATACTAAACAGTAACAGCCATATCAAATCTGATACCGGGACAACGAAACCTTCAAGAGGGGTGCTACCTGTTGTGGAAATCCCCATATTCAGCATCTTTTTTGCTAACAAGAATGATAGCAACAGGCCAAGCAGAGAGCCAACAGCCCCCAAAATAAGAGTCTCTATTAACAGAGAT
>JADFZU010000013.1 GCA_015232365.1 Magnetococcales bacterium | reverse complement strand
CATACCAATGCCAGCCATACCGAATCCAACCAACGCACCAACAATTGATTGAGTTGTAGATACAGGCCAACCACGGGCAGTAGCGATCATCAACCAAACCGCAGCACCAAGAAGTGCACCCAACATTCCGTAAATCAGAATTTCAGGATTGCCTACAATGGACTCTGGGTTGATAATTCCCTTACGGATGGTCTTGGTAACAGCACCACCAGCGATAAATGCACCAGCAAATTCAAAAATAGCGGCAATAATGATTGCCTGTTTAACTGTGATAGCACCGGAACCAACTGAAGTTCCCATAGCGTTTGCAAATATTGGTCTGAAAGATTGTCAGGCTCTTTAATCTAGATTTGGCAGTTTGGCGTGTATTAATCCTAGGTTTGGCAGTTGTTCTCACATAACTGGCAACAACCTATTGATTCATCTGGTAAATCAGAACAAGTCAAAATTACCCTGCTGGCGACAAAACTTTTTTCTGGTTTGTAATGTGGCTCAAGAGGTTGTGCCAGGTATGTCTGCCAAACTACAGAATATAGGTTTAACCATTTTGGAAGTAGATGGTGTGTATCAATTTAAAACGGTAGTTAGAGGCAGGTATTTGTCTGCTGTGGAAAGTCACCAACATATCATGAAAAAACCTTGTAACCAACACGGTGATAAGGGGTTTCACTGGTACACTAGATAAGTCATTAGATTGTGCCATGTACGCACTTTAAACCGCTGTTTCCAGGTTCCAGTATACATTGATATTCAACAAATGAGCAGGCGGGTGTTTTGTGGCGGGAAAACCCAAGCAGGGTGTGCTTCTCCCTGCTTGGGTTTAATGGTTGGTTAAGTTAAAATTGTTTGATCTGAAAAATCAGCTATAAAGCTTTCTTTTTGCGTTTATGGCCTTTTTCCCGTTGGCTCACCTCTTTCCAGAGATCTTGAAAGGCAGTGGCCTCTGCTGATTCCCGGGCATATGTGAATATTGGTGATCTTTTAATGCCCATGGCTTCAATTATAGTAGACTCCGGTATGGAGCTACGCAGGAAGATGGGATGCTTTTGATGGACGTTTTTGGTGACAATCCGGTGGATTGGTTTGTTGATATTGACCATGTTGAAAAACGGTACAACCTGAAGCTTTTTGGTTCTGCGTTTAACCAGAAACTGTACCAGACGGTTATAAGCCCTAAGAGATAGGGGTGTAGGGATTAATGGTACGAGCAGAACATCTGAAATTTTAAAGACATTTTCAGTTATGGTAGTCAACCCTGGAGGGCAGTCGAGAAAAACATTGTCGTAGCTGTTTTTCAGTGGCTGGAGAATCCGGTGTAAACCATTGGTTGGTCTGGACTCCTTTTCCAGGTAATGGTCCATATTCCTGTACGAGATATCTGCAGGCAGTAGATCAAGGTTTGGATAGCCGGTCATCTTTAGAAGATTTTCAAACTGTGATTTTTGTTGGATAAGGCCTTTTGCTCCACCTTTAACTTTTGGTTTTACACAGAGGTAATAACTGGTTCCACCTTGGGGGTCCAGATCCCATATCATGGTCCTAGCACCGCTAGCGGCTGACATATAGGCTAAATTGACCGCAGTAGTAGTTTTGCCAACGCCGCCTTTAATATTGTATACGGAATAAATTTTCATAAAGCTTCAGCTATCCTTAAAATGTCAAAATAGTACAAATTATCCAGCCCATACTATATATTTTACAATTTGTGTGCCAGTATATTTTATATATTCTTCAATTATCAACATATAACAGTAAATTGCATCAAAAAATTATTGTGTGGTAATTGTGTGTGGCCCACTACATTTTTTGGTTTTGAGTGTGTCACAACCAGATTCCAACAAAAAAATCCGTGTATAAAAAAATATATTTATAAAATAGGTAGTTGTAAATAGCAGGTAACTTACATAGAAGGGTTTATGCTAAACCAATAAGGCATTATCTATTGAAAGAGAGGCTAAAGTGTGACTATTATTCGTGGTTGAGGAGAATATTGGATATTATTTCGATTGGGAGAGCTGGTTCATGAAAGTTGCCGTAGCCTATGCCGAAGCTAAAAAACAGATGGTTATGAATATCGAGCTGGAAGAGGGTGGAACAGCAATGCAAGCTGTCCAACAATCAGGAATAGTCAATAAATTTGCTGATCTTGATCTTTCCACATCTAAACTTGGTGTATGGGGAAAAATAGTTGATAATGACCGGGTATTGGTCGATGGGGAGCGGGTAGAGATCTACCGCCCTGCATTAGGTAAGCCGGTTAAAAAGAGCCGCCCCGCCAAAGCTCCAGCAGCAAAAACTGTAGCAGCAGAGTCTGGCTCTCCGGCAGATAAAGTTGCAGCGATGAAAGCCAAAGTAGCAGCGGCAAAAGCCAAAAAGGCTGCTGCGGCTGCTGGTGGCGATGCAGCACCTACTGCAGATGTTGGTGATGATAAGGCTGCTAAAATGGCAGCAATGAAAGCCAAAGTAGCAGCAGCAAAAGCCAAAAAAGCTGCTGCGGCTGCCGGTGGCGATGCGGTACCTGCTGTCGAACCAGCTACCACACCTGCTGCAGACCCTGCTGATGAAAAAGCTGCTAAAATGGCAGCGATGAAAGCAAGAGTGGCAGCGGCAAAAGCTAAAAAAGCTGCTGCGGCTCAATCTTGATTATTGAGTAGATAATAGTTAATTGAGGTTGTTTGTTCTGTGGCACGTTTTCGATTGGTTCTGGAGTATGACGGCGGTCTTTTCTCCGGCTGGCAGATTCAACCCACAGTTCAGACAGTGCAGGGGGTATTACAGGTTGCCCTTGCCCGGCTGTTTGCCCAGCCTATTACTGTGATTGGTGCTGGTCGTACTGATGCAGGCGTTCATGCAACAGCTCAGGTAGCCCACTTTGACAGCCCGTTTGAACGTCCGGTGGGTGAGATTGTTCGGGCCTTGAATGCCATGACTCCACAAGGTCTGTCGGTTTTGAGTGCCGAGGAGGTTGAACCTTCATTTCATGCCCGCTATTCAGCTTTTTATCGAGAGTACAGTTACAAAATGAGCTTACGTCCTGAGCCTCCAGCTCTGGAGCGTGACCGGGTTTGGCACCATCCTCGCCCCCTGGATATTGCTCTTATGGAGGAGGCTGGAACATATCTGTTGGGAACTCATGATTTTTCAGCCTTTCGTGCTGCATCTTGTTCGGCACCAAACCCGGTTCGAACTGTCTCTGTGTTACGCTTTACTCAAGAAGATGAGTTATTAACCCTGACTATTGGTGCAAACGCTTTTTTATATCATATGGTGCGGAATATGGTTGGCTCTCTGGTTAAAGTTGGTTTGGGAGAGTGGCTGCCATCTTATATAAAAGAGGTGTTGGAGGGGCGGGACAGAACCAAGGCCGGCCCCATGGCCCCTGCGACCGGTCTCTATCTTACAAAAATTTCCTACCCCAATTGATGAGATCTTTGGAGTTGATTAAATGAAGCGTTTTATTGCTGATTCCATCCAAGTCGTAGATATAGTCTCCTGGTTGTTGACGGCCCTGTTTTTTTGCGGAGCTGCCTATATTTTTGATGGAGATATATTAGCCTCTCTTTGGGGGGCGCTGGCAGTGGTTTTTATCATGTTTTTAGTTGGCTCCTCAGTTGAAATTATGATTGAAACCATGAAAAATATTCCGGGAATTGGGACTTTAACCGGATTTTTAACCAATGGTCCAGAAGCGTTGGTAGTGGTGGTTGGTCTAATTGGCGGCGATATTCTTTTTGCTTCGTCCACCCCGTTGGGTTCAAACTATATGAATCCGGTCTTGTTGATGGTTGCCGCTCTGCTGGTGGGACGTATTGGCCTGGTATTTCGTGTCGCACCAATATATTTTTCTATAACAATGTTGATAACCATTGCCCTGGCAGGTGGTTTTTATCTAATAGATACTGATCAATACTGGTTGTGGATTCTAGTTTTGATTCCGGCAACAGCTCTGCTATTTTTCAGGCGTCCTCCCGAAGAGGCTGCTGAGGAGGAGCATGAGTTGGCAATTGCCAAATGGTGGTTATACCCATCGATTCTGGTATTGGTAATATCTGGCTATTTTCTTGATCCGGTAGTTGGTTATGCGTCAGATGCCTCTCGTGTACCAAAAGGGGTCATAGGTTTTGTAGTTCTATCTATTCTAACAAGTTGGCCGGAGTTTAAATCTGTTATGGCTCTGCTGCGTAGGGATCTGGGTCTGGCAGCAGTTCTGAATATTGTTGTTAGCAACATAACCAATCTTTGGCTCGCCTCTGTGGGTGTTATGGTATACTTACTCCTGTAACCACTATTTTTTGGAGAGTTTGTATAATTTATGACAATGGGAGATTATCAAGATGTTACTCTACAGATGGCCATGGAGCGCTATCTGAGCGAGATTGGCGGCCAACTCTCCCCCAAGAGCCTGACACGCAGTGAGCGTTTGGCAAGAACTCTGCTCAAAGGGTTGGGCGGTGATCAACTTATCGGCTCCATAACCCCATTGGCTCTCTCCTCCTACCGGGATAGAAGACTTAAAAGTGCTTCGGCGGCAACGGTTGAGAAAGATTTTATATTTTTATCGGAGCTTTTTAACAAGGCTATAACAGAGTGGCAGATTGGCCTGGAGGTGAATCCGGTAAGTAGTCTTGGCAAAACATCCAGAAGCCATGGTCGTAACCGCCGTCTTCGAAGGGGTGAGCAGGTGCGCCTTTTGGCTGCTTGCGACCAGCATATAAACCCGTTTGTCGGCTGGGTGGTCAGGTTGAGTCTTGAAACAGCAATGCGTAAAAGTGAAATTCTTCTCTTGAAAAAAACCGATATAGATCTTGAAAAGCGGGTTGTTGTTGTCCCCAAGAGTCAGAATAAAGCTCCCCGCCCGGTCCCTTTAACCCAGGTGGCGGTAGCTATTTTTGCCGATATTTTTGCCAAATCCACACCTCCTGAAGACACAAAATTGATTTTTTATGGTGAGCTGGGCCGATATGCAACTCGGCGACCTTACTCCATAGATACGGTTTTTCGCCGGGTACTTTTAACTGCTCGAATGAAAGAGTTTCAGTTTGGTGATCTACGTTTTGAGGCGATTTCCAGGATGAGGGAGGCTGGACTAAGTGAGTTGGAGATAATTGCGATTGCCGGAACCAGAGCCATACGTGGTCGTCGACTTCCGCAGCAGCAGATTAAAGCCTTGATAAAGCGGTTGGATGTTTTAGGAGTTGGCTTGGTTGGCGACAAGCAAGCTATGCTTTATAAAACCAAAAGAGAGCCGGAAAATTTGGCTCCTGATGCCAGCAGACATGGGAAAACCAGGGCAAAGCCAGCTTCTCGAGGCTCTTTTGGTGTGGCTGTTGGAATTAGAAGCCGATGAGAGGTAGTGTTGATTTCAGATCATGGTGGATAGGTGCTATAATCTGGGGAGGGTTTAGTTTAACCATTATCAATGAGCATTTTCGGGTTAGTGGTGGCAGTCACTGGGAGGAGATGTGGTTCTTATGCTCTTTAATCTGGTTTCAGTTTGGTTTTGCCAGGGTTTTGGTCTCACTGTTTAGACGTCAGTATTCTCTGCTCAATGAGCAGCTCTTGGTGGCTCTTATGCCGCCGGTAGTGCTCTATTTTATTATCGCCCCCTCTGTATTCAGTAAGCGTAGTTTATGAAAAACTTGTTAGCCGTGGTAGGGCCAACCGCTTCAGGTAAAACCAAGTTGGGGGTAATTTTGGCTGAAAAGCTGGGAGGCGAGATTATCTCTGCTGACTCCCGGCAGGTTTTCACCGGGATGGATATAGGAACTGGTAAGGATTTGGCTGAATATGGTCAGGTTCCATACCACTTGATAGATATCGCCAGTCCCGGAGATGAGTTCAACCTTTTTGATTATCAGCGTTTGGCCTATCAAGCAGTAGAAGATATCCGCAGCCGAAAGGCTTTGCCGGTATTGGTTGGCGGCAGCGGCCTATATCTAGACTCTGTTCTCGGTGGTTATCGTCTGGTTCCGGTGCCGGAGAGTCCGGTTCTACGTAGCCAGCTAGCCAGTCTCTCAATGGAGGAGTTAAACCAACGTCTGGCAAAGCTCCGTCCAGTTCAGCACAATGTCACCGACCAGCTAGACAGGCAGCGTCTGCTAAGGGCTATTGAGATTGCCGAAGGGGAGGGAGCACTATTGGCAGAACTGCCACCGGCACCTGCAATCAACCCTTTGATATTGGGAATTCGTTGGCAGCGTTCAGTTCTGCGTCAGCGAATTACCTACCGTTTAGAGCAGCGTCTAAAAGAGGGGATGGTTGAGGAGGTCGAGGGGTTGCTAGCTGCTGGTGTAAGTGGGGAGCGGTTGATGTTTTATGGTTTGGAGTACAGGTTTATTTATCAAATGTTACAAGGAGATATAGACCTAGAGACCATGTTTGGCAAGTTAAACCAGGCGATCCATAAATTTGCCAAACGTCAAGATACCTGGTTCCGGCGTATGGAGAAAAAGGGGGCGGAGATTGTATGGTTGGATGGGGGTGAGGGGATTGAAGATGCGGCCTTTGCAGCGGTGGCAAAGGTTTCATTCTAATCGCTTGGAAAAATATTTAATGATTGTACAAGGATGAGGATTTTTAGCAAAATCTCTGCCTGGGTTTGATTGAGCTTGAAGGGGGTTTTTGTTATTCTCACCCATTCCATAAAATTATTTATGGAGAGCCTCTTGCAATTTGGCGGAGGATGGAAGTTTGGGGTAAGATTAATGACAAAGTTTGTATTTATTACCGGTGGTGTTGTCTCCTCGCTTGGTAAGGGGTTGGCGGCGGCATCTTTGGGTTGTCTGCTTCAGGCACGTGGTTATAAGGTAACCATTCAAAAACTTGACCCCTATATCAACGTTGACCCGGGAACAATGAGTCCGTTTCAGCATGGAGAGGTTTTTGTCACCGATGATGGTGCCGAGACCGACCTTGATCTGGGCCACTATGAGCGGTTTTTGAATATTCCCATGGGCAAGGCCAATAACTTTACCACAGGCCGGATCTATCAAAGGGTAATACGTAAAGAGCGCCGTGGTGATTATCTAGGCTCGACAGTGCAGGTGATCCCCCACATTACCGATGCCATCAAGGATGCTATTCACAGTGTGGCTGGTGATGTGCAAATTGCCATTATTGAAGTTGGTGGTACTGTTGGTGATATTGAATCATTACCATTTATGGAGGCTATCCGCCAGATCAGAAATGATCTTGGCCGGGAGCGCACCCTGTTTGTTCACTTAACCTTGATGCCATATATTCCAACTGCCGGAGAGTTGAAAACCAAACCAACTCAACACTCGGTTAAAGAGCTGTTGGCTATTGGAATTCAGCCGGATATTTTGGTGCTCCGTACAGACCGTGAGGTTCCATCAGGTCTGCGGAAGAAAATTGCCCAGTTTTGTAACGTCTCACTGGATTCAGTAATCGCTTGTCAAGATCAAGACAGCATCTACCGGGTACCATTTGCCCTCTACCTTGAGGGGTTTTCAAGAAAGGTCTTGATGCAGTTAAATCTGCCTGGTGCTGAGCCAAAAATGGAAGATTGGAAGTATGTTCTGGACCGCACTATAAACCCAACCCATAAAGTGACCATTGCCATTGTTGGTAAATATATGGAGTTGAAAGAGGCGTATAAATCCCTGACTGAGTCTCTCTCCCATGGTGGTATTGCTAACGACAGCAAGGTACTGATTCGTTGGGTTGATTCCGAAGAGTTGCTCTCGGACGATCCTGAAGCTCTATTGAGCGGTGTTGATGGTATTCTGGTTCCGGGTGGTTTTGGTGAACGGGGGACTGAGGGTAAAATTGTCGCTGTACGTCACGCAAGAGAGTCGAAGATACCCTATCTTGGTATCTGTCTAGGTATGCAGATGGCGGTTGTGGAGTTTGCCAGAAATGTTGCTGGTATTAGCAACGCCTGCTCTTCGGAGTTTGATAGCAATGGCGACAGTCCGGTTATCGCTCTGATGACAGAGTGGATGGATGGGGGGCAACTCCAAAAACGTGACATGAATGCCGACATGGGCGGAACCATGCGTCTGGGTGCTTATGACTGTCTATTGGTTGAGGGTAGCCAAGCTGCTGATGCATACGGCGTGCTGGAAATTTCTGAGCGGCACCGTCACCGTTATGAGTTTAACAACAACTATCGCCAGCAGTTGATTGATGCCGGTCTTAAAATTACCGGAACCAGTCCCGATAATGAGTTGGTTGAGGTGGTAGAGATTGATGACCATCCGTTTTTTGTTGCCTGTCAGTTCCATCCTGAGTTTAAATCACGGCCTCGAACTCCCCACCCTCTATTTTCCAAATTCATCAAGTCGGCAATGAAATATAAAGGGGTGTGTGTGTGACCATTAACAGTGCCCATCGTCAGGTGATGGTTGGAGATGTCTGCTTTAGCAACTCTGCGCCTTTGGCTATTATTGCCGGGCCGTGTGTTATCGAAGGGGGCAGTTATGAGCAAGGTCTGGATTTTGCCCTTAAAACAGCCGATGTCCTGAAAAAAATCACCATGAAGGCCGGGCTGCCACTGGTCTATAAATCCTCTTTTGATAAAGCCAACCGCACCTCTGTAAACAGCTATCGTGGTCCGGGGTTGGATATTGGCTTGAAAATTTTAGAGCGGGTTAAGGTTGAACTGGAACTCCCTGTTGTGACTGATGTTCATGAGGTTGGACAGGTTAGAGCGGTAGCAGAGGTTGTTGATCTGTTGCAAACTCCGGCATTTCTCTGTCGGCAGACTGACTTTATCCAGGCGGTTGCCATGGCTGGCAAGCCTGTCAACTTGAAAAAAGGCCAGTTTCTTGCCCCGCAAGATATGGTAAAGGTTGCACAAAAAGCTCAGCAGGCTGGTAATGAGTCGGTGATGCTTTGTGACCGGGGGTTTGTCTTTGGTTATGGTAATCTGGTAGTTGATATGCGGGGTTTGGTGGTGATGGGTGATACCGGATTTCCGGTAATTTTTGATGCTACCCATTCAGTTCAGCAGCCCGGTGGCCTTGGTGAAAGCTCCGGTGGTGAGCGGCAGTTTGTTGGGCCTTTAGCCAGAGCTGCGGTTGGGGTAGGGGTTGCCGGACTGTTTATGGAGTCCCACTTTGATCCTGACAATGCCCCTTGTGACGGGCCGAATATGGTTCCATTTGAGCAGATGCCGGATATGTTGAATATGTTAAAACGGCTAGATGAAGTACGAAAAGGGTAGAGGTTATGCAACAGACGCCACTGCATAGTCAACATGTTGCTCGTGGAGCAAAAATGGTCGATTTTTCTGGTTGGGATATGCCGCTCCATTACGGCTCTCAACTCCAGGAACATAACATAGTACGCAGTGGTTGTGGTCTGTTTGATGTCTCCCATATGGGGGTTGTCGATGTTCGTGGTGCTGAGAGCACTACTCTGTTGCAGAGGCTTCTTGCTTGTGATGTGGCAAGGCTTCCGGCTGTTGAGCCTGGGCAGGTGGGGCGGGGAATGTATGGGGTGATGCTCACTGAACGGGGTTATATTGCCGACGATCTTATTGTCTATCGTCTGGGAGAGAATGTTTACTCTGTTGTTGTTAATGCTGGAACCAGAAAAAAAGATATCGCCTGGATGCGTACCCATGCCTCAGCACTTGGGGTGGAGATCAACGAGCGTAGTGAGTTGGCTATTATTGCGGTGCAAGGACCAAAGGCCAGTACAAGTCTCTCCCATGTTCTCCCAGAAGGGCTGGAGAGTGATGTTAAAAACCTGAAACCGTTTCATATTATAGATAGAGACGGCTGGCGTATTGCCAGGACCGGATATACTGGTGAAGATGGCTTTGAGTTTATGATTCCCGATGATTGGGCAGAACGAGTCTGGAGAGGTCTGGTTTTAGCTGGTGGTGTTCCTGTTGGGCTGGGTGCTAGAGACACACTGCGGCTGGAGGCTGGGTTTAACCTCTACGGCAATGATATGGACGAGAAACATAACCCTATGGAGTCTGGAGTAGGCTGGACTATACATTGGCAGCCAGAAAGCCGGGGGTTTATCGGTCGTCAAGCTATCGAGCAGTTGCGAAACAGAGACGACAACAAAAAACGGGTTGGTTTGGTCATGCAAGGTAAAGGTGTGTTGCGGGATCGGCAAAAAGTTGTGGTTGCAGGAGTTGAGGTCGGGGAGATTACCAGTGGTGGTTTTTCTCCGACCCTGAAAAAAGGTATTGCTTTAGCAAGGGTAGTTGCCAATTTAGCTGTTGGAGTGGAGTGTCATGTTGATGTGCGAGGCCGTCTGCTTCCGGTTAGTGTTGTACGTCCACCTTTTGTTAAAAATGGTCAACCAGTGAGAAATTAAGCCATACGGAGTTTTGTAGAAGAATGCCTTTTATTCCCCATACCGAAAAAGATCTTCAAGATATGTTGTCTGATATAGGTATTAGCTCTCTTGACGGGCTTTTTGCCGAGATTCCTGAAAGTCTGTGCTGTGAGGCTCCGCAACTGCTGCCAGCCCTAAATGAGATGGAGGTCTCCCGGTTGATGGGAGAGAGGGCAGGAAAAGATGGTGGTATGCTTGGTTTTATAGGTGGGGGAGCCTATGAGCACCATATTCCGGCTGCGGTTTGGGAGATAACCACCCGTGGTGAGTTTTATAGTGCCTACACCCCATACCAGGCTGAAGCCAGTCAGGGAACCCTGCAGGTTTTGTATGAGTACCAAAGCATGATTGCCGGGCTTACTGGCTTGGAGGTTTCCAATGCTTCACTTTATGATGGAGCCAGTGCCGCAGCAGAGGCGGTGTTGATGGCGGTGCGCTGTAGCCGGAAAAAAACTGCCAAGGTTGGAGTTCCTGCGACGGTAAACCCCCGGACGATCAAGACCATCGCTAATCTTATCGGTCAGCAGGGGATTGAGTTGGTAGAGATAAGCTATGACCTTAAAAAAGGTTGTATTGATCCTGCCAGCCTTAGCCAATATAGCGGTAATGATCTGGTAGCAATAATTATTCCCCAGCCGAACTTTTTTGGTACTATTGAGGATGTGGATGCTCTTACTGATTGGGCCCATGGTGAGGGAGCGTTGGTTATTGGTGTTGTCAATCCCACCTCTCTTGCTCTTTTAAAGCCTCCTGGAGAGTGGGGCCATGCCGGGGCTGATATCGCTTGTGGTGATGGGCAGCCACTGGGAATCCCTCTCTCTTCTGGTGGTCCCTATTTTGGCTTTTTATCCTGTCAGAAAAAGTGGCTTAGACAGATTCCCGGCAGGGTTGTAGGGAAAACCCAAGACCGCGACGGTAATGTGGGATATGTCTTGACCATGCAGGCAAGGGAGCAGCATATTCGCCGCTCCAAGGCAACATCAAATATCTGTACCAACCAGGGGTTGATGACCGTAGCTGCCACTATCTATTTGGCTCTTTTAGGTCCGTCCGGCCTTCTTGATGTGGCAAAAGCCTCTCTGCAAAACAGTCAGATACTTAAAGAAAAACTAACAGCAATCCCTGGAGTTGACCTCCTCTACAGTGGCCACACCTTCCATGAGTTTGTCGTTAAACTAAACCGTCCTGTCGATACTGTTTTAAAAGAGTTATATAAAGATGGGATAGTTGCCGGTCTGCCTTTAGACAGTGATTGTCTACTGATCTGTGTTACCGAGACCAAAACTCTTGAAGATATGGAGCGGTTTAGTAATTGCTTGGAGACCATTATGTCACGGAGCTTCTCATGAGTGGTGATAGAGTGATCTTTGAAGAGGGGCAGATTGGGCGCAGGTCTAACCATCAAGCTCCAAAAGTTATGGTTGATTGTGATCTACCCCAAGCTTTTTTACGGAGTAGACCGCCGCCACTCCCGGAGGTCTCCGAACTGCAAGTTGTCCGGCACTATACTCTGCTTTCCCAGAAGAATTTTTCTGTTGATACCCAGTTCTACCCATTGGGTTCCTGCACCATGAAATACAACCCACGGGTCTGTAATACCATGGCAATGTTGCCCGGTTTTTTAGGGCGGCATCCTCTAGAGCCGGACCAGACCGGGCAGGGGGTTATGGCCTCTCTGTTTGAGTTGCAAGAGATGCTGGCTTCAGTTTCCGGGATGGCAGGGGTATCTCTCTCACCAATGGCTGGTGCTCAAGGTGAGTTTGCTGGGGTGTCGATGATTCGGGCCTATCATCAAAAAAATGGTGATACAGAGCGGATCGAGATGCTGGTCCCAGATGCTGCCCACGGAACCAATCCGGCAACAGCGGCTCTATGTGGTTTCAGGGTTCGGGAGATCCCTACAGATGAAAATGGCGACCTGGATATAGTCAGTCTGAAAGGGGCAGTTGGTCCTCAGACTGCCGGTTTGATGTTGACCAACCCTTCAACACTTGGTGTATTTGAGAGACGGGTTGAGGAGATTATCGCCATAGTACATGATGCTGGTGGCCTGCTCTACTATGACGGAGCCAACTTAAACGCCATTACCGGACGAACCCGCCCTGGCGATATGGGGTTTGATGCTATCCATATCAATGTCCATAAAACATTCTCTACCCCCCATGGCGGTGGTGGTCCTGGAGCTGGTCCGGTGGGGGCTTCCCAGCGTTTGAAGCCGTTTCTACCAGTACCTATGGTTACCTGTGACCGGGTTGGTGGAGAGCCGGTCTACCGCTGGCTGAACCAGGATGATTGTCCGGATAGTATTGGTCAATTGTCGGCATTTATGGGTAATATAGGGGTACTGTTAAGAGCTTACGTCTATCTGCGAATGTTGGGTGGTGCTGGTATGCGTAGGGTTGCCGATTATGCCGCATTAAATGCAAACTATCTTTTGGCTAAACTCACCGCCGCTGGTTTTACCCCAGCATTTCCCAACCGTTTGGCAAGCCATGAGTTTATTTTAACTTTAAAGCCAGAGGCAGATAATTTTGGTGTAACAGCTCTGGATTTTGCAAAACGGCTGCTGGATTATGGCTTTTACGCCCCGACCATCTATTTCCCCATGCTAGTACCAGAGTGTCTGCTTATTGAACCCACCGAGACGGAGTCCAAAGAGGAGTTGGACCGTTTTGTCGCGGCAATGGTGGCAATTCGTCAAGAGGCGATTGAAGATCCAAAGTTGGTAAAAGAGGCTCCCCACAATATTCCGGTTCCAGGGGGTGGTCCAGGTCGTCTTGATGAGACTCAGGCTGCTCGTAAACCGAACTTAATATGGCAAAAGGATTGATATAAAAATATGAACACAATTATTAGTATTCATGCCCGTGAAATTTTAGATTCAAGAGGTAACCCAACCATTGAGGTAGATGTGGTTGCTGAGGGTGGAACTAGAGGCAGGGCTGCGGTTCCTTCTGGAGCCTCTACCGGAATCAGAGAGGCTTTAGAGCTTCGTGATGGTGATAAAAAACGCTATTTGGGTAAGGGTGTTGTCAAGGCCGTAGATGGGGTAAATGGTGAAATTGCTGATGCTATAATTGGTATGGATGTTACCGAGCAGAGGGCGATTGATGCCAAGATGATAAAGCTAGACGGCAGTGATGGAAAGTCCCGTTTGGGGGCCAATGCCATTCTTGGTGTCTCTTTGGCGGTAGCCAAAGCAGGAGCAGAGGCTACAGGTCAGCCTCTATACCGCTATCTTGGCGGTATTAACTCCCACCTTATGCCAACCCCGATGATGAACATTATCAATGGTGGTGCTCATGCCGATAACAATGTTGATATTCAAGAGTTCATGATTATGCCAGTCTCTGCCACCTCTATTGCCGATGCGATAAGGATGGGGGCAGAGGTTTTTCATCATCTGAAAAAAGTTTTGCAGAAAAAAGGGTTGAATACCGCTGTTGGTGATGAGGGCGGTTTTGCACCTGATCTTGCCTCTAATGAAGAGGCGTTGAAGGTGATTCTTGAGGCGGTGAAAAAAGCCGGTTATAAGGCAGGTAAAGATATTCTTCTAGCCCTTGATTGTGCCTCTTCTGAGTTTTATGACAAGAAGAAAAAGGTCTATAACCTGGCTGGTGAGGGTAGGGTAATGAATCAGGCTGAATTGGTTGCCTATTATAAAGGGTTGTGTGACCGTTATCCTATTATCTCCATTGAGGACGGTTTTGATGAGGGGGACTGGGACGGTTGGAAACAGATGACCGAAGCTTTGGGTGATAAGATTCAACTGGTTGGGGATGATCTGTTTGTCACCAATCCGGATATTCTGGCTCGTGGAATAAGAGAGGGGGTTGGCAACTCTATTTTGATCAAGGTTAATCAGATTGGCACTTTAACCGAGACCATGGATGCCATTGAGATGGCACAGCGGGCAGGTTATACCACAGTTATCTCCCACCGCTCTGGTGAGACAGAAGATTCAACAATAGCTGATATTGCTGTAGCAACCAATGCAGGACAAATTAAAACCGGTTCTTTAACAAGGTCCGATAGAGTTGCAAAATACAACCAGCTAATCCGCATAGAGGAGGGGCTGTTTGGGGTTTCTAAATATGCAGGCAAAAATGTTTTCTACAATTTATATCCAGGAGTAGAGTAGAGCAAATAATGAGGACCCAGCAGGGGGGTGTGCTCCCCCCGCTGGGTTTGGGCGAGGCCCATCTTCTCCTACCCCTTAATATTAGCCCTCTGTTGAGCCATAGAATCAAGCTGCTTTTTAAAATCAGGATTGCTGGCAACCACATGTTTAAAGTTCTCTTTACTAAGGACATAGAGGTCGCAGTAGGTGTTGGCCCGTACAGTAGCCATACGTTTGCCATCTTGGAGCAGGGCTAGCTCGCCAAAAAATGATCCTGAACGGAGTTTGGCGATTGATTTACCGTCTGGTGTGAGTACTTCAACAATTCCGTGGATCAAAAAGTACATCTCATCGCCTACCTCGCCAGCTTTAACAATAATATCACCGGGGCTGGTAATCCGAGAGGTTAGTCTATGGCATATTTCAACCAGATGCTCTTGGGAGGCGTTGGCAAATATTGGCACATGCCTGAGCATGAAAACGTTAACATAGACGTTGGTATTTTTTTGTAGCTCAATTGGCAGGTCAGAAACAATGCCTGATAGCTGCACCTCTTTCTCAAAAAGATAGTGTTGATAAAAGCTGAAAATATCTCTTTGTAGATCTTTAGGTATTTGATATTGTTGTAGAAAATTGGCTAGGGTGACAACTTTTTCTCTCTGTGATGTCTGGGCGGCTTTGGAGCTGGACATTACCGAAGAGATGTTGCCAATAACCAGACCATACATACCAACTCCAACCAACATAATTAGCATGGTGTAGATTCGTCCCAGATTTGTGTCTGGGCTGATATCTCCATAACCTACCGTAGTAAGAGTTGTTATTGCCCAGTAGAGGCCATAAACATAGTCGGTAAAGGGGTCGCCAATTAGTTTTGTTGGATTAATCATAATCCAGCCACAGGCGATAATATTCAGTCCGGTAAGCACCCAAAACAGCATTAGAGATACTTTTATATGGGATTTTGCATCAAGAACCACATCTGAGACCAGGGAGGTGTTGCCATAAGCCCCGATACTAGAGACAACGTCGGTAATTCTAAAAATACGGAAGATTTTTAATATCCGTAACAGGCGGATGGCATCGAATACCCACTGCTGTTCCCAGTTGACACTTAGGAGAATAAGGTCAAAGGGGATTGTGGCAAGAAGATCAATAGAGAACCAGGTTCGCATATACTCTTCCCTGATCTTCTCTTTGTCGGTAATCAATGTATCTTCATCAAGGTAGGCGGTGTGGAAGTTTAATACTATGTCGACAAAAAAGAATGTGGTTAGAGCCATATCCAACCAGATGGTCCAGTCGCCAAGTTCAAGTTTCAGGGCGATATAAACCGGGACAGTAAGTGCATACCAACTGATAGCAATTAAAAGAATATAGTTCCATATCTGCCGAAAACGGCTCTCAGGATTTAGTGCTGTGCTACCATCAATAAAATTTCTCGACATAATATTTATCTTGCTTTTTGTTTCATCACAGCCATTAAGTTGGTTGTAAGTAATTTCTTCTAATAGTATCGCCACTTTAACCTTTTTTCGTTAGCTCTTTAAGATTTGTAGGCCGGGTAATCAGGCAAGTGGATAGAAAAAACCGGATGACTTTATCCAAAATTAGATAAATTAGAGGCTCTTTCCTTTAATCTTTGGTCTAAAGCCCAATAAGGTCATTTTTTTTATGGATTTCGGTATTTTTGATTGAATTGATGTAAATTGAGTTATAAATATGTATAGGAAATTTGTTTTTTTATAGGTATAAATCTCTATTTTTTTTGCAATATTTTTCTGGGTTATATTGTGCTAAATCAAATGGTTGTATTGGCTGGTTAGGTGGCTGTTAATATCAATTTAAGAGTATTAGAATGTGCTGATTGGTGTTGATATTTCATTTTGATAGTTTATATTACCAAATATATAAGAGATATAAGTGGTCTAAAATGTGATCGGTTTCAATCTGTCGTGAGGTAAGTATGCTTTTAACTTTACCACCAGACAATGTGGATGAGATGATGAAAATAGGCGTTGTTGCCAAACGTCTTGACATCTCAATTCGGACTATTCATATGTATGAGAGGGAGGGGTTGTTTATCTCTCATAAAAATAGTGCTGGCACACGCTATTTCTCAGAAAGGGATGTGCAGTGGCTTGTTGAAATACGTAAAATGATCAAATCCAGCCTCAGCATAGCAGGGATACGTACATTGATGTCTTTGATCCCGTGTTGGGAGAAGACCCAGTGCGGTTATAAAGCTAAAAATGATTGCCCGGCAATTACCGAGCATGACTCTCCATGTTGGTCCAACAAAGGAAATAAGTGTGGCACAACAGGGCAGGAGTGTCGTCAATGTGAGGTTTATGACATGCGTTTTTGTGTCAGCTCATTAAAAAATGCTATAGATATCAAGCTAAAGAATGTTCATATTGCCCCAGCAATGACGGCTGGTTCAGTTATGTCGACTAGGAGTGTCACATATAGTAGCTAATTATTTTTAGCTAAATGGCTTTTTATAAAAAACGGTAATTTGTAGTGCCATGTTTAGTTGGTGCTTACTTGTTGCCGTTTTTTTGTGGTTGAAAATAGGTTATAGTGTAGCGATGGATAAGAGAGAGCCGGATTTTATAGATAGCGATGAGGAAGATATCTCTAGCCAAGAGCCAGAGCATAGCCGGGATACGACTGCTGCCTGGATGGAGCGGATGGAGGAGAACCGGGCTAGTGAGCGGAAGGTTATTGAGGTTCTGTTGCATGAAAGCACGTTAGAGAAAAAGCGGGCGAGATTTTGGAAAAATATGTTTCGGCTCTTTATTGTCTCTTATCTACTGGTTATCGCTTGGAGTGCCTTTGATGGGAAGTGGTCTGGTGAAGAGATTGATGGGTTGGCGAATGGCGGAGGCCATACTGCTGTAGTTGGAGTGTTGGGGCCGATCATGCCAGGAACCCCCTACAGTGCGGATAATATTATCCATGGTTTAACAGAGGCTTTTGAAGATCCTGATACCAAAGGGGTGATTTTGCGGATTAACAGTCCTGGGGGTAGCCCGGTTCAGGCTGGGCAGGTTTATGATGCGATGCTGCATCTAAGAGAGCGTTTTCCAAAAATGCCGGTTTTTGCTGCCCTTGAGGATATCTGTGCTTCTGGAGGTTACTATATTGCTGCATCAGCACCAACTATCTACGCCGATAAAGCCAGTATGGTTGGCTCTATTGGTGTTATTATGCAGGGTTTTGGTCTGGAGAAAACCTTGGATAAGCTAGGTGTGGAGTCCAGGCAGCTAACTGCTGGAAAAAACAAATCTTTCTTGAATCCGTTCTCTCCCGTTGATCCAAAAGAGGCTGACCATGCCAGATCACTACTAAAGCGGATTCATACCCAGTTCATCCAGGTGGTTAAAGATGGTCGTGGCAAACGGTTGAAACCTGGTAATCAGGAGCTATTTGAGGGGTTGGTCTGGACTGGTGATCAGGCGGTTAAGCTTGGTCTTGTGGATGGTTTAGGCTCGGTGTCTTGGATAGCTAGGAATAAAACCGGTGCAAAACGTTTAATCGATTTCAGCTATAAGGGGGATTGGTTCTCTCGTATGGGGTTAAGGGTTGATGCCATGATTCGCAACTCTTTAATGGCTCCAACAGCAGGTTGGGTGTTGCGGTAATTATCAGCCATATTTTTTCTGCTTTTTATCTTAATTAATATAATCTCATCTTCATGAAACGCTACATCCCTTGCAAATGCTCCGATTTCCCTTTAATGTAAGTCACTTTTTTCTATAACTAGTACTATTATGAATGGAGAGTATTTCCTATGGCGGCACTGAATGTAGCGCACAAAATCTTGTTAGCCAATGCGGCTGATAACGTCACTGAACTTCCTGCACCAGGGCAACCTCTTTTAATCCAATTCAGCCATACACTTTACCAGGACGCTACTGGTACTGCCGCTGCATTGGCATTTGAAAAGATGGGTGTTGACCGGGTTAAGACTACCTCTGTGATTGTTGTTGACCATAAGACATTACAGGTTGGCTTTATTGATGGTGACGACCATCGCTATCTTGAGACTTTTTCCAAAAAATATGGCTGTTGGTTCTCCCGTTCTGGTAACGGTATCTGCCACAGTGTTTTTCTAGAGGACTTTGCTGTTCCTGGTAAATCGGTTATCGGAGCAGACTCTCACACTACCAATGCTGGTGGTATGGGGATGTTGGCGATGGGTGCAGGTGGTACTGACGTTAGTTTTGCCATGGCCGGCAAGCCTTATAAAATCACAATGCCTGAGGTGGTTGAGGTTCGTCTTACAGGCTCTCTACCTGCTGGTATTTTGGCTAAGGATGTTATTCTCAACGTATTGGCTGAGATCGGCATTAAGGGCAACAAGGGCATCT
This sequence comes from Magnetococcales bacterium, assembly GCA_015232365.1. GTDB lineage: Bacteria > Pseudomonadota > Magnetococcia > Magnetococcales > JADFYX01. The sequence continues at coordinate 37,294 of JADFZU010000013.1, read as the reverse complement.
GTATTGAGTATACTGGTGAAGGTCTTAAAAGTTTGAATGTTACTGACCGGGCCACTATCTGCAACATGGGTACAGAGGGTGGAGTAGCTTTCTCTATCTTCCCAAGTGATGAAGTTACCAAGGATTATCTTACCCTTCGTCACCGTGAGGACGATTATCAGGAGGTGGTAGCTGATGCTGGTGCAACATACTCCCGTACAGTTGAAATCAACCTTTCTGCTTTAGTACCTACTATTGCTATCTATCCACGTTTGAAGTCCATGGAGCCGGTTACTGACCATGTGGGAATGGAGATTGATGCGGTATTTATTGGTAGCTGTACCAATGCCAACTATCCAAACCTTGCAAGAGTTGGCGAGCTTCTCCGTGGCAAGCGTGTCAAGGTAGACACTGCTATAGCTCCTGGGTCGCAAGCGGTGGCAAGAATGTTGGCTGCTGCTGGTTATATGGAAATTTTCTTTGCTGCCGGCGTTCGTATTATGGAGAACGCATGTAGTGCATGTATTGGTCAGGGATTTAGCCCGCCAACTAGTGGTGTAATGCTTTCAACAGCCAACCGCAACTTTGCTGGCCGTTCTGGTACTGAGAGTGCAGACGTTCATCTAGTTAGTCCGGTAACGGCAATTGCCAGTGCTTTGGAGGGTAAGCTGGTTGATGTTCGTGAGACTTTCAGTGGTGCTTTAACATTCAATGAAGTACCGATGGTTGTTGACATGAGTGCGTATATTGCACCGTTGCCACCGGCTGAGGCAGCTAAGATTCAGTGTCGTTTTGGGCCAAACATTAAATCTCTACCTGACCTGGCACCGTTGCCTGCTGTACTTGACGGCGAGGCTGTTTTAAAACTGGGTCCTGAGGTTACCACTGATCTAATTCAACCTGCTGGTAAATATTTGGCGTTGCGTTCCAATGCCGATGAGTATGCCAAGCAGGCGACATTTATTCAGGCTGACCCTACCTTTGGTGTTCGGGCCATGGCAGTTCGTGATGCTGGCAAGCACGGTTTTATTGTTGCTGGTGATGGTTATGGTATGGGTAGTTCCCGTGAGCATGCTGGATTATGCCCAAGAATTCTTGGTATTCAGGCCGTTGTTGCCAAGGGGTTTGAGCGTATCCACTTAGCTAACTTAGCCAACTTTGGTATTTTGGGTCTGACATTCGTTAACAATGATGATTATGATAAAATCAACCAGGGCGACAAGTTGACTTTGGATACCAGTGATTTAGAGAGCGGTAGTTTGACCCTGGTTGTGAATGGCTCCACAGAGATCCCATTACAGTTGGGTCAGGGAGCCGAAGATGTGCCGATGATAAGAGCCGGTGGTGCACTATCTCATTTTGCTGCAAGTCAGTAAAACCTGAAGGTACATGGGGGGCAACCCCCTACCGGGTTTGGGCAGTGCCCAAGGTTTAACATTAAAATACTCTTGCCCCAACCATAAGTAAGAAGCAGACATAACCCTTGAGGGAGTTTTCCTTCAAGGGTTTTTTTATCCTATATTCAGCAGTTAGGTGAGTATTAATGGTGCTTTACTGTTGTTTTACGAGACCAACAACATCTAAAAAATTGTAAAATTTATGAATTAGTGTTTGAGAGCAGAACTACTGCACATCAAGGCAATTTTTTGCAAATCCATCTTCAGTTTTATTTTGTCATTATCTTTTTTATATTGGTTTAGTGATAATTTCACGAGTTCGTTAGTTAATGCATCACTGCCTTTTCTGTGGCGATTTATCATTAACTCATTGTCAATAGTAGTAGCCTGATCCATTGTATTTTCCTTTTTTATAGATGATTCCCGCTATTCAAATTTTTGGCGGAAATAAGTATTTCCTAGTAAGACAGCAACAACTAAGCCAAACTAAAGAGTCTATTGATTTGAGGTATTCAAAACTCAATTGCAAATTCAAAGAAGATAGTTGGAACTATTTTCCTGGAAACGGCGGTTAGAAGTGCGTAAATGGTGCAATTTATTGATTTATATGGCAAGCCAACATGTTGCAGCATTAATCCACGCCAAACTGCCGAATCTATGATAATCTACGCAGATAGTATGAATAGAAAATAAACCTGAACAGTTTAGAATCTTTGGTCATTTATTTAGAGGGTAATATTTAATTATGGCTATTAACCGGCAGGCAGCTAAACAGTCATCTTTTCTGGTCACAGCAGAGTTTGTTCTAACTAATAAACAGGTAGTAATAGGGCTTCTCTCCCTAGGCAACCATTCAAATCTTGCCGATTACATCAAAGCGGCAGATACTTTTATTACAGTACCAGACCGTAAGAAAAAAAATCCAGATACTGTAATCCGCACAGATCAAATTGTCACAATAAGAGAACTGAATCGAAAAGAAATATCTAGCAATAAATTAGATCTATGATTCACAATCACAGACAATATTGTAGTTAAACTGTTTAATCTAGATTCGGCAGTTGTTCGTACATCACTGGCAAAAACTCTTGATTCATCTGGCAAACCGGAAAAAAGCCTTATTACCCACAAGGTGATTTCGATTTTTCCTGATTCACCAGATAAACCAATATTTGCACCATTAATGCACGCCAAACTGCCGAATCTAGGTTTAAATTAAAAGGCTTAAATATTCAAATATTTAGATTATGAATAGAGATCTAGAACCAGATAGCCAGCTCAACTCTGAAAAATCTATAAATGCAGCATATTCACTCGCAACTGAACATTTAATAGAGCAACGTTATGGTGAGGCTTATCAACTCTGCAGTTCGATCCTGCAAGTAGTACCAAACCATATTGAGGCAATAAACCTACTTGGAGTGATAGCACAAAAAATTGGTCGTCATGATTTAGCTGCTGAACAGTTTCAACAAGCTATCAATGTCAATAATAGTATAGCCAAGCTGCATTTTAATCTTGGCACATCACTGCTTCCCCTTGGACGGAAAGAAGAGGCAATTGCATGTTATAAAAAAGCAATATCTCTTGACCCCAACCTACCTGAGTTCCACTACAATCTTGCCAATATCTTTAAAGAGATCAAGAGGTTTAATGATGCTGCTGCATATTATAAACAAGCAATATCAATTCAACCTAACTATATTGATGCCTATTTCCACCTTGGAAGTACTTTAACCGAAAACGAGCAATTCGATGAAGCTATCAATTGCTTTCAAAAATTATTAACTATAAAGCCTGGCTTTCCAGCAGCACAGCACCTGCTAAATGCTCTTACGGGAAACACATCTGACTCAGCACCTAGAGAATATGTTAAGGGTGTATTTAACTCATATGCAGATAATTTTGAAAATCATTTAGTCAAGACTCTTGAATACAAGACCCCATCATTGATTAATGAGGCAATTCTCAATTTTGCCGGATTAGAAAAGAGGTTCAAAAATGTGCTCGATGTAGGGTGCGGAACTGGACTGATGGGAGTTGAGGTTCGTGATATCTCTGAAAAACTGATTGGCATTGACTTGTCAGAGAACATGGTTGGTTTGGCAGAAAAAAAAGGCGTTTATGATGAACTACATGTAGATGACATCATAGATAGGATGCAATCGCTTGATGTCAGTTTCGACCTTATTATAGCTTCTGATGTCTTTGTATATATTGGTGACTTATCCCAGGTTTTTTATTGTGCGAATAAATGTTTAACAAATAGTTCACTGTTTGTGTTCTCAACTGAGCATACTGAGAACCAAGAGTTCATTATACAAAATACAGGACGATATGCTCACTCAAAAAATTATATTTTTTCCGTTGCAGAAAAGTCAGGTTTTCATGTTGAATATTTCACAAATACCAAGCTTAGAAAGCACAAAACTGAAAACAACTGGATTATAGGTGGAATATACCTCTTAACTAAACAACAACAATTGATTTGACGGATTTTTTTTGGAGTGACGACTATGTTCATTGTAAACCGCTCAATCCTCATTGTTCGACCTAAACAGCCATACCTGGACTGGGTCAATCAAGTAGAAGATACCGACAGAAAATGGAAGATGGCAGATATCTGTTCTGAACCATCTGTATTCCTTTTGCCAGAAGTTAATGATGAGTTAGCAGCAAGACGATTTCTGAAAAAGAGTTTTAAAGCAATTTTTGAAAGGGAGTTGGATGGGTGGAATAGAGACCCAGATAGCTGGGTGAAGCCCATGACCTATAAGTTGTTCCAAGAGTGGTTTGATGTTGAATGGGGGTCAGAGGTGATTGACTTGGGTAAAGGTCAAATTGGAAGAGAGGAGTGGGAGTGATAACTATTTATCTAATCCTTGTGGGTGGAACCTCCTCATAGATGAACCTTTAAACCTTATATGGCTGCAACTTTCCTCTTGTGCATCCTGGAGTATTTGGAAAAATAACAATTTTTCAAAGAAGTGCTCTTAGATGGGCCGCAAAATGTAATAATCTTAAATAAAATTCCCCTTTTTTGCCTTTTAGGTTAGACTTGCTTTTTTGTCAATCTAATAAAAAAATTAGAAGGAGAGATTTGTGAAAAATATTCCCTTGCTGGTCTTTGTCGTCATAATCTATAACGTTATCGCCTTTAGCTCGGCTGGCTCTCTTGAGTCTACCTTCTGGTCGGTTCATCTTGGCTCTGGGGTTGATTGGGTATTTACCGTTAATGATCTGCTGCTTAGCCTTGCTGTGATACTGCTCTATGCCGAGATTCTAAAATCTACCCGTACCGGCATCTCTACCATCATGGACCATATGTTCTCTCTAGGCCTTTTTGTTGTCGTACTCCTGGAGTTTCTCTTTGTCGCCGCAGTTGGTACATCTACATTTTTTATTATTATCCTCCTGGTTCTGCTTGATGTTGTTGCAGGATTTACAGTAACTATCTCCTCAGCGACAAGGGATATTAATGTTGAAGATGGGGTTAGATTGTAAGTGGTGAGGCTGCCTTGGATTAGTTAGGTAACTAACTTTTCAGCTAGAGTAAAACCAGGTGAAGCTGGGTTTTACTCTAGCTGAAATTGATATACTCGCCGGAACGTTTTTTTAAAAACTAAAAAACCTCTGTATATTTCCGGCTTTTTTAGCAAAACCTTGTGTGCTGCCCAATCCCGCTGTGGATCTGGATCATAGAAATGACAGTTATCAGAATCCTGTATGAGTTTTATTTATGAATGCACTCTTTTTTGCCCTGGTTTTAATTGCATTTCTCGTTACCGCTGTCCGGCAACTATTTTGGATTCCCGTTGATGGCGTAGACTCCCCCATGCAGGTACTAACCCTCGGTATGATCAATAGTGCTGAAGGTTCCGTAACTCTGGCAATAGGACTCGTCGGGGTAATGGCCCTCTTTCTCGGTCTCATGAAAGTGGCAGAAAAAGGCGGGCTACTAAAAATCCTCGCTAGATTAATAAGACCACTAATGGTCTGGCTCTTCCCTGAAGTACCACCAGACCATCCTGCAATGGGGGCAATGATTCTCAACATGGCTGCAAACGCCCTTGGCCTGGGCAATGCCGCAACTCCTTTTGGTATTCGAGCCATGAAAGAGCTAGACCGCCTCAACCCAAACCCTGGCACAGCAACCAACGCCATGGCCCTTTTTCTAGCGATTAATACTTCATCGGTAACCCTGCTACCAACCGGAGTAATTGCAATAAGGGCCTCTGCTGGTTCACTAGACCCAGCAGCAATTCTACCAACAACACTATTTGCCACCTTCTGCTCAACAATAGTCGCAGTGCTTGCAGTAAAATTTTATCAACGCTTTTTCCCCATAGGCGAACCAACCAGCAAATTAAAAATACAGCCAAACGAAGAGAATCAGGAGGAGATTGAAAACTTTACAGGCTACCCAACCTGGGTCTCTTCACTGGTATTGCTGGCCGTAATAGGTTTTATCCCCCTGACTATTTTTTACGGTAAAGCCATATCACCATGGGTAATTCCTTCACTGATGATACTAATGCTCGGTTTTGGAGTCTCCCGCCGGGTTCCAGTCTATGAGGCGTTTGTCGAGGGGGCAAAAGAGGGTTTTGATGTTGCAATTAGAATTATCCCATATCTGGTTGCTATCCTTGTCGCAGTGGCGATGTTCCGAGCCAGTGGGGCAATGGGTTATCTGGTTGGGGCTATCGGTGGTTTTACCGCTACACTCGGCATGCCACCCGAAGCACTGCCCATGGCACTGCTCAGGCCTCTATCCGGCTCCGGGGCTTACGGCTTGATGGCCTCCATCATCCAAGATCCAGCCATCGGTCCCGACTCATATACCGGGCTTCTGGTCAGTACTCTGCAAGGCTCTACGGAAACCACATTCTATGTACTTGCTGTATATTTTGGTGCGGTTCGAATCCAGAGAGTGCGTCACGCACTGGCTGCTGCTCTTACGGCTGATCTGGCAGGGATTATCGCTGCCGTTTTTATCTGTTCAATACTTTTTAACTGATAAGGGTTGTACCATTGGCTGAAGAATCATATCCGTTTGACTATGTTGATGCCGAACAGCTTGTTGCTGAATGGCAAGATAAAAGCCGTCTTAATATTAAAATATCAGGCCGGAAGTTAATAGAGCGGATCGCTGCCGATGCCATAGCCGAACCATCCGAAGCAGATTATCAAATGCTCGGTTTAAAACCCTATCAATTTCTAAAAAGAAAAGCCTTTATTCGACACTTCCGTTCAGCAAAAACCTATGTTTGGAAACGGGCGGTAATGGAGCTCATGCCTATCAGAGTCACCCAGATCATGGATGGAGTTGATGATGTACTAATGGCTATGGGCAGCACTACAGCCAAAAGCGGTAAACAGACCAAACTCCACCTTCTTTTATATGATGAAATTGTAGATAATTTCAGCGAAGAGGGGTTTTTAAGTGTGACACTGCATCTGGTGCAGAGAATTCTAGGTGATGTAGAAAAAAAACCAGATAACATAGTAATAGCAGTAAACTACTCCGACCATCTAGAGCAGCAATATCAACTCTGCCTGCAAAAAATAGCAAGCTAATATCTGATCCATTTGCAAATTTACTATTTATTCTAGGTTTAGCCATGTGCTAGGCAAAATAGGTTTTTGTGCTGGGAAAAGATCAGATGAATTATCTGTTTTTAACCTTCTCGATCAAAGCCAGACAGACCTTGGCAACCACGCCTTCCCAGTTGTCAGGTCTATCTTGCCGAAATAGTGTTGTGTTTGGATACCAGGGGCTGTCGTCTCTGTTCATCAGCCATCGCCACTCTGAAGCGGTATGGAGCATTACCCAACACTCAGTATTGATAGCTCCAGCCAGATGAACAATGGCCGTATCGGTAGATATTAGTAGATCCATATTACAGAGGCAGGCCGCACTTTGGGCAAAGTCGGTTAGCACCGGGTCTAGATCAACAACATTTTGCTCTATGTTTGCCGTATCAAGTTCAGATGCCGGGCTGCCTTTTTGCATACTAAAAAATTTAATACCAGGAATTTTTGTGATGGGTAGCATGTCGGCAAAACTACACGCCCGGCCTTTGTTTGCCGCAGCTTCAGGATTGCCTGACCAGCAGATACCAACTTTCAACTCTTTGCCGTCTTTAAGCCGGTGCCGCCATTTGGTAGCATCACTTGGTTTTGGTTTTAGATAGGGGATGTTCTGCGGAATCGAACCTAAAGAGTCGGTATAAAAAGCCGGAAGGCTCATTAATGGTAGATGATAGTCATATGCAAAATCCGGTGGTGAGTCATCATCTTTCTCTCTGGCTACCACCATATCAGCAATGTTGGACTCTAAAAATAGCTCCAGCAGTTCTGGTTTACACTCCAAAATCACGTAGGCTTCACTAGCTTGAACAAGGTGAATATACCGTGCAGCCATAATGGCATCACCAAACCCCTGCTCGGTGTACAGATAGAGACGTTTACCACCCTCCATCACCTCTCCATTCCAGCGTGGAACCGGGCAGATTCTTGGGGAGTTTGTCGGCATTTTCCATCGCCATTCATACTCTTTCCACCCCTCTATAAACTGTTCTGTCATCAGTAGAGAGAATGATTTTGCCATGTGGAATGATGCAGCTTCAGGTTTATCTTTGAGAGCATGTTCCAGATGCTCTAATGCCATTTCATGGTTGCCATATTTTTGCGATATTATCGCTATATTATAATGGGCCATGCCGTTTGTTGGTTCTGACTTTACAGCTTCAGCATAGTGAGTTAACGCTTGCGAATGATCCCCTTTGCCAAAGCAGATATTGCCCAAATTAATATGGGCCTCAACCATGTTGGGTTTGATTTTAAGTGCCTGGGCAAGGCGAATCTCAGCATCTGCAATTCGACCGCTGCTTTGCAACACCCCAGAGAGGTGAAATAGAACATTGGCTTGATCTGGTTTCTCTTTTAAAGAGTTTTCAATAAGCTGGATCGCCAATTTATTGTTTCCGGCCTTATGGGCGACCATACCTAAAATAAATAGAGCATTGGGATTTGTCGGCTCATCAAAATATACTGTGGTAGCTAACTTGCCAGCAGCAGGAAAGTCACCATTTGCAAAGTGGGAGGTTGCCTGTTGTAAAAGTTTGGTATTTGTCGGTTTTTCAGTCATTTTTTTTGCCATTTCTTGAGTAGTTCAACCATCTGCTTGATTGGTTCCTGCCACTGGTTGTATTGGCTCTGCCTGAATAGTACGGAGTTGGGGTACCAAGGGGTGGTATCCTGGTCCAGACCCCATCGCCAGTCAGGAGAGAAAGGCAGCAAAATCCATGCTGTTTTCCCCAACGCTCCAGTTAAGTGGGCTGTTGCTGTATCTATAGTAATAACAATATCAAGGTTGCTGATAATAGCTGCCGTGTCGGCAAAATTGTCGATATCCGGGTCTAGATCGATAATTTTCATCTGTTTTTGACTCTCGATCTGCTCTGCTGGTTGGCCTTTCTGCAGGCTAAACAGAAGCAGTCCGTCTATCTGGGCTAGTGGTGCAAAATCTTCCAGTTTGACTGAACGCCGCCGGAGGGGGTCGTTTTTAAAAAGAGGTTTACCCTCCCAGACCAGGCCAACCCTGATCGGAGCAGGGGCAAGCTTTAGTTGCCAACGTTTTCTCATTAATTGATTGGCTGTAATATATGGAATATTGTTAGGAATAGAGTCCAGAGACGTTTTTAAAATATTGGCGATGGATATAAGAGGGCAGTAATAGTCTATATGGCCTAGATTACTTTTTTCAGTTGTGGTGTGGTCTATCTCCGGCATCTCTTTTAAAAGAGGGGCCAACGGCTCTTGGGTGAGTAGGGTGATCTCAGCCCCCTTGTTTTTCAAGATTGAGATAAAACGGACAAATTGCAGGGAGTCACCGTAGCCCTGTTCGGCAATAACCAGAAATTTTTTATTGTGCAGCGACTCCCCAGACCATAATTTTACACCGTCAGGCGGTTGGTCTACCAGTGGTGATGGCAGCCTCTTGAACCGCCACTCATACTCCTGCCATCCCTCTGAATAGCTCCCCATAATCATGAGGGTCATGGCAAGATTTATGTGTGCGTCCGGGTTGGTTTTATCGAGTTTTATAGCCTTTTCAAAACAGCTCTTGGCCTGTTTTAGCTGTTTTAGGGCTTTATGACACAACCCTTTGTTGTTTAAGGCAGCAATAAATTCCGGTTTTGCCGTTAAGGCTTTTTGTAAAAAGCCAATAGCCTCCTCTGGTTTGCCTTCATCAATAAGAGCATCTCCCAGCAGAAAAAGGGCTTCAGCATGTTTTGGGTCAAGGCGAACCGCCTCTTGCCAGCGGATTTTGGCAACATTTTTTTTCCCAATTGCTGCCAGAATAGTGCCTAAAAATGTGTGGTATTCAGCCTCCCCTGGGCTAATGGCTATAGCCCGGCTGATTTGATCTATGGCTTCGCTATGTCTCTCCATATTGAATAGGGACATGCCTAAGTGGAAATATGGTCGTGAATGGCCCGAAAATTGCGTGATTATTGTGTTGAGCAGTACAGTTGCCTCTACATCTTGACCTTTTTTTTGTAGGTCAATTGCTATCTTCATCTCATTGTGTAATTGGTCTGTGGAACTATTAGGCATGACGGTATTTTAAAATCCATACTTGGGTTGCTGGATAGTTAATTTTTCCCCAGGTCCTAACTCACGATAACTGTTTTTAATGTAAAGTTTGAAGATAGGCTAGATAGCTGAAAATTACAACCCATACATCACCATAAATAAATGATATACGAGATAAAACAATGGATAGCAGTCAAGACCCTTTAGGAGTAGTGCTAACAAATGAGTTTGGTGAGAGATATTTTCCCTCCATAATTGGCGAGGCTTTCTCTCTCTCTGGCTCCGACAGTTTTTACCATCGCCATTATGGTGAGTCACTGGCTAAAGAGGGCCATCTCTACCTGATTATCGGCACCGATGGCGGCCTGTTGCTAAACTGGCTGCTCAAAGGTAAAACAGCAACTGATTCCCGTTATCTTTTCATTGAAATATCAAGTAGTTTACAGAGGCTTTATGCTGAGGGTCTGATCCCCGAAGAGCTGCCGGATAATATCTCGGTTCAGCCCTATGAGCAGTGGTTTGAACAAGCTCTCGAACAGTCAATGCGCGACTATTTTTATGTCTCAAAACTTATGGCTATCAAGTCTCTTTCCGTATTTGACGGCTATCATGAATCCTATGTTGAGCTGGGAACCCTGGTAGAATCAAAGTTTAGCCTTTTTCATATGCAGATGGTTCAGGAGGTTGGTTCTGGGATTTTTGCCCAAAAAGGGTTGGAAAATATTGCGGAAAACCGCATGCCTGTCTCTATGCTCGATGATATATTTGCCGGGAAAACTGCAGTTTTAATGGCTGGTGGACCTTCGTTAGATGAGTCGTTTGAGTGGATAAGGGCCAACCGTGAAAATCTGGTAGTTTTAGCTGTAGCCCGGATTGCTCCCCAGCTAAAGCGGGAAAAAATTGTTCCTGATTTTATCTTTGCTATCGACCCATACGGCCTGATTTTTCATCAATGTAAGGAGATGTTGGATTTTTATAAACAGACATTTTTAGTCAATATGTACCATCTAAACACCCAGTTGGTGGGGCAGTGGCGAGGGAAAAATTTCTATATCGGCACTCTCTTTCCGTGGGCGACAGAGAAAAACCCACGGTTTAAGCTTTTTCCCGGTATTACCGTTGCCCATTACGCTCTTGGTGTGGCTCTTGATATGGGTTTCTCAAAAATTGTTCTTGCAGGTATTGATCTCTGTTTTAGCAAAGAGGGTTTCACCCATGCCCAGGGCAGTGCCGAGGCACAGGTTGGCCCATATACCAAGCGGTCCCAGCTTTGGGTTGAGACCAATGGGGGTTGGCAGGCGGAGACCAGCCCGGATTTCCATAGCTCTCTTAACGCTTTAAACACCATAGCCGGGCAGGGAGTTGAAAAATCCGAGCGAAAATGTCAGTTGATAAACCCATCCCAGGCTTCAGCAAAGATTGAAAATATTGACCATCTACCATGGGACTCTATCACCACCACACCATTAACCATCTCTGCTGTGGATAGTATTAACAACCTGCTAGCAGAGAGCAGTGTTCCTAGTTGGTCTGACCATTATCAAATGGTGGAAGGTGAGTTGAATTTAGTTCGTGGTAAGTTGTTGAAAATTAAAAAATTGGCTGAAAATGCCATTGTTTATAATGATAAACTGTTTGGCCGTAAGGGTCATCCACCTGATTTTAAATATAAAAAAATGATGGATGATGTAGAGCTGTCACTAAATAATGATTTTGGGGACATATCCCGGCTGGTCAAAAGCTGGAGTGTGGGCAAACTTCTTAAACTTAGCCGTCCCAACAAAGATGTTGAGTGGACCGACGAGGAGATTGAAGAGACCGGGCGGCGTTATTATGAGATCTACCGGGATAGTGTGAAGGAACTTCTCAAGGTGCTGGATGATTCCCGGCAGCGGCTTAGGGCAAGGATTGAGGAGACCAAACCCCGCCCCAATATAAAAACCCTGATTACCCAATGGAACAGAGATGGTCAGCCCGGCCGCCTCTACACATTTCTCGACCGGAGTGGGCGGTCCATAGAAGATTTTCCTGAAAAACAGGCAGAATCACTAAAAGAGGTTGCCCAATCTTTTGCCGATATTTTAGCCGAAACTGAAACCGACTATTCGGTCCATTGTCAAAATACCCTTGCTTCACCAATGGCTATTTTGAGTAAGGCAAAACATTTTTTCACTACCAATGATACTGCCAAGCTAGAAAACTTTCTTGACGGTATCAAGGAGAGCAGTCTAGAGGAAAAAGATGCTTTTGTTAATTTGATGGAGGGTTATGTTGCCCAAAAGGCCGGCAATCTTGAGCTTGCTCTGGACCATTATGAAAAAGTAAATTCGAAAATGTTGGAGGGGGAGTGCCTCAAACAGTGTCTATCGGTCTATCTACTGCAAAATGATCTTGCCAGAGCCTGCTTGGTTGCTGAAAAACTTTCAGAAGAGTCTATGCTTTTCACCCCTTATTATGCTGACCTTCTGCGTCTGACTGGCGATCAGAAGTTGGCAGTTGTAAAGTACAGGGAGTATCTGGATGTGGTTGATCATGATCTTGTCGTCAAGCAGAAACTGGGCAAACTTTATGGTGATATGGGAAGTAGGGTGGAGGCTGTAGAGATGTTTGAAGAGATACTGAAAGATGATCCGCAAAACATGGCGGTCAAACACTATATAGAGCAATTTTCAGACAATGTGTAGGTGGGTTTAGTTTATGACGACAACACTGTTAGAGCAGGTATTAGGTCGCAGTAAATCTCTTTTTAAAGATGATTTAGAGAGTGCCGATTTGGAACTGATTGATAAAATTACCGGTAGCCGGATTTTGGTTGTCGGTGCGGCCGGATCCATCGGCAGCTCTTTTGTTAAGCAGTTGTTGGCCTTTACCCCTAAAACCCTGCACTTGGTTGATCCTGCCGAGAACAATCTTGTTGAGCTGGTACGGGATCTTCGCTCCTCAACTCTTCACGTTCCCACAGATTTTATGACTCTATCCATCCCTATGGGGTCGGTAATGTTTGACTATTTTTTGGAGTCTCAGCAGAGCTATGATTATGTGGTTAATTTTTCAGCGTTAAAACATGTTCGTGTTGAGCGAGACCCATACAGCCTGATGCAGATGTTAGAGACCAATATTTTTTCATTGCAGAGGCTGCTGGCCTTTTTGAAAATCTCCAGGCAGAGCAGGGTCTTTTCAGTCTCATCTGATAAAGCGGTCAACCCAGCCAACCTGATGGGTGCGAGTAAGGCGTTGATGGAGCAGTTGCTCTACGCATTTTCCGGGGATGTTCCGTACTCAACAGCCCGGTTTGCCAATGTTGCTTTTTCTGATGGCAGCCTGCTGCATGGTTTTATCCGTCGCTTTGAGAAGGGCCAACCTCTATCGGCTCCCTTTGACGTTCGCCGCTACTTTATCTCCCATGAGGAGTCGGGGCAGTTGTGTCTTCTTGCCTGTTTTCTTGGTGAGAACCGGGAGGTTTTTATTCCCCGTCTCAGTCCACAATCAGATCTGAAAACATTCTCAGAAATTGCCGAGCTGTTTTTAAAAGAGAGAGGCTACACTCCAATTAAGTGTGCTTCTGAGATTGAGGCCAAAGAGATTGCCGGTAAAGGGGATCTGGCGGAGAAAAAAGAGTGGCCCTGTTATTTTAGTGGTAGTGATACCAGTGGAGAAAAGCCGGTGGAGGAGTTTGTTGGCCGTGGGGAGAGGGCAGATTTTTCCCGATTTAAAGCAGTGGGTATTATTGCCGGACAACCGCCAATGGATGAAGGCAGTCTCTCTGAGAGTCTAGCCGCACTAAAAAAGATTAAAGAAGATAAAAACTGGCTTGTTGGAGAGATTGCCGGTGCGGTTAAATTAACAGTCCCAGAGCTTGACCACCAGATATCAAGCCGCAACCTTGATCAAAAAATGTAGACGGATATTTCATGAATTATCCGGGATAGGAGCCATTAAATTATGATCCCATTAGCAGTTCCAGATTTGTCCGGCAATGAAAGTCGCTATCTTGAGGAGTGTGTCACCAGCAACTTTATCTCTTCAGTCGGCTCTTTTGTTGGCCGTTTTGAGGAGATGGTTGCAAATGTATCTGGTAGTTTTCGCGGGGTGGCAACATCTTCAGGAACCGCCGGACTCCATGCCGCTTTGGTAGCTGTCGGGGTTGAGAGGGATGATCTGGTTATTCTGCCATCGTTGACCTTTATCGCCAGTGCCAACGCCATTAGCTATTGTGGGGCCGACCCATGGCTGTTTGATGTGGAGCGCACAAGTTGGAACCTTGACCCTGAGCAGTTGGCAAGAAGGCTGGAGTCAGATACAGAGATTCGGGGCGGGGAGGTGATCCACCGGCCAACCGGGCGGCGTGTCGCAGCGATAATGCCGGTGTATACCTTGGGCTTGCCAGCAGATATGGACCGTATTGTCGCCATCGCCAGAGAGTATAACCTGCCTGTGGTTGCCGACTCTGCCGCAGCACTGGGAGCTGTTGATAATCAGCGGCCAGTTGGGGCGTTGGGGGCGGATTTGACAGTTTTTTCCTTTAATGGCAACAAGACCTTGACTTGTGGTGGTGGCGGTGCGGTTGTAGGTGATGATCCCGCCCAGATGGATCTGGTAAAACATCTGACTACCACAGCCCGGTATGGCAGCGGTTATGACCATGACCGGGTCGGCTTTAACTATAGGCTGAGTAATGTTCATGCCGCAATTGGTACTGCCCAGTTGGAACGTATTGCAGACCTTGTCGCTGCAAAACAGAGAATTCGCCGGGTTTATGATGAGGCTTTTGACGACATATCAAGTTTAATTGCTTTTCCTGACTATAGCCCTCCATCCAAGATCCAGCAAAGTAGCTGTTGGTTTTCTGGGGTATTTGTGGATAGGGCAGACCCAGAACGTATAAGCTCTATTTTGGCCCATTTAAAAAATAGTGGAATTGAGTCCCGGCCTTTCTGGAAACCGATCCATCTCCAAGATCCATATAAAAATGCTCCTAAAAACAGTCTTACAGTCTGTGATGATATCTGGTTCAGGGTGGTGGTTCTGCCCTGTTCAGTTGGTTTGTCAAAAGATGATCAAGAGCAGGTTATTAATGCAGTGTTACATGCGGTCTCTAATTAAAGCTAGATTCGGTAGTTGGGTCTGTATTAAAGGCGCAACTGCCGAATCTAGATTAAAACTTGGTTGATTCTGGATATTTTATGATTAAGAAGAAAATTTGCGTTGTAACCGGAACTAGAGCTGAGTATGGGCTGCTCTATTGGTTGCTCCATACTCTTAGAGCAGCGGAGGATTTTCAACTGCAGTTGATCACCACCGGCATGCACCTATCTCCAGAGTTTGGCATGACCGGGCTTGAGGTTGAGGCTGATGGTTTTGTAGTTGATGCCAAAGTGGAGATGTTGCTATCAAGTGATACTCCAGTAGGCACAGCCAAATCCATCGGTTTGGGGGTGGTGGGCTTTGCCGATGTTTTTGCCCGGTTACAACCCGACCTGCTGGTGGTTTTGGGTGACCGTTTTGAGATGCTGGCCCCGGTTCAGGCGGCACTGCCAGCCCAGATTCCCGTAGCCCATATTCATGGTGGTGAATCATCACAAGGGGCTATAGATGACTCTATCCGCCACGCTATTACCAAAATGTCCCATATCCATTTTGTAGCAGCAGAACCATACCGTAACCGGGTGATCCAGATGGGGGAGGAGCCGGGCCGGGTTTTTAATGTTGGCGCCCCTGGTCTGGACCATCTGCTTCGAAATGATTTTCCTGATAAAATGGCTTGGCAGGGTGAGACAGGTTTTAGTCTGGCCAAGCAGAATTTTTTGGTTACCTACCACCCGGTGACCATAGGACAGTCGGCAACTGCTGGGTTGAGTGCCTTGTTGTTGGCTTTAGAGCAGTTTAGCGGAGCAAGAATCATCTTTTGTAAAGCTAACGCCGATTCTGGTGGCCGTAAGATAAATAAACTTCTTGCCGAATATGTCTCAGGCCGTCCGGGAGAGACCGTTCTTTTCGATAATTTAGGCTCTCGCCTCTATCTTGGTTTGATGCGTCATGTAGATCTGCTGGTTGGTAACTCCTCAAGCGGTCTGATTGAGGCACCATTTTTTGCAGTACCGACGGTAAATGTGGGTTCAAGGCAGGATGGGCGGCTTAAAGCCAGCTCAGTTTATGACTGTAGCGAAGATACCCAGGAGATAGTCAAAACCATGAAGATAGCTTTAAACCATGACAGAGCAAAAAACGACTCACCTTATGGCCGGGGTAATAGTGCGGAGCAGATGGTGGAAATTTTACGCAAAACCGACTTCAAGGCTCTTATAAATAAAAAATTCCATGATCTGGAGTTGTCATGAGTGGTTTTTTGTCGGCTATTGAGTCACAAAGGGTATATATAATTGCCGAAGCTGGGGTGAACCATAATGGTGATATTAAACTTGCACTTGAGTTGGTAGACGCTGCTGTGGCTGCTGGAGCTGATGGGGTAAAATTTCAGACCTTCAGCGTTGAGCAGTTGGTGGCTGCTGGCACCCCTAAAGCCAACTACCAAAATGGGGTAGGGCAGCCGGCTGAGAGTCAGGCACAAATGTTGGAAAAACTGGCCCTCTCTGAGTCTGAGCACCGCCAGCTACAAAAATATTGTCTGAAGCAGGGGATAGATTTTCTCTCTACCCCTTTTGATTGCGGCTCCTTGAAATTTCTGGTTAATGACTTGGGACTTGATGTTATAAAGCTCTCTTCGGGAGCCATAACCCATGGCCCTTTACTGTTGGCTGCCGGGGAGAGTGGGGCCAACATCATCCTCTCCACCGGCCTCTCCAGTCTGGGCGAGGTTGAACAGGCTTTGATGATTTTAAGTTACGGTATGTTAAACAGCTCAGTAGCTCCATCTCTTTCGGCTTTTGCCTCTGCTTACCACTCAAAACCGGGCCACAAAATACTGCAAGAGAGGGTGACCCTTCTCCACTGCACCAGCCAATACCCTGCACCTATTGCTGACCTTAACCTCCGGGCAATTACCACCTTAAAGGACTCTTTTGCCATTAATGTAGGTTTTTCCGACCATAGCAAGGGGATAATAGCACCATTGGCTGCGGTAGCTTCTGGAGCTGTTGTGGTAGAAAAACATTTTACCTTGGACTGCAATATGACAGGGCCGGACCATAAAGCCTCTTTAAGTGTTGATGAACTAGCAGAGATGGTACGAGGTGTTAGAGATGTGGAGTTGGCGTTGGGAAGTGCAGAGAAGAGCTGCACCGTAAGCGAAGAGGAGAACCGTGTTGTTGTGCGGGGTAGTTTAACGGCACTGGTTGATATACCGGCTGGAGAGGTTTTTACAGAGAAGAATATGGGGGTTAAACGTCCAGGCAGGGGGGTGTCTCCGGTCAATTATTGGGCCTGGCTGGGGAAGAGGGCTGGGCGGGACTTTTTAAAAGATGAGGCTATTGAATAGCCCTGGATTCGGCAGTTATTACCCGGCATGTTTGTTGGGTTGGATTCTTATAATCTTTATAAATGCTATTACGACAAGCAGTTATGTCTGCTCCGTCTAGGTGGTATTAATATTGCATTGCTTGCTCTATGGAAGTTAGAATATGAAAGTCAGGACAGTTTTTATTTGATGTTTTATAATGGTGGAGTAAAGCTGTGACCTCTGTAGACAATTGGCGACTGGTAGTTATGCAGCCAACGGCAACCATCATGGAAGCCATGACGGTTATCGATCGTGGTGCTATGCGTGTTGCTCTGGTAGTTGACAAAAGATACCGCCTGTTGGGAGTGGTTACCGATGGAGATATTCGCCGTGGCCTCCTCAGTGGAGTTGCTCTGGCAGAGTCGGTTGTTAAAGTGATGTGTGACCGTCCTTTTGTCGCCAATATTGAAGATTCCCAAGAAAAGATCCTCTCACTTATGACCGCCAAAACCATCGAGCATATTCCCATTGTTGACTCTGCTGGTCTACTGGTCGGCCTTAAAACCCTACGGGAGCTGGCTCGGCCCAGACAGAAAGATAACTGGGTCGTGCTTATGGCTGGTGGTCTTGGCTCCCGTCTGGGGACTTTAACCAAAGAGTGTCCTAAACCACTGCTGAAGGTTGGTAGCAAGCCAATTTTAGAACTGATTCTTGAGAGCTACATTGCCAGCGGTTATCACCGCTTTTTTCTCTCGGTAAACTATAAGAAAGATATGATTAAAGAGCACTTTGGCGATGGCTCCAAATGGGGTGTCTCCATAGATTATCTAGAGGAGGAGGAGCGTCTTGGTACTGCCGGTTCTCTAGCTCTGCTGCCGGAGAGTCCTACTGAGCCGTTTTTTGTTATGAATGGTGATCTTCTAACCAGGATTAATTTTAACGATCTTCTTGACTTTCATAACCAGCAGGAGTCTAGTGCAACTCTCTGTGTTCGCAAAATAGAGCAGACCATCCCTTACGGTGTTGTTGAGGTTGATCGTCAGCAACTAGTCGCAATTGAAGAGAAACCGACCCACTCCTACTTTGTTAATGCCGGTATTTATCTGCTAAATCCTGAAGTCATCCCCTATCTTTCTGGGGCTGCTAACTCTGATATGCCTGACCTTTTCCGGCAGATTATCGACAAAGGTCACGAAACCGCAGCTTTTCCATTTTTTGATTATTGGTTGGATATTGGTCAACAGGGCGATTTTTATCAGGCTTGTCAGGACTACCAAGAGCTGTTCTCATGTTAGATAACCCTTCAGTACTAGCGGTTATACCTGCTCGTGGCGGCTCAAAAGGTCTGCCAGGAAAGAATATTCTCGATTTGGCGGGTAAACCGATGATTGCCTGGACAATTGAAGCGGCAAATGAGTCCCGTTGCATTGACCGCCTGATTCTCTCTTCTGACGATGCTGGAATTATTCAGGTAGCAGAGCATTATGGTTGTGATGTCCCTTTTGTCCGGCCTGCTGCTCTGGCTGATGATAAGGCAAGCTCGATTGATGTGGCTATACACGCCCTGGACACTCTTGCCGAGCAGTATGAGTATATTGTCTGGCTTCAGCCAACAGCTCCACTACGTCTGGCTGAAGATATAGATGCTGCTATAACCATATGCAGAGAAAAATCAGCTCCGGCTTGTGTCTCTGTGGTGGTTGCCGGTAAAAGCCCGTACTGGATGTACTCTCTTGATGATGGTGGAGCCATGCAGCCTATTATGCCCCAGGATCTATCCAACTGTCAGCGTCAGGAGTTGCCGCAAGCTTACACCCTGAACGGTGCAGTATATGTTACCCGTACCGATTGGTTGCGCAGGCATAAAAAGTTCATGAATGGTGGAGCCTACGCTCATACCATGCCTCCAGAACGGTCTATAGATATTGATTCAGAGCTTGATTTTAAAATTGCTGGAATGTTGCTTTTGGAGAGGAAACTAGCCGCAATATCTGCACCTGGTCAAGCCGCTTTCACTGTTCCGGCTCCAGATCCGGTAACAGCATTTTTCAACCATTTCACCCCAACTCAGCCATTTCCTATAGAGTAGTTTTTTTTAAATATATTTAAGCTATTTGCCGTTTGATAATCTGCATAAGGTAGCTTGTTACAGCATGGTCGATAATCATATGACCATCTTCAACAGGACCGTATTCACCCTTTGGCGTTGCAACTATAATACTATTGTCAGATATGGCAGCAAGTTTGCCACCATCAAAGCCGGCAATAGCAAATACATGGCCTCCTAGCTGTTTGACCAGTTCTACTGCAGCAATGATGTTGGGGCTGTTGCCGCTTGCAGATATAGGGATGAGGAGATCACCTGGGGTAAACAGGGTGTGAATCTGTTCAGTGAAGATATGTTCATAACCGAGATCGTTGCCGAGGGCGGTAATGTATGAGTTGTTATCGGCCAGGCTTAAAGTGCGAAAACGCTTGCCGCCAGCTTTGCGGCCTACAGTGGCTAGATCTTGAGCAAAATGTGATGCCGTGGCTGCACTGCCACCGTTACCAATGAAAAATATGGTTTTATTGTTTTCTCTCGCACTTAAAAAAGCTTGTGTCAAAGCTTCCAGGGCAGAGTCGTCTATTTTTTGAAGCTGTTGGTGCAGGTAGTCGATGTAGCTTTTAAAGTAACTTCCTGTATCTTGGCCTTCTTGGAAAATATCTCTTAATTGATTACTCATTCCGACAATATCTCACATCTATTAGCAGGCGGTCAATATTTGAGCAAAAGCCGGTTTGTTAAATTTTGTTGCAAGCATATGCATGATTTTATTGACCAGAACGTTGATCAGACTCAACTCCTTCTCTTGGAGGCGGTTGAGATTATCCATTTTTTCCAATAGAGCAAGCTCAGAATCATTCAGCAGACGAAATACCTGGGTGTACTCTGCTTCTGATAGACCCATTTTTTGAATGTTTTCTAGTGTTGAGTTGATTTTTTGAATCATTTTTTTTACTCGGTTGTAACAGGCATTTTTTTTCAAAAAAGATTTGTTGAAATAGCTGCTCTGTTAACTTAATAACCGCCTTTTATTATTTATGGTTGAAATGGTTATTATCGATTTGCTCTCATATCAAAAGCTTGATGTAAATATATGCATATTGCATGCCTAGATTTTTATAGTACTGTTTCAATAATAAAAAGTCTGTTTTTATGCTTAGATATCCAAGGCAGATATTTCCCTGTTTGTATGGGTACGGTAAAAAATAACTACATTTATTTCATTGTTTTCAACTGCCGTTTATCTGTATCCTGAATTTAGGGCAGAATATTTCGAATAATATTCTCGCCGTTATTAATCATTAAAGAGGAGTGCAAACGTGAATGGTAGAAATTTACTAGCTGGAGTGGCCCTGTTTTGTTTTGCTGCCATCTTGCCCCTGAATGCTACTGCCGCAGGATTTAAGGGCAAGCTTGTTACTGAAGATCAAAAGTTCAGCTACTACATGGGTTTGCAGTTTGGTCTTGCATTAAAAGGTTCCGTATTTGAGGTGGATCAAGATGTTGTTGAGCGAGCTATAAAAGATGTGATGGATGAGAGGAAGCTGCTTGTCTCAAAAAAGGAAATAGTTGAAATTCGCAGTTCATTGACCAAGAAGCTGCGAGCTAAACAAGCATCTAATCTTGCTGAAATAAGAAAAAAAAATAGCCAGGAAGGTAAGGACTTTTTAAATAAAAACCGTAAAGAAAAAGGGGTTAGAGTGACCTCAAGCGGTCTTCAGTATAAAGCATTGAAAGATGGGTCTGGTCCTCGTCCAAGTGCAATGGACAGTGTAACGGTGCACTATCGTGGAACACTTTTAAACGGCAAGGTGTTTGATAGCTCTTACAAAAGAGAAAAACCAGCAACTTTCACTCTTAGCCAGGTTATTCCAGGATGGACAGAAGGTGTGCAGTTGATGAATGTTGGCTCTAAGTATAAGTTTTTCATTCCTTCAAATCTTGCTTATGGTGCCAGGGGAGAGCCTCGTGCCGGTATCGGTCCTGACTCTACTTTAATATTTGAAGTAGAGTTGCTTGAGATAAAATAGTCGTTGGTTATTGTAGAATAGTTTTATCTAATTAACAGCCCCGTAAAAAAGGGGCTGTTTTTTTTGTTATTTCAGTTGGTCTAGAGCATTTTTTGCTTCTAGTTCATGTTGCTCAATATCGATTGAGAGATCTTCCCACTCAGCCATATGTTCAATTAACGATGAGTTGAGCCTACCACTTTTGCTGACAAGCTCCTTTAGTTCGGTTTTATCCTGGTTTTCATGGAGTTGTGGATCTGCCAGCTTTGTCTCAAGCTCCTTTAATTCTGACTCCATGTTCTGTATCTCTTTCTCAATTTTTTTAATTCGCTCCCGGTTTTTTTTGGTATTTTTGCTTAGTGTCTGTCTGATCCTGGCGGTCTCTTGACGCAACTCCCGGTTGCCCATCTTGGGGGGGGCTCTATCTTCACTATCAAAAGGTTGGCTCTCAATCTCTTTTTGCTCTCCATCAATCTGGGATACCTCCTCAAGATATTGGCTCAACTCTCTATCCCAGAGAGTAACCTTTTCATTGCCAACTATCCAAAAGTGGTCACAGACTCCCTCCATTAAATCACGGTCATGGGTAATGATAATCAGGGTTCCGGTATAAGCTTCCAAAGCTTTTTGCAGTGCTGCTCTTGCCCCCATATCCAGATGGTTGGTCGGTTCATCCAGCAGGAGAACATTGGCTCCAGATAAAAACAGCCTGGCAAGTGCCAGCCGGGCCTTCTCTCCACCAGAGAGCACTTTTACAGATTTAAACACCGTGTCACCAGAAAAGAGAAAACCACCTAATACAGTCCTGAGCTCTCTATCGTTGCAGCTAGATGGAGCACTCTCTTGAGCAGATTCAATTATAGTGTGCTCCTGGTTTAGTGATTCCAGTGTGTGTTGGGCAAAATGGGCAATTTTAACCCGGTCGCCAAGTGTGACCGACCCCTCATCGGCAGTTAGAGAGGAGGTTATTATTTTCAACAGCGAGCTTTTACCAGCTCCGTTAGGTCCAAGTAGGCCAACTTTCTTGCCTTTTTCAAGCTTTAAACTAATTTTCTTGAAAAGAATATTATCTTCAAACTGTTTGCTGACCCCTTGCAGGGTTAGAACCTCATAGGCACAAGGTGGCGGGTTTGGCAGTCGGATAACCGGAGGGGCATGGTCCCGGTCCGGCCTCTCTATCCGGACTATTTTTTCCAGGTGTTTAATTCGGCTCTGTACCTGCTTGGCTTTATTTGCCTGGGCCCGGAAGCGGTTGATGAATTTTTCTATCTGCTCTATCTCCTGATCCTGCCTATCAGCACTTTTAATCAACAACCGCCTACGCTCTTCACGCTGCTTTTCATAACTGTCAAAGGAGCCGGCATAACGGACTATGGCGTGGTTCTCCAAGGCGATGGTGACTTTTGTCACCCGGTTTAGAAAGCCGCGGTCATGGGAGATGATCATAACTGTCCCTGACATGTTGGCGAGATGTTTCTCCAGCCATGCCACCGACTCCAAGTCCAGATGGTTGGTAGGTTCGTCAAGCAACATCAAATCGGCCCGAGAGAATAGTAACCGGGCTAAAGCCACCCGCATCCGCCAGCCACCGGAGAAATCTGATAGTGGTCTATCCAGATCTGTCTTTGAAAAGCCCAGGCCAAGCAAAATTGCTCCTGCCCGGCTTTCAGCCCTAAAGGCATCTATCTCCTCAAGACGGTGCTCTATCTCTCCCATACGGTTGGTGACGGACTCTAACGGCTGGGTTGAGCTATCTTCAAGTGACTGTTGAAGCTTCTCTCGCTCCAACCGCAATGCGGTCAGTTCCGGGTCGCCCTCAATGGTTTCAAGGAGGAGGGAGCGGTGTGATTCATCTAGCTCTTGACGAAGAACACCAACTCTTGTATTAGCAATTATAGATAGTTTGCCGCTATCAACCTCTTGGGTGCCCTCTATCAAACGGAACAGAGTGGTTTTACCGGTTCCGTTGGGGCCGACAAAACCTACCTTTTCGTTGGGGTTGACTATTAGGCTTGCCTCTTTGAAAAGGCAGTTTTGTCCAAAATATTTATCAATACATTCAATATTCAACATAGGTATAAAACCGATTATTATTACAATTGTTTGTTAACTGTGAGAGACTGTCTGTCTGTAAATTTAATAAAGGTAAGTGTCTTGAGGTGAAGATAATGATGCGAATTGATTGTTTCGTCAAAGAGTCATTTCCACGAATTGATAGTTTGGATGAGTTGGAGAGCCTCTCCCGTGACTCATATGATGATGGATATGTTGTTGCATTTAAAGATGGAAAGTTGGCTGGAATCTGCTCTTTGGACGAATCTGAAGAGAAAAGAAAACCTCTCCTTGAACCAAAAGCACAACTTGGTGAGAAGGTTGGCGATGTCCTGAAAAGGCTAAAGAGTGCGGACCGTCCGGCACTGCCGGTTTTTGATAAAGGCTCTTTTGTTGGGGTTGTCTCAATTGCTGGTTTAAGCAAATGCAGAGACTATTTTAACAAGAGTTTGGCTGCCCATGGTATGGATATGGACAAGCTTGAGCTTGCCAATGAGGTTATTGAGTTAAAAAAAGAGTTGAGTGATCTTAAAGCCTTGACCAAACGGGAAAATCAGGCCCGGGTTGTGAGTTGTGCTTTGATGCAGACATCTCTGGAGTCAATCTCTCTTACCGAACAGCTAGGGAAGGCTCTGGATTTAATCTTCTCAGTGCCATGGTTGTCGGTCCAGTCCAGAGGTCTGGTCTTTTTGGCACAGGCAGACGGTAATCTCAAAATGGCGGTTCAGCGTGGGGTGTCGGAGCATCTGCTGGTAACCTGCGATACTGTCCAGCTAGGGCACTGTTTGTGTGGTCGTGCTGCTTTGAGCAAAAAACCAGTTTTTGCTGGCAATATAGATGATTGTCACGAAGTTCGCTATGAGGGTATGCAGCCTCATGGACACTACTGTTATCCAATTTTATTAGAGGGGGAGTTGTTGGGGGTTCTCACCCTTTATCTGCCTGAAAATCATGTTTATGATCAAGAGGAGGAGGAGTTTCTGCATTCGACCTCTAATATTCTAGCTGGTCTGATCAAGCGTAAAAAGATTGAAGAAGCTTTGCTTCAAGCCAAGGAGGAGGCTGAGAGCGTCAGTTTAGCTAAAACCTCATTTTTGGCTAACGTCAGCCATGAGATCAGAACTCCACTAAATGCTATAGTTGGTTTCTCCAGGCTTCTACTAAAGCATAAGAGCCAAATTTCGCCACGTTTTCTGCAATATCTTGAGAATATCCAGGTTAGTGGCATCAGTCTTGCCGAGATTATCGATAACGTTTTGGATCTGGCAAAAATTGAGGCTGGTAAAGTTGAGACTGATGAAGAGGATGTTGATATCCGTCTATTGGTTCAGAGTCTTTATCATATAATGAAAGACCGGGCAGCGGAGAAGGGGGTAATAGTCGGTTTTGATATTGATCCCAGTATGCCAAAAAAAGTCAGGACAGACCGAACCCGACTGAACCAGATTTTGATGAACCTCATGGATAATGCAGTCAAATTCACGGCAAAAGCTGGTAAGGTCGAGCTTAATCTAACCCGTGAAGATGGAGAAATGGTATTTAAAGTCATTGATGAAGGGATCGGCATACCGGCTGAACGGTTGGATGCAGTTTTCAACCATTTTGAGCAGGCTGATGGCTCCACTACCAGGCAGTATGGTGGTACTGGCCTGGGCCTGGCTATAGTGAAAAGCTTAGCCTCAATTTTGGGTGGGACTGTGGCGGTAGAGAGTAAAGTTGGAGTTGGCTCTACTTTTTATGTCAATCTTCCTCTGCATAATGTAGAGATGATTGAGGAGGTAGTTGAGCAGGTTGATTGGAGTAGTTACACTTTTCGGCCTGATGTGAAAATCCTTCTGGTAGAAGATAACTTAATGAACCAGGAGATGTTGATGGCGGTTTTAGAGGATGTTGGTTTGAGTGCAAAAATTGCCGAAAATGGGCAGCAGGGGGTTGATATGGCTCTCTCCTGGCGTCCAGACTTGATTCTGATGGATCTTCACATGCCGGTTCTTGATGGTCTGGGAGCGGCACGTTTAATCAGGGAAAACCCAGCTATTGCCTCTCTGCCAATTATTGGCCTGTCTGCCGATGCTTTTGTGGAACGGGAAGGCCAGGCTGCGGATGCCGGTATCTCACATTTTCTTACCAAGCCGGTTGATCTTGACCGGCTTATGCCTCTGTTATTAAAATATCTCGGGCTAAATCAAGAGCATGGCGGGCTGGAGTCTAACAAGCTGAGCAGACCTGAAATGCCACCAGAACTGGTTATGCAGGTGGTTGCAGCTCTGAAAGAAATTGCTGATCTACCCACCTTTGAATCAAGTAAAATTGTAACCATATGCGAGTCATTCAGTGAGATGTGTGCCCCTTATGATAGTCGCTATGGCGATGGATTCGACCGTATTCGCAGTGCAGTTTATAGTCGTGATTCCAAATCAATTGCCGGAATTGTCCAGGAGTTGTTGGTCTAACCTTAGATTCGGCAGTTGTTCGCACATCACTGGCACAACCTCTTTACTAACCGGGTAAATAAGGAAAATTCTCATCACCAATAAGGTGGTTTAGGTTTTTCCTGATTAAGATGATAAACCAATATGTTATGCCGTTAATGAACGTCCAACTGCTGAATCTGGGCTAACTCCAGTTGGCACCATTTTCGATGAGTAGGGCGACAACCCTTTTGTGGTTGTAGGTGAGAGCGAAGGTTAAAGCAGATCTACCCCACCAGTCGGTAGCGTTAACATCTGCACCAGCAGCAATAAGATGGGCAGCAATTTTTGCTTCACCATTGAGTGCTGCCCACATCAGGGCGGTCTGTCCTTGTAGATCCATGCCGTCTAATCTTTCACCTTGATCAAGCATGGTGATGACAGAGTCGGGGTTGCTGACCATTGGTCTGTTGGAGAGGTAGTCGCTCTCTTGTGGCTGGTTATCATCTTCTGAAGCTGGTATATCGAGAATGTTTGATATCATTGAGCCAGGAACGAACTGGGCTAGGCCAGGAATTTTCATATTGTGACTCCGAAAAATCTAAAAGTTTGCCTAAATTATGTTATTATTATTTTATATGAATAATTCTCTTATATCGCTCATAGACTGCAAGGCTGTTGCCAATATCGAAAAAACTATTTATTTGTTTTTATATTAAATGGTTAACGCTATAGGCTCCTAATTATCTGTTCAGTTTATGAATGTGTAGAGGAAATAAATTCCCTTCTGGCAGGGCAAAAGCTACCACTGTAATCCAGGTTTGGCAGTTGGGTGCACATTAATGGTGCAACATATTGGTTTGTCAGGTTAATAAAAAGTTTGCACCAGTGATGTACGGATAACTTACGAATCTGGATAATTGTAGTATCTGCCGTGAAGTCTATGCATCAGCATCTATCCTGATTGGTATGGGTCTATAGTTTTTTAAATTTACACCGTAGTTGATAGTATAAAAAGATGGCTGGAAATCAAATGAGGTTTTCAGCTATTTTTTTTGTCAGGCATATGTTGGTTGGGAGAGTGGTTATGGCAAATAGTTCAATTTTTAATCTTGGAGATGACCGGGCTTATAATGAGTGGCGAGAGGCCAAGCTTGCTGGATATCCCCAATCTTTAGCTGATCTGGTTGTTGAGATAAATAGTCCATACGAACTGACGGCAGATGAGCGTACCGCTCTATTAAAGGTTTGTGCCAAGGCAAATATGGTGGTCTTTGCAGTTAAAAACCCTGATATTATCAAAGACAACCCACTTCCAGCTCTCTTAAAGCAGTTGGGGGTTGAGGATGTTGATTGTAATTTGGGAGCAGGGGAGAGTGGGCTTTCCAAGCTATCTCCTGGAGGTTCTGCCTATGGGCCTTTTGCCAACTATATTCCGTACCGTCAGGCGGAGATTGGTTGGCATACGGACGGTTATTATAATACCAATGAGCGGCAGGTGTTGAGTCTGGCACTATATTGCCACCGTTCTGCCCATGAAGGTGGGGATAACCAACTTCTGGATCATGAAATTGCCTATATTAAACTAAGAGATGAAAACCCTGAATTTATCAAAACATTCATGGACCAGGAGGTGATGACAATTCCTGCCAGGATGGATGGTGACAAGGTTGCAAGACCAGACCGGACCGGGCCGGTTTTTTCGGTGAAAAATGGTTTTCTGCATATGCGTTATACCGCTAGAACCATTAGCATTAGCTGGAAAGATTCTCAAAAGGTGGTAGCAGCAGTTGATGCATTGACCAGGATAATGAACGGAACATCACCATTTATCATTCGAGGCCGTTTGGAAAATGGTCTGGGCTTGATCAGCAACAATATCCTCCACACCAGGGGAGCGTTTATTGATCTGGAAGATGGTCCTAAGAGGGAGCTATATCGCCTACGCTGTTTTGATAGAGTAGCTACTGAGTAAAAATGTGATGAAAAGTCGCATTCAGTAACCCGTTACAGCAACAATAAAAAACCCGGCAAAGGCCGGGTTTTTTATGCTTCCATTTTATTGTTATTAAATAGAAGTTGATGTTAGCGACAGTTAGCTGGTAAATACTTTGCAAGGATTGGGTTGGTTCCGCCTACTGCACAGGTCCATGTTACACCTGTGGAAGATCCAACACCTGTTAAAGTAAACTGCCCGTCTCCATTGGCCTGTTCGTAAGTACCATCTTCATCAATATCTACAACTACAGTTATCACACCTGTGGTTGTGTTTGTGTCGTCGTAAGTTAATGAGTCGACAACGCTGCCTGCAGGAGCGGTTGTGCTGACACCTGCTTCAGTTTCATCAGTAGGCATAGTTGCCTGTGAGATGTAATACTCAGAAACAGAAGATTTAGCCGATGATCCGAATAAAATTGCCTCTGATACTTTTGCCCGAACTGTGTAGTCCTGATAGGCTGGTAGAGCAACCGCTGCCAGGATACCGATGATTGCAATAACAATCATCAACTCGATCAAAGTAAAACCTTCTTGCTGCTTGAAACGTTCGATTTGGTTAGTGCTATTCATGATATTCTCCTAAAATAAAGTTAATTAATATTTAACTGATCTGTTTGTTTCGCTTGCTTTTCACTATTGCGACTACTGTGCCAAATTAATATTCATAACAACTTCAATGTTTTGCTGGTTTGTTGTCGGTTTTGCTTGTTTTTGAAAGTGACACACATTGTCAGTGACTGACAAAAATTGTCACTCTGTATTGTTAAACCTAGTACAAGACCACACTGGTTTAGTATATAGGGGATGTAGGGGGATTATCCCCCTGCCGGGTTTGGGCAGAGCCCAAGGTTTTGCTTAGCTTTTGCTTTTATATTAAAGCGAGGGGGTTAGGGGGCTGCAAGCCCTCCCAAGGCTTTGTTTTCTGCTGTGCACTACGGTTCATAATCAGCGTGGTCATGTATTAGTTTAAAAGGTTAGGAATAGCTGTTTCAGATATATAAAATGAAAAATTTGCGATAACCTCAACAGCAGTGCTGAGTTATTTTTCCTTTTTTGTCCAAGCATGAAATATAGTTTGATGTTAGCCTGGATGTTGCTCGAACAATAACCGTTATGCCTACTCATGCAACACCGGCAAGCCAGTTAAGATGTGGCCTGGGGCATCATTCGTGCAACATCCGGCTTGGGTTAGTTGAGAGAGGTTTGGTTGGGCACTGATGTGAGGTCAACTTATGGAGCAGCTTTTGAGCAACCCCTACAAATTGAGCTCTGCAACTAAATCAGAAGAGATAGCCGCTACGAAACCAGAGCTATTCACATATAAACCGGCTCAATTTTGCAACCATAAGTTGACCCTGTTTGCACTATTTTTCATAATTTTCAGCTTTTACCTGGCAACTGCTCCCCGCTCTATAGCACTGGAGGATGATGGGCTGTTTTTACTCTCCAGCTATTATCTTGGAATCTCCCACCCCCCAGGCTATCCATTATACAATCTAATAGCCCATTTTCTTATCTCATTCCCATGGGGAAGCGTGGCTTTCAAAGGTCACGCTATCAGTGGGCTTTTTGGTGCGTTAACATCTATTACACTCTTCTGGATAGCTCTTGGCCTACGCTTTACTCCCAAAGCCGCTATCGTTGTATCATTGGCCTTTGCAGTCTCAAAAGCGTTCTGGTCTCAATCCATCATAACCGAAGTATACACACTAAACTCCCTGCTGTTTTTTCTTGTTCTTCACCAGGTGTTGGCTTTGAGTTTTCCTCCAGGGACTGAGAACCAAAATAGCAACACAGATAAAAAACGGCTTTTATTCCTGGCATTTTTATATGGGCTTAGCCTCACCAACCACTGGCCTTTGATGGGTATGGCTACTCCTGGGCTACTAGTGCTTCTCTGGCCCCGCTGGCGATTGATAGTAAAAAACATCCCATTGGCACTACCTATATCCCTGTTGGGCTTGATACCACCATACTTATGGATGGTGCTTCGCTCGCAAGAGAACCCTCCGGTCAGCTTTACCGGATCTATTAACAGTTGGGATGAGTTTCTGTTCTTTTTTCTGCGGAAGCACTTTTTTTTATTTGAAAATCAAATGTCTGCCACCATATGGGACACAATTTATTATGCCCAGAGTCTAGGCTGGGAGTTGCTCATGCAGTATACACCTATTGGCTTGCTGCTAGTTGTATATGGAGCTGGTGTGGCTTGGCAACGTTTGCCCAGGCAGATTAACTTTGGCCTGATCACCCTGTTTATATCTACACCTCTTATTCTTTTGCTATCACTAAATGTCATCTTCACAAATAATGGAGCACACTCAATATCTGTTACAAATCTAATACCTTATGGTATCTGTGCTTTATGGTTAGGGATGGGGAGTATGGCACTGTTTGAAAAACTGCAAAAGATAAAACCTGGCAGCATCAGGAAGCCACACCTTAAACTAGGGGTTGCCGGAACTATAATCGCTCTACCACTGGTTCTCCATTTTGGAGTTAATGGACGTTACGATTATCGTTGGGTTGATGATTATGCCAAATTTGTCTTCAGCCTGATTGAGAAGGATGGCATATTTTTTGTTAACGGCGATCTCCATCTATCTGCCCTTGGTTATCTCCATTTGGTCGAAAAAGTCCGGCCCGATATTACTTTAATAACTACATCCGGACTGGTTTTTCCTAACAGAATCTTTAAACCAAACCGAGTTACAGATAAAGAAAAATTTGCTCTGGTTCGTGAATTCGTACGCAAAACAGATAGACCAATCTATTTCACCAGGCGAGACATGAAACTGGTCGCTAAAGGCTACTCCAGCACCAATATAGGACCTATCTATCGCTTGGAAAAAGGCAAAACTCCAAGTCGGGTGATCAAGATTAACAAGCAACTGTTAGACTATCTGTTTAAGATAAAATACTCCCTTAACCACACCGACCACTACACTAGAAATGTCAGCCGTATGGTAGTCGCACATATTGTTGAATCTTTTGCCACAGTTAGCTCTACCATTAGCTCTGAGCATCAAAAAAAGGCGTTAACACAAGTCCTGGAGCATTTTGGAGATTCTTTACGGGTTAAAATTTTTGCCCTTATTGGAATTCTGGAAGGAGAGCGTGTTGAGGATAAAGTGATGGTGGAAAAAATTATGGCGGAGTGCCGAGAGCAGCTCAAAAACAGTCGTGATCGAAAGATTCGAGCATTATACTATTTAACTGAAGGCCGGATCTACTCCAGGTGGGGGCAGCATGGCATGGCTATTGATAGCGTGCAGGCCAGCTTGGACTCATGGCCGGATCAATTCAACTCTGCACTTGCAGAGCTGTTAACCATGTTGAAAAATGCCGGAAGATATGAGGAGGCAAACAGTATTCGTCAGGATTATATCCGCCATGCAAAAGAGCTAAGTAATCAGTTGTAGAATAATGGGATGGGTTTGGGAAGGGGAACTGCCCCTTCCCAATGGGGTGTGGGGCAACGCCCTAACTGGTATTTTCAAGCCTTCTCTTCAATTTTTGCTCTAAAGGTAGAGCGTAGGTAGAGGTCTCTAAGTTGGTTCTGGTCAACTGTTGATGGTGATTGAGTTAGAACACAGCCAGCCTTCTGGGTTTTTGGAAAAGCTATAACATCACGGATTGATTCGACTTTTAACATAATAGCAATTAAACGGTCCATACCCAAAGCTAAGCCGCCATGGGGTGGTGCACCAAACTCCAAGGCTTTAAGTAAGAAGCCAAACTTATCATCAGCCTCCTCAGCATCGATACTCAGCAGTGCCAACATTTTACGTTGCATTTCTGGGTTGTGGATACGGATGGAGCCACCACCAATTTCAGTACCGTTCAAGACCAGATCATAGGCACGGGAGCGGATTTTGTGTAGTGGAAGAACTCCCTCTTCAAGTTCAGCTTCCATATAGTGGAGATCTTCCTCCATGGGGGCGGTGAAAGGGTGGTGAACCGCATCAAACCTTTTGCTGTCATTATCCCACTGTAGAAGTGGAAACTCTGTTACCCAGACAAAACCAAAAGCATCAGGGTCAACCATCTCCATATCATTGCCAACTGCTACCCGCAAACGACCAAGGGCTTCATTGACTACAGAAAGTTTGTCTGCACCAAAAAATAGGATATCGCCAGTCTCAGCCCCAGTAGCGGTAACAATGGCAGCTTTCTCCTCGTCAGAGAAAAATTTAACTATTGGCGATTGCCAGCTATCCTCTTGCCATGGACCATTGATTTTAATCCAGGCCAGACCTTTTGCTCCATAAATTTCAACAAATTTTGTATAGTTGTCGATCTGTTTTCTTGTCAGCTTGGCTCCACCAGGAACCCTGAGCACTTTTACTGCACCACGAACACCACCCGGACCTTTGAATGATGATTGGGAGGAGAACACCTTAAAGCTGGTGTCTTTCATCTCTGTGGTGATATCGGTCAAGGTGAGAGGGTTGCGAATATCAGGAGCATCCAGACCGTACTTCTCCATGGCCTCGGCATAGGTGATGGTCGGGATAGGTGTTTTTACCTCGGTTGCCAAAGCGGTAGAGAAACTCTTCTTGATTATGGATTCAGTAACCTCCATGACATCTGCTTCATCGACAAAGGCCATCTCCAGGTCTATCTGGGTAAACTCCGGCTGTCGGTCGGCTCGAAGATCTTCATCTCGAAAGCAACGAGTGATCTGGAAATAGCGATCATAGCCGGAGATCATCAAGAGCTGTTTAAACAGTTGCGGCGACTGGGGCAGGGCGTAAAACTGACCAGGATTAACCCGTGATGGTACTAGATAGTCTCTCGCTCCTTCAGGAGTGCTCCTGGTGAGCATAGGTGTCTCAATATCTAAAAACCCAGCCTCGTCCAGTACGTTACGAATAGTGTGGTTTACCCGGTGTCTGAAGGCCATATTATGCTGCATCTGGGGGCGACGCAGATCAAGAAAACGGTAGGTGAGGCGGGTATTCTCACCTAGATCTTCATCATCAAGTAAAAATGGCAGGGTTTTGGAGCTGTTTAGGATTACGAAAGAGTCAACCTCAACTTCGATCAATCCGGTATCCATTTTTGGATTTTCGGTCTCTTTAGGTCTGGAAGCAACCTTGCCTTCAATCTGTAGAACAAATTCGTTACGGAGGACATGTGCCTGTTGGTGGATATCCACATTTCGTTGTGGGCTGAAAACCACCTGCACCAAACCACTTCGGTCTCTAAGGTCGACAAAAATAACCCCGCCATGATCCCGGCGACGGTTAACCCAACCAAAAAGGGTGACACGTTCTCCAATCTGTTCTGTTCTAACATCATTACAAAAGTGGCTGCGCTTCATAATTTCATATCCTGGTTATATCTTGGTATTTTGAGTTTAGAGTGAGTTGTCACCCTGTATGATCATAGAAGCAGCAGAGAGTCAGCAAAGTTGGTTTTGCTGGTTTGTTGACTCTCTGCCACTATTATAAAGCCGGATTGATTGCTAATAAGCCGGGTTGTGAGGGTTAATTTGACTCTGTCTCTGTTTCGACCGATTCATCATCCAAAGATTTGCGGTTTTTGACCAAGTCTATTGCCTCTTCAACCAATGGAGTCATATAGGCCCTCTCCTCTTCCCGGAAGTTTGCACTCAACTCTTTGGCTTTTGCATAGGCAGCTTCAGCTTCTTCCCAATTTTCCAAGGAGTGGAGAAGCAGACCTTTTAGATAGTGGTTGAAAGGGTTTTCAGAGTTGCCTTCCAGGGCGGTATCAACCCAGGTTTCAGCATTTTCGCTGTCGCCAATATCCACATAGTAGGCGGCAAGTTTCTGGGCGACCTGCCAAGCTGCAACTTTACGTGGAGCGTCATACTCATCCATCAAAAACTGTTCGCTATCACTGGCCTTGTCAGCCTCAACCAGCCACTCAGCATAACGTGCTATCCAGTAATCCCAGAGAATATGCGGATCTTCCCGGTCGCCATCGAGAACTTTTTTAACAATGAGAAGGGCATCGTCAAGCCTGCCACCAGCGTGATAAGCGGTGGCTACCTCGGTTAGAACAACATCGGAAGCTTTCTCTTGAGGAATTTTATCTAGATCACTTATAGGTAAAGCTTGAATTATTTTTGAGACAGCCATAGCCCTGATTGCCGGAGTTGGCGAGCCTATCTTCCAGGCAACAGACTCCTCTTTATCCATATGGCACTGTTTAAATTTTTTGCCAGACTGGCAAGGGCAGACGTCGTTACGGCCAATTTTTGGTGCAGCAACGGTCCGGGTAGGCCGGGCTTGGAAGCCATGCTCTGGTTTTGGGGCCATATCGATAAGACGATCTGCGAAATAGGCGTACCATTTCCAGAATGGATGTTCTGTAACATTCTCGTCTTCCGCCAACCATGCGGCCAGCTTCTCACGATCTTGCATCAGCGTGGCGTTGACAAGTGCTTCGGAAAAAATTTCTGGTTTGTTAAGATCTTTGGTAGAACCCACAGTTATGGCTCCTCAACTAATTTGGAATGATAGTTTTTTTATATTTATACCGAGATATTTTTTAAATATTGACACATAAGTTTGATAGTTTGATTAGCAAATGAACTGGTTTTTACTAGCGTCCGAATTAATGATTATCGGGATGCGTTTAAAAAAATATCAACTAATCAAATAGTTAACCAATATAGTCAATGTTTGCCAGAATATCATGAGTTAGAAAATCTCTCTATACTAAATCAACAACAAGATATACGCTAGTAACGAAAGCTATGGAGTGTCGATTAAAATTGTGGCATGGTACTTCAAGCTAGATAAAATTATTATAATCAACATGTATTAATGGATCGAAAAACATGACCTTACGTACCAGATTTGCCCCATCTCCCACCGGATTTCTACATATTGGCGGAGCTAGAACAGCCCTTTTTTGTCATCTACATACCCGGCATTATGGTGGGACGACAATTTTACGGATTGAAGATACAGACCGGGAGCGTTCCAAATCTGAGGCTGTTGAGGCTATTTTAGCTGGTATGCACTGGTTGGGGCTGGACCCTGACGAAGGACCGTATTTCCAGAGCAGTCATTGTGAAAAACATCTGGAGATTGCCGAGCAGTTGCTGATTGGTGAGAGGGCGTATCGCTGTTATTGCACTAAGGAAGAGTTGGATGAGATGCGGGATAAGCAGCGGGCAGCAGGTCTGAAGCCCCGTTATGACGGGCGCTGTCGCAACCGGAGCGAACCACCTCAAGAGGGTGCCCCCTTTGTCATCCGTTTTTTGCGTCCCACCACTGGTGAAGTTGTCTGGGAAGATAAAATTCAGGGAGAGGTTAGGGTTCGCAACGATGAACTTGATGACCTTATTCTGGTTAGATCAGATGGTTCGCCAACCTATAATTTATCAGTTGTTGTTGATGATCATGATATGGGTATCAATCTGGTTATTCGTGGAGAGGACCATCTAAGCAATACTCCTCGGCAGATTCAGCTTTTTGAGGCGTTAGCCTGGGATGTGCCGGAATACGCCCACATGCCGCTGCTGCATGGCTCCGATGGAGCCAAGCTATCAAAACGACACGGAGCAGTTTCAGTACTCTCCTTCAGAGAAGAGGGGTTTCTCCCATCGGCTGTAAATAACTATCTGGTCCGTCTGGGCTGGTCCCATGGTGATCAGGAGATTTTTACCATGCAGGAGATGGAGAGTCTGTTTGATATTTGTGAGGTTGGCCGTTCAGCAGCAATTTTCAACAATGATAAACTGTTATGGATCAACTCCCACCATATTATGGACTCGCCACCTGAGGAGTTGCTGGAAGATCTACTCTATCAACTTGAGCAGATTGGGATTGAAAATGTTGATAAAGTAAAACTGCTTTCGGCTGTTCCTGAATTTCAGGAGCGATCAAAAACCTTGGTTGAGATGGCTCAAAAGATGGCTTTTCTCTTTCTTGATGATATTGACTATTACGAGCCAACTGCGGCAAAAAAATATATGAAAATTTCTGCTCTGCCTCCACTTACGGAGCTAACCCGAAGGTTGGAGAGCAATAATGAGTGGACTCTTGAGAGTATAGAGAAGGTGTTCGCCTCGGTTTTGGCGGCATTCGAGATGAAGATGGGCAAACTGGCCCAGCCAGTTCGGGTGGCATTGACCGGAACCGCAACATCGCCTGGAATTTATGAGACGCTGTACCTGTTGGGCAGAACCAAATCCTTGTCTCGCCTCCAAGCTGGCGTGCTCTACCTTGAGGAGAAATCTCAGTCTACAGATTAAGCTAGATTCTGTATTTGTTTGTACATTACCGGCACAACCTCTTGACTCGCCTGGCAAATCAGAAAAAAGTCTCATCACCAACAAGGTGAATTCGATTTTTTCTGGTTCACCGGATAAACCAATATGTTATGCATTGATACACGACAAACTGCAGAGCCTAAGATTACTGAAATCTGGAAGGTGAGTTAACGAAACTTAGACCTATCAGTAGCAGAGGATTGCTTGTTGCTCTAAGCCAGCACAACTGGCAGGTGTAGGTTAAAAAGTCGATCGTTAAAAACAATGTAACACCATATTATTCTTATGAATATTGATCAGTTTAAAGTATAATGTATTGCAAGAAATCACTATTACTTCAACCATTTTCTTGCGATATCATGAAACCAAAAAAGAGTAAAATTGAACCCCAGGGCGATCTTTTCCACATGCGACTTGAGCTGATTTGCGACCCGGACCACGAGTTGGTCAGGTTGGCTGGTCGGATTGATTGGGCTGGATTAGAAGATCGTTTTGAGCCCCTGTATGCAGATGGCGGTGCTCCTGGCACCTCCATTCGAATGATGTCTGGGCTGACGATGTTGCAATCGATGCATGGGCTGAGTGAAGACCAGATTGTCGATCGCTGGCCGGAAAATCCTTATTGGCAGCTGCTGTGCGGAGAAACATTTTTCCGCAACGAAAAACCGATTGACCGTTCAAGCATGGGAAATTGGCGTCGGCGGATTGGAGAAGATGGGTTGGAATATCTATTGAAAGAGACGATTCGCTTGGGCGTTGATTCGGGTGCGGTAAAACCATCAAGCCTGAAACGGGTTAGTGTGGATACTACGGTTCAGCCCAAGAATATCGCCCATCCGACCGATTGCCTATTCCAACGAAACTGACCACCTAGTCCAACGGAAAGTGGCCACCCGGTCCAGAGGAAAGTTGCCACTCAAACGGAGCGAAGCGACGCGGGTTGATATTCCACTGTGCCAGGGAAGGAAGTTTTCCACAAGTGCACAGGCAACTGGCTCCCTAAAATTAGCCATATAGCCTGTGTACCCTGTGGTAAACTTCCTTTCCGGGTTGGGTGGCACATACTTTTAGGTTTTTTCGGTTCTTTTACGGTGACTATCCGAAGGCTTTTTTCTTTTTGCCTCTGCTTTGACTTTTCGCATAGATTCTCCTT
>JADFZU010000012.1 GCA_015232365.1 Magnetococcales bacterium | reverse complement strand
CTATACAAACTCTAGCAAAAAAAAGGGGGGTTAGGATTTTGAGATGATGAAATATTATATAGTAGAAGTAATTCTAGCTAGTTTTGTTCTAACCTACATCTATATTTTAGTCGCAACAACTCCTTGATAAATCTATTTCTGCTGTTTCCATAGTTGATATCTGCTTATAAAAGTTGATTTTCTAGCCTATAACCAACCAAGTTTAATATATAAAGTTCCACCTTCCTCAGATTGAGCGGTGTTATTCTGTTATCTATGTTGCCAGACAGAATATATAAAGAAGAATAACTGCTGCTATTGGTTGGAAAAATTCATAGTTGGGCTGGTTTTTACAGCGTTTTTTTTAACTATGTGGTATGATTTCCTATAATCTGCTATAATTTACACAAAGCCACCTCTCTATTTTACCGCATTTTTGCTGATGCGAGACCGGTTATGAACCGCAATATTTATCTGTTTCTCAAATGGTTGAAAAAATTGCTATTTATAGGTGGATTTCTGTTGGTTCTTGCCGGAGCCTTGATTTTGGATTCCGAGCCAAAAATTATAAATAATATTGAAAATACCATGGGGGTTATTGTCTTATCTGCAAAACTGTATATTGGCGGAGCTGTCTGTGTGTTTGTCTCGCTTTTTTTTCGTCCCCGCTGACTATTTAATACGGTCTGTTAAATATACATTTTAATTTCCAGAATTTTAGATCTTTGATTGTGTAGCACAAGTAATGTATCATTAACTTGCTGTAGAATTTGCTGTTTTATCAAAATATTAGGATGGTTAAAGGATCTCATATAAATAGTTGGAAATCTAAAACTTTAAGATTCGTAATATGTGGTGATTTGCGGTAGAATATTTCACCGTCAGTACTATTTGTAAGAGTATTAGACTAAGGCGAAATGTAAATGAATACCCTGCCCCCCCTAAAAAAAGAGGGTTTTTTTCAAAAATTAAAAGCCACATTCATCAGACCAAAAACCTACGATGAAGTTGATCTCAGTGGTGAAGTTCATCTTAAAGGTGATGAAATCAAGGTTCCAATTTCCGACCGGGCCTTTCGGGTTGTTTTAGGAAAACAGAAAAAAGGCCGGGAGCTGTGGATCTGTCAAGAGTTCCTCTTAGACCCATCACTCTCCATCAAGTCAAATATATTTATAATTATCGATCCAGACAAATATTTTAAAGAGCCGAGCGGATTTTTTCGTTTAGAGCCTGGTGACTCTATTGTTCTTGGCCGTGGTAACGCAGAACAACAATCATTTTTTCATTTTCCAAAAGATGTCTCAAAACAGCATTTAACTGTAGTTAATGGCGGCGATTTTTTTATTTTTAAAGATCAGACAGACTCTTCAGGTACATATATAGCCCCACTAGGTGATAATCTGGAGGAGGAGAAAATTGTCTCTCAAAGAATGAGCCGTTTAGCAAAGATAAGAGAGATTTATGGTGGCCCCATTCAGCTCTTGCCCCAAGGTGAGGCTTTAGACCAGATAAGGCAGGTTAACTCAATCCTAGAGCAAGATTCCAGTCGCCCTCTGGATAACCGCGGCAAGCCTGGCGGTCTGATTATTCCCCCTGAGGGACTATCTCCACTAATTATTGGAGATCTGCATAGCCAAGTAAGAAATTTGGTAAAAATTTTAAGTGAGAACCATTTTCTTGAAGCGTTAGAGCAAGGGCTAATCTATCTTATCCTATTGGGTGATGCCGTTCACTCGGAAGTTGATGGTGAGATGGAGGATATGGAGAATTCTCTATTAATGATGGATTTTATTTTTAAATTAAAAATTCGTTTCCCATCACAAATTTTTTATTTATGTGGTAATCATGACAGCTTTTCCAAGGATGTAAGCAAAGCTGGAATTCCTCAAGGTATCATTTGGGAACACCAACTTAGAAAAATACGTGGCGAGAAGTATAAAGAGGAGTTTGTAAGGTTCTATAACAATCTTCCCTATGTTGTCAAATCAGAGCAATTTATCGTCTGTCATGCCGCCCCGCCAAAAGCTAAAATAACCCAAGATCTTTTGATCAACATCTATCAATATCCCGGTTTGATAAGAGAGCTTATCTGGAACCGTTTGCGACGCCCTGGCTACCCTTCTGGATATACTAAAATGGATGTAGTAAGGTTGAGAAAAGGTTTAAAAGTTTCCCCAGACACACCATTTATTGTTGCTCACAACCCTTTGTCAGAAGATGTCTCAGTCTGGTTGGATGCTGGTGATATAAAAGACCACCATATTGTATTTAGCGGAAGAACCAATCAGATTAGCATTTTTTTCCAAATAAGGGACAAGATAGTGCCGTTTAACTACTCCGTAGAGCCTGATTTATTGGATTTATTAAATAATATATAGTCTATATCCTAATTAAAAAATCACCAGTAAACCATTCATATGGTGGTTGGGTAGTTTGAAATTCAGCCCCTAACATTGTTAACGCCTCAATGTAGGTTTTGGCCTCTTTGCAAGGTTTGTCAAGGCTCTTTTTGTGATAAAACAGCACCATCTGGTGGTTGCAACCAGCTAAACCGGTAGCCACCCGCAACCCTTCAACCATTCGTTCTGGATCTGGGTCAAGAATCAGTCCGATCTCTTTGAGTTTGGATTTTGTCGGTTTTAGTGGCAAGTTGCTCTGGGGCAAAGACAATAAATATTGACTCCTGACCACCATCCCACCAAGATCAAGCAGCCCTCCTGCCACCATATCTTCTCCTGGTTTAGGACCGTTTAATACTCTA
The DNA here is from genome assembly GCA_015232365.1 of Magnetococcales bacterium. Lineage (GTDB taxonomy): Bacteria > Pseudomonadota > Magnetococcia > Magnetococcales > JADFYX01. The sequence continues at coordinate 57,041 of JADFZU010000012.1, read as the reverse complement.
TGGCTGTGGCTGCAATATAATATTTTTTTAATATGTGGGCTGCGGGGGGGGGTATCTACCAACATGGTTCCAGAACCAACATAAAAGATCTCTAGTTTAATATTTTCTGGCAGCAGCAGTAAAATCTCCTCAAGCCAACCTTTAGGCAGGTTATGCTGAGAAATAATAGCTGTAGCAAGTTCCATGTTTATGGCTTTCTAGTTATCACTGAGTGGTTTTATCATAACTTTGGCAACTCTAAATTTTTCCAGTAGTGCTGCCAAACCAGCAACCAATTCATCTATAGAGTTGTATTCAGATTTTTTGACAGGCTCTATGGAGCTATCTTGTGAATCATCACTATCTTTGGTATCGAGGTTCTCACCACATAACCGTGCCTGACGCAGCCAGGCTTTATAGTGGCTCTCCCAAACTTTCTCAACATCATTCAGGCCCCAGTACTTAATCAGGTGTTTGCGTATTTTTCCATGTAAATTTGAGGCAGGTATACGCCATGGATCAAGTTTTATATACATGGCCTGGGCTTCACCTAGGCGGCCCAGAGATACCAATAATCTGTTTAAAAAAACAGATACACTATCTGGTGGAAAAAAAAGCCAGCGTGGTAAGAAAGGTTTGAGTAGATCATACTCCAGGCGGTCCATGGAGTCTTGTATTGAAATTTTGGCAAAAAATACCGCTAAATTGTTCTGATTACGTCTCTCCAGCATAATAGCAATGGCGTACTCTATTACTGGCATATAGTCAACTTTATGAGTGGATGCAAATAGAGCCATAGCCCTAACAAGCTTATTCCATGCCTGATCATAACTATCTTTTCTACAATCCAAAAGGGCACTGTTATAGAGAGTAACTGCCAGCTCTATCCTGTGCTCTTCAACATATTTTTCTGCAATTGCAAGAGCACTGTTAAAATACATTTCGGCTTGATCTAGCTGACCTCTATGAGTCGACACCCAACCTAATTGATTTAAAAATACCCCCAAAAAATGGTGGTCAGCCCCATAGTTGATCTCTAAAATATTCAAGCAGCGACTTATTGGCTGTTCACTTTTATCGTACTCGCCTATATCAGAGTAAAAATTACCCAGGGCAAATAGAGCTGAGATCACGGCTACATGCTCTTTACCTTTTGTCTCTTCACGCTGCTTAACCACCTGAATAAATAGCTGTTCAGCAAGTTTATATTTTTTCTGATTAAAATAGGAAACAGCCAGTAATTCCAGAGTAGTTGTAACCTCAGGAGAAGAGTTGACCATCATCTTTGCTTCAATTTTCAATGCCCGATTAAGAATTTTCTCCGCTTCATCGTACTGATTTAAGCTGTTATATGCCCTTGCCATATTATTTAAAATATAGGCAAGAAGCGGAGACTCCTCACCAACACTTTTTTCTAAAATTTTAAGTGAGTGCTTGATAAGCTTCTCTGCCTCTATTACCTCTCCGACCTCAAGGAGTAATAGAGCGTAGTTGTTCATTGTGTAAGCTGTGCTAGCACCCTTGAATACACTTAACTTATTGTAGGTTGCCAGGGATAGCTCATAATACTCTTTAGAGGCGGCAAAATTGCGGTTTCTGTAGTTACAGTAGCCAATTTCGTTATATATATTGGCAAGACAATCAAGACGAGGCTCACTACTATCCGACTCAAATTTTGCTGATTCTGTCCACTTCTCCAATGCTTTAACAAAATTACCGGTATTCTGTATCTCTACAGCCTCTTTCCAGAGCACCTCTGCTTTACGCCGTTTCCAATCCTGAGCATCAGCCTCTTTATTTTTGAGTTTGATCTTTGGAGCAGCAGCAACAACCCCAGCAGCGACTAAACGTAGTATAGTTATCGCAAATTTACTGAATTTATTTAGGATTTTTGCCATTTATTGTCCGGCTATCCGGGTTTGTTTGTTAACTACAGATCATACTAAAAAAAGAGTGTAGCATGGATATTTAATAAAATATCCATGCTACATAGCAACATAATTTGCTCCAGAGCCAGCTTCTGGCGGTCTCCATCTTAAATTTTTGTCAAAATCTTTGATGTCGCAGGTTTTGCAGTGTATGCAGTTTGTCTGGGTCATAACAGGCGAAAAAACTCCTGCCGGACAATATTTTCTAAGCTGGTTTGAGCGGTTGTCAATAAATTCAGTTTGCAGATGGTTGGGTTGATTTTCTATAGGTGATAGAGCAGAATGTTGCAGGGATGAGTGTTTGTCAAATGTTAAAGAGCCATCAGCCTGTGGATAGTCAGGATGCTCTGCCCTCTCTACTGTGTGTTGATCAATTCTATAACTCATACGGCTATGGTGCAAGTTCCATGGGGCACAACCTCTAAGCAGTGACTTATCCACCCAAGAGTAGAGCAGCCCTGGCCAAAGACCCCATTTGAAAGCTGGACGAATATTACGGCTTTTGAATAGATCTTTACCAATCCAGCTAGCTCTCAAATTTGCTTCATATGATGTCACCTCAAGTGGAACAGTGCTGTTTTCTGCCCCTAGTGCTGAGAATATAGCCTCTCCAGCCAACTGCCCGGAGTAAATTGCTGTATGTATCCCTTTCATTCGTCCCACATCCAACATTCCAGCCCCATCCCCCACCAATAAACCTCCGGGAAAAGAGAGTTTTGGCAAAGATTGAACTCCACCTGTATTTATTGTTCTGGCTCCATAAGCAATACGTCGCCCACCTTGCAGCAACTCTTTATTGATTTTATGGGTTTTAAACTTTTGCATTTCAAAGAAAGGGTCAATATTTTGGTTTTGGTAATTCAGGCCAATAACCAGGCCGATTGCGACTCTACTCTTGGTTTGATGGTAGATAAAACCACCGCCATAGCAGTTGCTTTTAAGGGGCCAGCCAACAGTGTGGGTTGTTGATCCGGTTTTGAAAGCTTTTGAATCAACTTCCCAAAGCTCTTTAATGCCCAAACTATAACTTTGTGGCTGGCGGTTATGGTCCAGTTTAAAACGGCTTATAAGCTCCTGGCTTAAATGACCCCTGCAGCCTTCGGCAAAGATGGTTTGCCGGGCTTTGATCTCTATTCCAGGTTGATAATTGGCTTTTTTATTGCCTGCTCTATCAACTCCCATCTCTCCGGTAACAACCCCGGCAACAGAGCCTTTTTCGTCAGTGATTAACTTAGCAGCGGTAAAACCGGGATAGATCTCAACCCCCAACTCTTCTGCCTCTTGTGCCATCCACTGGTTAACCTCACCAAGGCTGACCACATAACAGCCAGAATTATTAAAATGGCCTGGGGAGAGGTGGAAGGAGTTTTTCTTGGTTAAAAAAAGAAATTTTTCCTCAGCAACCAGTTGGGTAATCGGAGGTTTACGCTTTTTCCAGTCAGGGATAAGGCTATTCAAAGCCCGTGGGTCCAGAATCGCTCCAGAGAGGATGTGTGCACCAATGGTAGCCCCTTTCTCAAGCAGGCAGACCGATAGATCCTGACCAGACGAGATGGCCAGTTGCCGCAGACGGATAGCCGCCCCCAACCCGGCAGCACCACCACCAACAATCACCACATCAAAAGAAAGCTGCTCTGTAGCCATTAAATGTCAACTCAATGAGGGTTTGATATTACCAATAAACCTAGGTCCTGCAATTGTTCGCACGTTACCGGCACAACCTTTTTATTCACTAGGTGAATCAGACAAACCAATATGTTGCACTAATCAATACACGCCAAACTGCCAAATCTAGAATAAAAAGATAAACTTCCAAGATGGTGAACGCAATACCATTTCTGTTTCTGTGCAGAGAGCTTGCAAGATCGATTAATGGGATGGTGATAGTTTTTTTACCAGGTGGTGCTTTTAATAATCTTCCAGGCTTCTTGAAAAGTTATTGTTTTAATCCTGTCGCCATAGATAGAGCCAAGGCTGTTATGAAAACGGCTGAGGGCTTTTAAATAGCTCTTTTCCAGACCTTTTGGATGACAGTTAAGAGAGAAAAAAATTGGTTTTGAACTGTGTACAAAAGGCTGTAGGTAATTTTTTACGCAGTGGAGCATAAGTCGGTGGTCTCTTCCTAACTCCAAGCGGTGAAAATTTGTTCTGAGCCTAGCATCCATGGCCCAATATGCAAGTTTTAAACGGCTTGCCTCAATAGTGGCCTCTGGTACAGTGCAGGGACGGCCACGTGCCAACATTTTTTTATCCTTGCCCAACAAAATCTGCCAGCCTCGCCCGATAGCGTCGGGAGTGTTGATATAACCCTTTCTCCAACCAGAAGGTGAAAATGAAGCTATGGGAATCTCAAAGACCCCTGCCCCATCCCTGGCTGAAGCCGCTAAACCGTTCTCACCATCAAGCCAATAGTTGGCTCTTTTTGGCACTCCTCGAAAATCTACCTGTTGCATTGTTGATTTGAAATGAGCACCAGGGATGATAGATGAGTCAATTTTATAACCAACTTCAGCCAGCATATCAAAAATCATACCCTCAAGTGGCTGGAGACCATAACCTCCAGCACGAAATGCAAGGCATCTATAATCTGGGTCGACCTCACAAAGCAAATTGGTCAGACTATCTTTTGCTCGTTTTAGAAACTCCTTGGTAAGTTTGGCACATTTTTCAGGGTCGTTATCAAGAGTTCCAAGAAGGTATTTTTTTGCATCGAAAAAAAAGTTTCCCCCCTTAAACCTGGTTTCACTCCAGTGGGGATGAATATGGGCTTGCACATCATGACCACGATCGACTGCCCTTTGTAACTGTCTATCAACCTCATCAGGAAACTGATCCAGCCCTAGCTCCCTATATCGCCACAAACAGGCAACATCAACAAATAGAGTAGTAGAGACATCCATGGAGTCGTAAATGTTTAAAAGCTCATCGGTGGGAGTAATTAGCAGTTCGTGCTCAGAGAGGTAACTCCCACCCAGATACAGCTCATAGTCAGCAGAATGGAGGAGATATATTGGCGGAAGATTCATCGTTCATCATCCCATTAAATGAACCATTTTGTCTAGCTGATGTCATAAAGTACAACGGGGCAGGCATTTAACACCTCATCTCCAGCCTGTTCTCGTGCGGCTGGGTCTCTATCCCCTCCCCCCCTAAAGAGGCCCAGCCGAATAAACATTTTATATTCTCTCCACCAGGAAAAACAGTAAACCAGCAGTTTTTTGTGCAATCTTATTGCCAATAAAGGAGTTTTTCTTGGCTGCATCAGGTTATTCCGAATATCGCACCAATTATGCCCAGATGGTGATCCAGGCAACGCAGTGCCGATGTGGCCTGGTCAGCATAACGGGTACTGTTCGTGCAACATGCTGTCTAGCTACATCATTAGATCTGTTTTTTCCAATTGTTGGAGTCGATCCCGGTAGGTGGCTGCCAACTCAAACTCCATCCGTTTTGCTGCCTCCCGCATCTTTTTCTCCAACTGCTTAATCTCTTTAGATAGATCATAACTGCTATTGGAGGCACTATAACTAATCCTATCTTCTGCCACACGCTGTACGTCGCTGGAGTTGTCATGACTTTCAACGACTTCCATGCCGGGGAAGTTTGGAAGGGGTGTGGAGACTGATTTAGGTATAATTCCGTGTTCTAAGTTATAAGCAAGTTGAATAGCTCTACGCCGTTCAGTCTCAGAGATAGCCCCCTGCATAGAGCCGGTCATTTTATCGGCGTAGAGAATAACAAACCCTTCACTATTTCTAGCAGCCCGGCCAATAGTTTGAATCAGGGAGGTTTTAGAGCGTAAAAAACCCTCTTTGTCTGCGTCAAGTATGGCAACCAGTCCAACCTCAGGAATGTCCAACCCCTCTCTAAGCAGGTTTATACCAATTAAAACATTGAATGTACCAATGCGGAGATTCCTGATAATCTCCAACCGCTCCAAGGTATCGATATCAGAGTGGAGATATCTTACTGCAACGCCAAGATTCTCCAAATAGTCGGTAAGGTCTTCTGCCATCCGCTTGGTAAGGGTGGTCACCAAAACCCGGAAACCTTTAGCTGTTACTTGCCTGATCTCTGCTAAAAGATCATCAACCTGATTTTCTACCGGTCTTATCAGTACTTCAGGCTCCAAAAGGCCGGTTGGCCGGACAATCTGCTCTACTACCAGTCCTTTGCTACGTTCAATCTCTCTATCAGCAGGCGTAGCTGAGACATAAATTGTATCTGGACGCAAAGCATCAAACTCATCCATGGTCAAAGGTCGGTTATCCATAGCCGACGGTAGACGAAACCCATACTCTACCAGTGTGGATTTGCGGGATCTGTCACCTTTGTACATCCCGCCTATTTGCGGAGTGGTAACATGGCTCTCGTCAATAAACAGAAGAGCATTTTCAGGTAGATACTCCATCAAGGTTGGTGGAGGCTCTCCAGCCTTGCGGTTGGTTAAATAACGGCTATAATTCTCAATTCCGGTACAGTAGCCAACCTCCTGAATCATCTCCAGATCAAACAGGGTTCGTCCTTCAATCCGTTGTGCCTCCACATGTAGAGACTCATCACGAAACCAGTCAACACGTTGCGAAAGTTCAGCTTTAATCTTATCCATCGCCCGTAAAAGTACTGCCCTTTTGGTGGCGTAGTGGCTGGCAGGGAAAAAGTTCATCCGCTCCAGCTTGGCTCCACTTCGGCCTGTCAAGGGATCGACAAACCCCATTCGGTCAATAACATCGCCAAACATCTCAATTCGTATCGCCTGCTCCTCTTCATGGGGAGGAAATACCTCAATTGTGTCGCCGCGAACCCTAAAGGTTCCACGCTGGAAGTCAATATCATTGCGTTTAAACTGAATCTCCACCAACTTGGCAAGCAGAACCCGTTGATCAATCTCTTGTCCAACATATATCTCTAAAGACATTTTTTGATAGGAGTCAGGGGAGCCAATACCGTATATGCAAGATACTGAGCTGACAATAATCACATCTTTGCGACAAAGTAGCGAACGGGTAGCCGAGTGCCGCATTCGGTCAATCTGTTCATTGATTGATGAATCTTTTTCAATAAAGGTGTCGGTACGGGGAACGTAGGCTTCTGGTTGGTAGTAGTCGTAATAGGAGACAAAATATTCGACAGCGTTATCAGGAAAAAAACCTTGCATCTCACTATATAACTGCCCAGCCAAGGTTTTGTTGTGGGCCAAAATCAGTGCAGGTCTGCCACTGTCACGAATAATGTTGGCCATTGTGAAGGTTTTGCCAGAGCCGGTAACTCCTAGAAGAACCTGATCCCGTTTGTTGTTGTCAAGACCTGATAGAAGACTTTTAATGGCCTTTGGCTGATCCCCTTGGGGCTGATAATTGGAAACTAGCTTAAAAGGTGAGTTTGAACTGCTCATTTTTATTGTTTGCAAAGAGCGTCATCAAGCTGTTGTTCTTTTGGTATTAAATCTTTTTTTCTTGTTTTAAGAATCTTTTTCATGAGTTTGCGATAGCTCTTCTCACCACCAGCCCAATACATCTCACGCAAATTCACAAATCTTACCCAATCGTTACCTTTAACAATTGTGGCTCCCAGTTTTGATAGCCTGGCTTTATTATCATTATTGATGAAGCGGATACCGGGAACCTCTAACTTAAACTCAAAATCTTGCTGTACCATCATATTGGGTCGGTGGCCATGGATCACAGTATCAATCCCCAATTTTTCCAACATCCGGCTGATTTTTCTACCTTGGGTCTCTCCATCACCGTCTTTTGAGCGGTAATAGGCCTGGGCCTGACGAATATCGCCAAGTATAGCCATCCCCTCTTTCTCGCGAAACAGGGCATACTTACCATCATAAAAGGCTTTGCGAAACCGGTCGTTAAAATCGTTCATACAGCCTGACTCTTCTTTTACGTCAGATAATAGCCGTAAAAGTTCAAATGTGGGATAGCCGTGAACAAAAAGATTGTTGCTGCAGACATGCATAATATCCTGATTACGGATGAAGTTCAGTTCATTTTTGCTAAGCCCTAAACTGTTGCTATGCTCCGATCTTTGTAAAATTTCTACTTCATGATTGCCATTTAAAATAAACATCTCAGAGTTTTCAGGAATTGTGCTCTTTAGCCGGTCAAGAAAGGATATCACTTCACGGCTGGGGTTGGCTTTGTTCAGCCAGTCTCCGGTATGTACCAGCCGGAAATTTTTCACTCCATCTCTCCACTTCCCACCTTTGTTTAACAAGCCCAGAATCCAGAGGGAGTATTGAATGGATTTAATATCATTATCGGTATCAGATAATACAACTGTGAACCAGGAACTCATCAAAAACCTTATTGTTAGTATTTTGTTAATTACAACTGGGTATTTTACACCCTAGCCAGTGTCAGGCACAGGGTTTGCAGAACAAACTGGATAAACAAATCATAATGTTAGCAAAATCAACAAGAAAATACCAATACTATCCATGGAAAAGTGCCAAAGACTGGTACGAATATTGGAATGTTTGACGTTTTTCTTGACAGATTTATCCAAGATGGAGAAGAGAGATGACCGTCACATACATGCACTACCTTGCTAGCAGAGCTAGAGAACCTAAGCCATTGGTTCAATCTGTCTGGACAAAGATCAATAGAGGTATTCAAACAACTATACAGCAGTATCAATCCCGTGTATCCCATCCGGTTTTTTCAGAAGTCAGAAAGGTGAAAGCTAAGCCAGTTGCAGTAGATGTTCCGAAAGCTAAGCCAGTTGTAGTAGAGGTTCCGAAAGCTGAGCTTGTTGCAGTAGTGGTTCCGAAAGCTAAGCCTGTTGCAGTAGAGGTTCGGAAAGCTGAGCCTGTTGCAGTAGAGGTTCCGAAAATAGTTAAGCCAAAATCGAAACCTCTGCCGGAGTGGAGTCTGGTTATCTCTGATACCGATAACGATATTGATACAACAATCTATGCACTATGGTTAACTGGTCTTTGCGATATAGATGGCAACTGGTATCAAGAGGTTCCCTGCCTGGAGGTGGTCCATACTGGAGATTGGTTGAACAAATGGAGACCAAGCCATAAAGCGGTTGAATTTTTCAAAAGCCTCAAAGAGACCGCCCCAAAACAGTGTCCGGTAGTTCTGCTTAATGGCAATCATGAACTCTCGATATTAAAGATGGCAGATGATGGTATAACCACAAAACTCAGTGATGATGACCTTGATTTCATTCGCAACCAGGAAATTATCCATATCACATCAGATAACCTGTTTGTCCATGGTTACCCTAACTTGAGCTTAGTCAATATTCTTTTGCAAATGAAGAGAGAAGAGTTGGCTCTTTCAGCATTCTCAAAACGTTTACGCCAGGTGTTTTACTCTAAAAACAGACCTCTCTACTGTGAACAACATGGTATGGATATTATTGGTGATCTGCGTAAACCAAAATATTATTATGAAAAAAGGGCGAAAAACTCTAAAATCAATCAAGGTCAAGAGATCGCCTCAAGATTGCAAAGCTTAGGCATTAACAGTGTTGTTCATGGCCATAAACCCAATAACAACACCCAAGTTGATCAAGAGTTAGCCAAACAGCTACCCGGAATTCGTTTGGTAAATAATGACAACCGAATTAAAAATACCGGCTTGGGTGGAATGCTTATCAACCGTAGTGGCGAGATGGTCTTTTTAAACCCAAAAACAATGAAAGAGGCCGGTGGAGAGAAGGCTTTTCGTAAACAACTAAAAAAACTTCTGAAAACCAGACGTAAAGATATGGGGCTACCAAGCAATAAACAGATCAACAAAAAACCCAAGCTGGAGTTGGTGGCATAGTTTTCCTCTAATAACGGCAGTTTGTCGTAGCCACTGCCACCAGCCGGTTTTAGGTCTGTTTTAGTGCGACAATCTGAGCCGTAACTTTAGAATAGTCTGTTTTACCACTACCATTTACAGCAATCTCCTCTACCTGAATAATATGAGATGGCAGGTAGATGGTGCTAAAACCACTCTCTTTTAAATGTTTTAGCAGGTCGTTGCGGTTTGCCTCATGCTTGGTAGTGGCTAAATACAGGCACTCACCTTTTCTAGTATCAGGCATAGCAACTACCGCATGTTGATGATCTGGCCAAACAGTTGCGGCACAGGTTTCAACCATAGCCAAAGAGATCATCTCGCCACCTATTTTTGCAAACCGCTTTACCCGTCCAACAATAGTGATATATCCAAGTTCATCAACAACTACTACATCACCGCTGTCGTACCAACCAGGGCCAAGTTCTGTCTCGGGCATTTCAGCTTTACCACCAACTCCAGGTTGCAAATACCCTTGCATTATATTTACCCCCTTTAGCAAAAGTCGCCCCCCATCTTGGATGCCAGGTACCTTTAGCAATCTATATTCAATCCCAGGTAGAAAGCGACCTACGGTTTTTGCTTTATTGAAAGCGGCACTGTTGACTGCAATTACCGGGCTGGCTTCTGTAGCTCCATAACCTTGAAAAATACGGATGCCAAATTTTTCCATCCACAACATCCTAGTCTCTTCCCGTAAGGCTTCAGCACCAGCTACAACCAGGCGTATAGTGTGAAAATCATATGGATTTGCACTGCGGCCATAACCGGAGAGAAAGGTGTTGGTTCCGGCCAGAATTGTCGCTTTTATCTGATAGGCAATCTCAGGGATTTTTTTGTAATCCAGTGGTGATGGATGATAGTGTGCACGAACTCCAGCTAAAAGTGGTGCCAAAGTACCAACTGTCAAACCAAAAGCATGGAACTGGGGTAGAACATTGAAAAATATATCATCGCTGTTTAGAGCAATTCTTGATCTGATCTGTTGTAAATTACAGAGTATATTTTCAAAGGATAGAGCCACTCCCTTTGGCTCGCCTTCTGAGCCAGAGGTAAATAGAACAACTGCTCTATCCTCAGCTTTGGCAGCAACGGCAGAGAGCCTTGATTCCGGCCAGAAAGAGGCCATCAACCCCAGGATTTTTTGGCTCAGACCAACTTCTTGGCGCAGGTCTTCTAGAAATAGAACGGTAACTCCATAGCCCAATTTATCTATCATTGGGCTTAGTCCAGCTTTTTTAATAAATAATTTAGAGGTTAAAATAGTTTTAATTCCACCAGTTTTGCAGGCACTTAATAACGATTTATCCCCGCTGGTAAAATTTAGCATGGCAGGAGTGCGACCATAAGCTTGCAAAGCAAAAAAAGTTATTAAACCACCAGCCGATGTTGGTAACAACAGACCAATCAACTCTTTTTCTTTGCTCCGTTTGGCAATAATGCTGCCCAAAATTAACGAGCGAACAAAAATTTGCCTATAGGTCAGGCTTGCTCCAGTGGAGTCGGTAACCACTACTCGAGAGTGTCCATAGATTCTAGATACTCTACACAACGCTCCCCACAAACTTCCATGCCCCTTAAAATGGCTTACCAAAGCTAAAGAGAGAAGGTCATAAAATATTTTACCGGCTTTTTCTGGAGGCAGTATGGTCAAGCTGATCTTGGGAAAAGCTGTTCTGGGCAGTGACGGTTCACGAGAAGAGCTTTGGTGGTATTGACTACCGCTTAAATAGACAGCAACCACAACCGCAGCAGCTTGTTGCACCGAGTGCAGAGGTGCTTCATTCATTTTTGCAAATGAGCCGTCGCTAGATGGGGTTAGTTCAGGGAAAAAGGCTGCTATGCCACCGTGCTGAAGATGGCTGGTTAGCGGTTTCCAGTCTTGATCTAGCAAACTATCGACATCAATAAAATTGACCCAGGATAAACACCACCTGATAAAGCGGGATGGGAACATCTGTTTTGAAACAATAAACCAACTTTTTTCCGGTAATATAGTAGCTAAAACCAGAAGGTCTATACTAGCTTGATGGTTACAAATCACCAAACATCCTGTTGCATCGTTGCTCAGAGTGCTGTAGCCATGGCAGCGAATCCTAAACCTCAGCCTAACAAACAAGCGGATTAATTTCTCTTTCATACTCATCTTATATCCAAAAATATACCTATAATTCCATGTGTTTGGCCCACATATTGCTTTTAGTGTGCTATTGGTAATATTGGTCAGTAGTATTCAACTACCTAATCTAGAATTGTAGCATACAACTATAGATAGTGGTTCTGGTTAATTTATTGGGGAAAAAAATGTCTGATTTAAGAAACGCCTGGTCAAACTGCAGTTATGCACCAGAGAAGATGCTGTGGTCTGCGGTGTTGGAGACAGCCTTGAATGATGCACTTACCCATCGAGACCCTGTTGAAAGAGAGAGGGCTATACGTTGGTTTCGTGATGGTGGGCAACATTTCAAAATGGTTTGTGATATGGCTAACTATGATCCAAATTTTGTTCAGACCAGGGTGCTGTTAATGGTTGAAGCCAACAACAGTGATGACTTGGTGCACTAGGTTGCAAAGATAGGTTTAATACTTCAACTGCCAAACCCAGGCTACTGCGGCAAACCTGATAGCTCCATCAAGAGGCGGAAGCCAATATTGTGGTAGCGACTTGTTGGCTTGTTGAGGTTGCGGTTTGTGCAGCGTAAATCCTCTGCATCATGGAGCCATGAGCCGCCACGAATTATACGAAATGAGCCGGCTCCTTCATAGACGGGGTTGTTGCCTCTATGTTCGTAGCTACTATAAGCATTTCTTTTATAAACATCTTGTACCCACTCTAAAACATTACCGTGCATATCGTGCAGTCCCCACGGGTTGGCCTGTTTTTGTCCGACCGGGTGGGTTTTTCTTCTAGCGTTACCTTTTCCGTCTCCATACCAAGCAAATGTACCAATTCTTGTAGCATCATCGCCAAACGAATAATCTGTTTTTGTTCCAGCCCGGCAGCTATACTCCCACTCGGCTTCTGTTGGTAATCGGTAGTGATTCCCACCTTCAATTGAGTTTAATTTTTTTATAAAATCTTGTACATCTATCCAACTAACATTTTCAACCGGTTTATTGGTTCCGCCAAACTTAAATTTACTGGGGTTTTTGCCCATGACTCTGTTCCACTGCTTCTGTGTCACCTCATATTTTCCCAAATAAAATGCTTTTTTCAAAGCAACATAGTGTTGAGGGGTTTCATCTTTGCGACTGTCAACTACCTTTCCATCGGAACCCATCAAAAATGACCCGGCGGGGATTAAGACAAAATCCATATCAATGCTGTTGCTGTGCTCTTTTGGTGCGGCATAACCTGCACTAGCTAATAGGAGCGAAAGCAACACAGTCTGTACGGTCTTTTTTATAGACTGAGAGATGTTTGTCCAGTTGAAAATATTGCTCATTTTTTCTTTAACCTACCTACTGTTATCCAGCATAATTATTTCTTTCAAAATCTCTATAGCTCTAATAAACACGAACAAATTAACATTAATTTATGTTGATTTGCAACCTAATGGACATTGTTGTTCTGCTAAACTCAAGTGCTAAAAATTATTAAGAGACTATGTTTTAATTTTTGTTGGCGTGGGGAGGAGCTTAATTGTTAGATTATCATGAAGCCGGAGGTTTGACGGAGTGTGTTAATTAACATACTGGTTTGTAAGTAAAAATATCATGTATCATATTGGTGAAATATTATTACTACATGTGCTGGGTTAAAAAATATGGAGTGCCAGGTGCGTGCTTGAAATGCTGTTTAACCTAGATTTGGCTGTAGTTCGCACATCTCTAGCACAACCTTTTGATTCACCCGGCAAATCAAAAAAATGCTCGTCACCAACAAGGTGACTTCGATTTTTCATGGTTCACCAGACAAAGTAATATGTTATGCCTTTAATTCACGCCCAATTGCCGAACGAACCTAGAATTTAAGGTAATGTTAGAAATTATTTATTGTAGTTTGCTTTTGCAGCGATCATTGTTTGTCTAGCTGATTTTGAGGCTGCGACCCAACGCTGATTTTTCTTTGTGATTTTTTTGTTTGGTTTGTTTAGATATTTATTAAACTGTATCGCACTTAATGCAGAGCCAAACTCACTTTTTAACGCTTTATAATAGTCACATTTTATGCAGTCGTGGGTTTTGTCTTGGGCAGAACCTTGAATTTTTCCTCCACAGAAGGTGCCTGCAACATATGCACAACCTCGCCCTGCTGCCCGTCCATTTAAAAAGCCATCAGCCTGAGTTTCTGTTGTAGCAGGGCAGACACCAAATTCATTGACCTTGGGGCCACCAGGATAACGACCACAATTTTTCCAGTTCCAACAATTTAGAGTCCCCATGAGTACCCCCCCTCCTACCCTATGCCATTTAAATTTATAATTGAGACAATCCTATTATAGCCAAATATATTTATCAATTATTTTTATGCAGGCATTACTTTTTTTGACATTTAAATTTTTTTGTTTTGGATAAGATCAGGCAACCGAAAGTTGTGTATACAATGTTGTATATTTACTGAATAGGTTGGTTTGTGTTTACTAGCTTTTTGGCCTGAAGACCTTCTCTCTGCACTTTTTTGTTTATTCTATCAATCAACGAAGACCATTTTACCCTGGCCTCTAGTTTAAATAGTGAGTCAAAATTATCAGGCCCCCATTTAACATAGTTGATTGGGTTTGTGGCTGAATTTAAAAAATGCACTCCATAGTGAAGGTGGGGGCCGTTGGTAATTCCGCTATTGCCTGAGAAGGCAACAACCTCACCTTTTTTAATAAAATCACCTTGTTTAACAACAATTTTTTTCAGATGACCATAAACAGTTTTAAAGCCATAATTATGATCAATAATAACTGTCAAACCTCGTGCTCTGTATTTTTTCTCCACTCCAGTAAACTCGATGATTCCATCAGCCGTACTAATGACTGGCGTACCAATATTTGCCCTAAGATCCACCCCGGAGTGTAGCAGCCTATTGCCACTAATCGGGTGAATACGCATTCCGTAGTCGCTGGTTACACCTCTAAACGGTACCGGATATCCGCTAGGGATCTCCTGCAACAACCGCTGTCGCATTGAGATGTTTTCAATCTCCAAAGAGACAAGGGAGTCCATCACCAGTGAGTCAATGATACTGCTTACATTGCGATCTTGAGATGTGTGCGTTGGAATCTTGACAGTGTATGAGTTGAAAATCTCAGTTATGGAGTCAAGAGTAGGATTAAGGTCGGAAAAATCTTTAGAGTATGATAAACTATTTTCTGTTTTGCTAGATTCTGACAAAAACATGACTCCATGTTCGTCCAGTTCATTCTGAGTTTCTGATTGATTGCCTGATATTAAATTGTATGTTAAAACAAATAGTAATGAAAGAAACATCAGACCAACAAAAGGAGCAGCCTTGACCAATGACAGATGTTTATTTCTGTTAGAGTTGGTTATCTTTTTCTTTTTACCGATCTTCTTTCGGTCCATACTTTTTTTTGACTTCATGACAATCAACATAGGTGCTGTTCCTTATCTTGGAGCATGTACCACTAAATCTGTAGATAATGTTACGCCACATACTAAATATCGGTTGCTGTAGGAAAAATCATGAATAGTTTTGGTTAGTATGGTGCTTATAGTGGGCAACATTTTAATAATATTTTTGAAGTATAGCAGATAAAAAAATTGTTGTTGATATTGTAACTGCTAACTGGTTTTTTCCTAAGAATTTGACGAATAAGTTGATTGTAAATTGTTGATCAAGGTGGATTATCAATAAAATTAACCGCTGTACAAAATCTAAGCAAAATTAAATTTTTTAAACTAATTTTTCTATATTTAATTACCGCTAATTTGACTCCAGATGAGTTGCTTTTCCTGTACCTCCACACCAATCACAAGGCATAAGTTCTGCTTCTAAATCAAGAGATAAGCGAGTTCCAGTGCCATTACACTCTTCACATTCTGTCTCTTGCAGGCCAATGATCTCCCTGGTCGATTTACCCCGCTCCATACCATGCTCCTTAGTAATTATAAACCTCTAATTTACCAACCTCAAAACTGCTTTTTTCAGGGGCAACTATATCTCTAATAATTTTTGGCCTCAACATTGCAACCATCACACTTCGTTGGCTTGGTCTTCTAGGATTAAAATAAGCACGGTTCAAGGAAAATCTAAAAGAGAATTAATTTTCCTAAAAGGCCAAGCCAAATTAACAAAAGTAAGCTGGCATGTTGTTAGGTTTAGTACAAAAAACGAATAGTTGGGATGATAACATAGTTTTTAGTGGAAGGGTGGATTTTTCGACACTTCCGAGGATGTGACAGAGTAGATTGCTACTCTATTGCGTGTTTATTAATAAAGAGTAAGAAATGGAGTTTTAAATGGGTGCTTTCCCCTCCCCCCCTTCCGAGATTCACGATCTGCCACCACAAGTGCAAGCATATGCTCAAGCAGCAGTTCTAGCAGATAATACAAGAGCTGCCTATTGGGGTGACCTGCGGCGTTTTATGGACTGGGGAGGAGTTGTTCCAGCATCATCAAAAACTGTTGCTTCCTATCTAGTCGCTCACGCCAATTCACACAAGTATGCAACACTGGCCAGGTGGAAAGTATCCATAGGCAAGTCCCATACTGCTAAAGGTCTGCCAGATCCGACCAAGACAGAGCTTGTTCATGCAGTTCTTAAAGGGATCAAACAGAAACACGGTCAAGATCAACGTCAAGTTGCCCCGCTTACCAAAGAGAAGATAATCTCCATGGTCTCTAACATGGGTGACCGCTTGAAAGATAAGCGGGACAAAGCTCTTATCCTAGTCGGGTTTGCTGGTGGACTTCGCCGCTCTGACTTAATCTCTTTGAAACGTGAAGATCTTTCAGAGAAAGAGGATGGTTGGGAAATAATCCTATCTAAGAGTCAGGTTGGTATTCCAAAGGCTTCTGGTCAGGTTTGTGCTGCAAAAGCACTAAAAGAGTGGCTTGAGGTATCAGAGATAACTGAAGGGGCAGTTTTCCAAGGCATAAATCGTCACGGCAAACGTTCCGGCAAACCTTTAACAGGTCATGGTGTTGCTTTGATTGTTAAAGAGCGGGTACAGTCCATCGGTCTGGATCCTGCACACTATAGTGGTTTCAGCCTCCGTGCTGGCCTCATCTCCAGCTCTGCTGACCAAGGAATCTCCCTACGTCATGCCACATCCCTCAACGGCAACGGAGTTCTTTAGTAGAACAAATCAGTTTCGACATCAGTACAACTCTTTTGTGCTGATGTCGAAACTGTTTAGTACTCTCCCCACAACAGATCCTAACACATATTTGATTGATAAATTACCTTTGAAAACGAAGATTTAAGAAGGTAAACATGGTTCACTCAGGAGTAAAACGCTGGTTTTTATCTATTGCTATTTATAGTGAACCACGTTTAATTGCAATTCTATTTCTCGGCTTCTCCAGTGGACTGCCTTTAGCCTTAACATTTGGTACTCTTACTCTATGGCTGGCTGAAGCTGGGATTAGCAAAACATCAATCGGTCTGTTTGCTTTGGCTGGAGCACCTTACACCTTCAAGTTTCTCTGGTCACCACTATTAGACCGGCTCTCTATTCCCTGGTTGACAAACTACTTTGGCCGTCGACGCAGTTGGATGCTGCTAACTCAATTTGCCCTCATTATATCAATTTTGGGACTTGGACTATCCAACCCATTAACCGACCCGTTTAAAATGGCTCTGTTTGCTCTACTCACCGCTTTCTGGTCGGCTAGTCAGGATATAGTCATTGATGCCTACCGGGTTGAAATTCTTGATGAGAGCCAGTATGGGGCAGGAGCTGCTATGGTGGTTTTGGGCTACCGGTTGGGAATGTTGCTATCAGGTGCTGGCGCACTCTATCTTGCCACATATCTCGGCTGGTTTTTAACCTACTCCATAATGGCGGCGACAATCTTGGTTGGGGTTGTCACCGTACTGCTAAATCCAGAACCAAAAAGAGCCGATAGCATTGAGTCCCGTGAACAAGAGGCAAAAATCCAGCTCTATCTAGATTCCACCCCTTGGTTGAGTGGATGGCGTAAAAAAGTTGTAGCCTGGCTCTATGGAGCTGTTGTCGCCCCTTTTGCTGAGTTTATGACACGCAAAGGCTGGTTGTTAACGCTGCTTTTTATTCTACTCTATAAGTTTGGAGATGCTCTTGCTGGTGTAATGAGCAATCCGTTCTATGTTGAGTTGGGGTTCTCGAAAATTGAAATTGCCAATGTCAGTAAGCTGTTTGGGCTTGCAGCTTTGATTGTTGGTAGTTTTATCGGTGGTGCTTTAGTTAGTAGAATCGGTATCATGAAAGCTCTTTTATGGTGTGGATTGTTGCAGATGCTCTCTAATTTGATGTTTGTCTGGCTAGCCCATACCGGTTATAATATGCAGGTTCTTACCTTGACTATTGCTATTGAAAATTTAAGCAGTGGTATGGGGATGGCGGCTTTTGTCTCTTACCTCTCTCTATTGTGTAATGTAGCCTATACTGCCACTCAATACGCACTTTTATCATCTTTAATGGCTTTTGGCCGCACCTTGCTATCATCATCAAGTGGCTGGTTTGCTGACCAGATGAGTTGGGGACCTTTTTTTCTGCTAACCACTGCTGCTGCACTGCCTGGGCTGTTTTTACTGCTATGGATGATCCATAGCTTTCCTCAGCTTGGTGAACAAGACAGTTAGAGACACTACTCTTTATAAGCTGGACAAAAAATTGACTCAAGCAGCTTTGCTAGGATATAAGTCAAATAGTTGGAATCTAAAATCCATTGCCATATGTAAGTAGCTACAGATAAAATGTTACCTTACTTCAACTCTAATCTATTTTTTTTATCCCGGTTTTTGCTTTTTAAGCACAGGCTTGTTTCTGCTATAGCAATTTGCACTGTTATTACCGCTGTTGGCAATGAAGGGTTTGCTGCTACTGTTGAAGAGCAGTTAGATCAGTTTGTTACCGTAAAAACAGCGGTAGATCTTAGTAAGCTAAGTGAGAAACAGAGACTTATGTTGCCACTGCTGGAAGATGCTGCCAGAGCTATGGATGGTATTTTCTGGCAGCAGGCCTATGGTGATAAAGAGGAGCTGTTTTCCCGCTGGCCCGGCTTCGAGTCTCGGCAGTTGCTGAAAATTCATTATGGCCCCTGGGACCGCTATAGAGGCAACGCCCCTCTCTTTGCCGATATTCCTGACAAACAGCCTGGAGCCAACTTTTACCCATCTGACATAACCCCTGAAGAGTTGAGCCAATCAGCAAAAAAAAATCCGGCACTGATCAACCCTTACTCAATGGTACGACGCAATGCAAAAGGCGAGCTTGTCTCTATACCATACCACCGTTTTTTTGCTAATGAGCATCAAGAGGCGGCAAAAAAATTAAAACAGGCAGCCCACCTGGCAGAGGACCCAGGCTTTAAATCCTACCTCTCTCTCAGGGCAGAAGCCCTGCTGAGTGATAACTATCAGCCCAGTGATTTTGCCTGGATGGCAATGAAAAACAACTCATTAGATATAATCATAGGCCCTATAGAGATTTACGAGGACGGCCTTGGTTATAAAGCAGCCCATGAGGCTTTTGTACTGCTGAAGGATAGCTTCTGGAGCCATCAGCTTGAGAAATATGCCAAGCTGCTCCCAGACTGGCAGCAGCAGTTACCAGTACCTCCTGCATATAAACAGGACTCCCCTGGAGCTGAATCTGACCTTGGAGTCTATGATCTTATTCTATCTACTGGCGATGCCGCAGCAACCAGGCCTATTGCCATGCACCTGCCAAACGATGTTGATGTGCAGTTGGCTGTTGGTTCCCGGCGGTTACAGTTAAAAAATGCTATGCAGGCCAAATTTGACCATATTTTGCTACCTTTAGCCAAACTGATTATCCACCCTGAGCAGCGTCAACATGTGCGCATGGAGCATTTTTTTGCCAATACGGTGTATCATGAAATAGCCCACGGTCTTGGGGTGAAAAAACTCCTTGGTTCCGGTGCAAAAGTTGAGACTGCCCTGCGTGAGAACAGTTGGATGTTAGAAGAGGGTAAGGCAGATGCTGTCGGGATGTTTATAGCAGCAAAACTACGTCATGCCGAGCAGTGGAGTCAGTCTAAATGGTTGGATTCCCAACTTACTTCTTTTACCTCAATTTTCCGCTCTATCCGCTTTGGAACTACCAGCTCACACGCCAGAGCCAACCTGATCCGCTTTAACTACCTAAAGGATAACAAGGCATTTGACCGTACAGTAGATGGCCTCTATCGTATCAACCCAGAGCAGATGGAATCTGCTACATCATCCCTGATAAATATTATTCTTCGTCTACAGGGAGATGGAGATTATGATGGGCTGCTAAAACTTGAAAAGCGTTACGGGGTTGTTGGGCCTGAGCTAGAAGACGATCTAAAACGAATAAAAACTGCCAAAATTCCTGTTGACGTAATATTTTCCCAATAGTAGCAAATGTTTATTTTACAAAAAGCTCGCTATTATTACAGAGATATGAGGCTATCCTTTCTGCTGCCAGGCGGTGGCCGTTTTGATTCCAATGCCCCACCCCTTTTCCACTATTTTTAAATCCGTGGAGCCAAATTCCGGTATTAGTGGCAAACTGTTGAAAATCCTTGGCTAAATTAAGAACAGGAAAACCGACTCTGTTGCCAATCTGCCGGATACGTTCATCGGCATAGAAAAGGTTGGGAATATTGAGCTGTTTTTTGAATTGCTCTCTAAAAGCCTGGTTTGGGTGAACTTGTGCTCCAGTAGTCAAGGTGATAACTAAAAACTTTGCTTGGTGTTCTGCAACTTCAAGATGCATGCGCTCAAGGATTGCCTCGGTTGTTTTCCAGCTAGATTGCCACTCTTTTGTAGTTGGTGGGCTGTAGACTCTAACATCCACTCCAGGCTCATCTTTTATGTTGCTAATTGCTGTCTCATCATGCTTGGCAACTTTGCTGGCAATTTGTAGTCTGTGCATGGCAAGAGTTATGGCCTGAACCAGTCTTGAGTTGGTTATTAATGACCATTTTACCCTGCCCAGCCAGCTTTTTGTCGTTTGATATTCTGCCGATTGTAAAAAATTCATGTTTTGTTTTAACTCTCCACCTTCCAGAGTAAAAACAGGACGCATGGCATCGCCACCTAAAACCTGACTATTCTCTATAAGATCATTACCACTAAAAAAGGCTAGAACTATCAAGTCTGGTTGATATTTCCAAACTTTGTTCTCTAAAACCAGCATCTCCTGAGCAGTACTATAACCACTTACTGCAAAACCCAATATTTCAATCTTTTTTTGCACACCAGGTGTTGGACAGTTTGGCAGCATGCCTTCAAGTAGCCGCCAATAACTCTGCTCAAGGGGAATCTGAACTGCTTCTGTGAAAGAGTCACCAATAAAAGCAATGCGAAAAATACCTGGTTCCGGTTTAATTGTATGGACAACATCTCGCCAGCCGTCACCATTAATCTCCACATATGCGTCACCCTCAAGCCTTTGCCAGCCTGTAGTTCCGGGCTTTGCTGACCATCCGGTTATAGGATCAGGATACCTTGCCAGAGACCAATAATAGGAGAAATCTGTCACTCTAAGCCCTAGTTCAGCCAGGGCTAAAGAAAAAATCAGTGCTGAAATAAGCAGAAGAGATGTCAACAGGCCACTTTTGTTAGGGATCTGCATTGCTAATCTTCCGAAACAGATAAGTTAGACCTGAATTTTTCAGGTTGGATATAATGGGTTGAGTTTAAACCCAGATTCAGCAGTTGTTCCAACTTTACTGGCATAACCTATTGACTCACCTGGTAAATCAATATGTTGCACCATTAATGTACCCATAACCATCAAATCTAGGTTAAACAGCATGTTTTTCTAAAGCCTGCTTTTTTACAGGGGGTCATGATAGAAGATAAATAAGTTGACCACAATGTGTATAAGATAATATAGTTATCGCTAGTTTATACTGAATGATGGCGTAGTATGGTTACCAATAAGAGTGCATAAATCAATACTGACTGGTAAATCCTTATGACGAAGTTGAAAGATGGTGAATATAAGATTGACGACCCCGCCATCTTAGAAAACATGAGGCTCTCTGCTGATATTCAAGAGCCTGGATCAACCGTACTTGTTACCAAGCATGTCCCCATTACCAAAGAGTTAATCAAGCAACTTCATAAACGAAATATTAAAACACTTTTTGCCGAACCGGCAATGGTGGAGTCCACTAAAAAAGCTGTAACCGCCTCAATTGAATATATGGAAGAGACCTTTAGCGTTATTGAAAAGGTCTTCTCATCAGAGGATGGTACAATTGATGATGTGGCAATAGCCATTACCAACCGTGAGAAGATGAAGTCTCTTGAAGCGTTGATTAGAAATAATCTTGACGATATTGAAGAGCTGTTTAGTTCCAACGCTATTGAAAAACTTGTCAACTTAACCGAGCACCATAACGGAACAGTCCGGCATAGTTTGATTGCGGCTTTTCAACTTATGGCTATTGGTAAAGAGTTGGGATGGAATGATTCAAAAATTGTTAAAGCATCAATGGCCCTCATCAACCACGATATTGGCAAAGCCAAGGTAAATATCGACACTCTTGACTGCCCAAAAAAACTCAACTCCAAACAGTGGAAAGAGATTCAATTTCATCCGCTGTTTGGTTGCCGCATGCTCTTCCAGCCTGGTTTACCTCCAGATTTAATCATGTTGTCAGCTCTGCTGCACCACGAATGGTACGCAACTGTAGAGGGAAAAGGTTATGGTGGTTTGACCCTCTACAGTGATTTTGTTGAACGGGCCATGAAATTTAATGTAAAAGATGTCGTCGCCAAAATGTCTGTTGATGATCGTGATATCATCCAGATGACCAGTATGGTTGATATGATTTCTGCTCTAGAGGAGCGACGGGCCTATAAACGGGAACTTGACCCATTTAAAGTTTTGATCATCATGAACTCAGACGCTAAAATGGGCCATTTCAATCCAGAACATTTTGCAGCATGGCATACCATCTATCGGCGGCAAAACGATAACTTACTACCTTTAGGCCGCCGTATGGCCCTGCCTCGAGAAAAAGAGCAGCGTATTTTCACCAAACTACCAGCAAAAAAAATCCCTTTAACTCCACTGCTTACCTATTACGATATGGAGAAGCTTGGTTATATCTCAATTTTGCGTAATGTTGGTATTGATATGGAGCGGATACGTCGTCGTGGCGGCCTCTCAATTCCAATTCTTACCAAGATTAATAAAGATAAAGATCTAGATTTGGACCTTTCTGAATCTGTTATGCAAGCTCACAATATCAAAGTAGTGAAAGATAAGCTGATCCGTGAAGAACAGGTTATAGAGCTTGATGCCTGGCAAAAATGGTTAACAGTTGCAGAGTTGGAAAAAAGCGGTCTTATGGGGCGGGCAAAACAGCAAAGTTTTGATATAGGTTTGATAAGAAAAAATAAGGGTATAAGTCCTGAGAGGCTGGAAAAACGTGGGGTGAATATCAACCAAAGCAAACTTGATCGCCTTGGGATAAGACTGCTCAAAAAACTGCCTGTCCTTCTCCCTGGTAGTGAGAACCGCTTAACCGCTGAAGATCTGGATAAAATTGGTATTAGCAAATTGCAACTGGTGAATACTGGTTGTTATGAGCGTGTACAAAAAGTAAAAAGTGGTGTACCTCTCGAATGGTTGAAGAGACAAGGCATCAACATCAGCAGCAAAATTATGGCACAAAATGGCGTCGATCCAGTTAGAAAAATATTCTATGATATTCAGGTAGTCGAAGAGATAAATAGTGAGAAAGCTATTTTCCGTATCTTGCGTGAGGGTGATGATCCCAAAGAGCTTGATGACATAAGTGCAAAAAACAAACTTGGCTCTATTCAAGATCTTCTTCTCAATCAGGTTGGACTGGTAATAATGGACTTCTCAGACCTGCTATCCCTACCGGATTTGAGCCATATAAAAAGTGGTGAACATTGGGGATAGGCTATAATATTAAATAGTTGTGCAGCGATTAATTGTGCAATATATTTGGCTTTTACGCTTTGCCTGATAGACAATAAAATGTTGTAAAGTTTTTTTGGGAACCATTTACCCCTTAGCTTGGAACACATATCAGTTAACCTTATAGCCTGACAAAATACTTAAAAATTGCCGACCAGAACTCTGTTTTCAGGTTTTGCTAGGGGTTTGAATGGCCCGCCTTTCACCTAATAAAATCAATATACTACTCTATACACGTGCCTCTAGTTTCTAAATCTTGGGAAAAAAGGAAACCACCCTTGGTTAATGCCTCAAAAACCATAAAAATCATGGCAGCTTTACTCTTTATATTGCCAATAGGGTTTACTGCTTTTTGGTTTGCCGACCAAGAAATGCCTGCATCACTGGGCAATGACAGTGCCACTTACATGCTAATGGCCCGACACCTCTCACCTTTTGTCGATAACGATCCCATTGCCAGCGATTTTTATCACCGTGCACCGTTTCCTCCTGGTTTTCCATTGTTTTTAGCCTATAGCGGAGTCTCTCATGATTTCCGCCTAGCCCATGCTGCGGTAACACTCTGTTTTTTGCTTGGGTTAGGACTGTTCTTTCTGTTTTTGCGGCGGCAAGGTTTCGGTTCGACATCAGCAGGTTTAACTGTGATGGTCTACTGTCTTAGTCCTGTGGTATGGACCAATGTGTTGGGGATGTTGAGTGAAAGTCTTTATATGAGCCTGACATTTGCATTTCTATTAATGTTACCACTAAAACAGAACTCTGGAAATTGGCGGTATTGGGGGGCTGCAGGCTTGATTTTGGGCTGGCTGTGGTTAACCCGTAGTATTGGGGTTGCTATGGTTCTAGCCCAAACATTTGTAGTATTTATAAGGCGTTTATTGTTAGGAGAGTGGGTGAAACCGGGGGCGGTTGCTCTTTTTATCGCAGTGACTGCTCAGGGTGTCTGGCAACTGGTAAAACCACCAGCAACCCATTACGGTGAAGCTTTTCAGGCAATTCTCAATTTTTTGTCCAGTGATCCTGCAAACGCCATCTATTCCATTATGGTTAAGGGTGCTATTAACATTGGAAGCAATTGGCTGTCTGGATTGATGCTCTATTGGGTTGAAGCCACATCTATTCAGTTCTGGCTTGGGGTTGGGCTAGGTCTTATTGCTCTTTGTGGTCTTGTATACCGCATGTGGCAACTTCAAACTGATGGCTGGTATCTATTTTTTTATCTGTTGATTCTCTTTATTTGGCCTTTTCCAGATGCAATGAGCCGATTTCTATTCCCAGTTTTTCCTCTGCTGCTATTTGTAACAATCTACAGCTTCTCCGTGATTGTTTGTAAACTGTTCAGATTAAAACATGAAGAGAGAGTGAGGGGTTTGGCTGTGCTACTTTTAGCTATCTTGATTTTACCAAGCCTTGGTTTTGCTGTTGGTAGAGCCACGTATGGCAGTGGGGCTGTTAGACACCCCTACTCCTATATCTCTGAATTTTACCAAATGGTTGACATAAAAGATGCTAAAACATATGCACAGGGATATAGCGATGCCATGGCCGACATGAAACTTGTTGCTCTCCACACCAAGCCAGGAGAGGTGGTTTTATGGGTAAAACCAAATTTTCTCGCTTTGTTGGCAGGTCGCCCATCTCGGACAACCCCAAAATGGCGAGGAGATCAACAAAAATTTATTCAGGCTGTTGCTGATACCGGAGCTACTTATGTCTATATTAGCGGGGTGACTGGGAGGGGGAACGATGATGGTTTGCAGGCCATGAAATATTTCTCGCCTATCGCCAGCCCCATATGGCAGAAAATCCATAAATCCACTGGTCAACTAAAGTCTGCACTGTTGCTAATCAAGCATGAGAAACTTCTAAAAGAAGTCCCGGATATAATGTGAAATATTACTGATTCACCCAATCTCAAAAAGAATGAGATGGGTATTTTTGTTGAAATATAGTTTACGGTTCCTGTTTGCTATTGAAACAAGTTTTTTTGTAAAAGAGATTCCATTACGCCCATCTCTAGCTCTCTCTCTATTTGGGTCTTTAGCCCACTTTTTATAGGTTTTGATATCCCTAGTTCCAAACCCTGAGTATTGCCAAAGAATATAGTCAATGCCATTTTCTTTCATGAATTTAATTGTGTTTTCAACGCTGGTATCAGAAGATATTTTGTTCCATGGAGAGGCAAGCCCCCAAATTGATAAAATTTTATTCCGCCCATGGTCCAGCAATAAAGGTGTTGAGATTTTTACCAGTACTTTTGCACCTTTGGGAATCAGGTTTTGAACCATTTTCAATTCTTCTCTGTGCTCTTTAGAGTCCATTGCTCTTACTTTTGCAATATGATTTTGACTACTGGCCGCAGGGTATGAAAGCATGTTACCAAAATATGCCATATTTACTATTCGATCCGAAAAAGGAGCTAGAAAAAGGCCGATTAAAATTATTATTACTCCCTGAAAAAATGGATACAGTATGGTTTTTGACTGGGATGATGAATAATTTAATCCAGATGGTAGATCAGTTATTTTGCTTGAATATCTAAAGGATAGTATTAAAAAAGGTATTAATGATGCACTTGCCAACATGGCTGGGGTTGCGTAGCGTACTGCATAATCAATCTTGAAGCTCCAGGGGAAAATTGTCGAGCCGATAAAATAGAAAAATGCAGTTGTCAAAGATGCTGAAATCAGAGGCAACAACCATGATGTCAATTGATATTGTTTTCTATGCTTCCATAGAAAAAATAATGATATAAAGGCTGTAATACATACTAACGAAACAAAAGCAGAGTATTCTAAAAGACCACCACCCCAAAATAGACGTTCATTACTGAATAAGTCCAATAGATGAATTTTCTGTTTTCCTAGATCACTCCCGATAATTTTCCCACCATTTCCTGAGATGACCTCTTGAAAAATAGTAATAAATTTTTCTTTGAATACCAGCATCCAAGGAGTAATCAATAAAATAGTGAATAAGCCGGATACAGCATATGTTGTAAAAAAGCTGTTTCTTCTTTGAGAAAAAAGCCAACCTAAACCAAAATGAATAAAAAAGAAAATAACTGTATAAACACCTATATTGGTTTTTAATGTTACTAAAGCTGAGAGAAAAAAAGCAAAAGGAGTTCCTGCCTTCACCAACTCTATCGTTGAGGTACTCCCTTGTGCCAGTTTCCACCAGGTCATGGAATAGATGATGGCAGCCAAAATTAATAAATGGTTAGCGTATAGTGGTGAATTGTTGACATATTGTGGGTGCAGAACCACAAGGAAAGTAACTGCAAGTAGTTGGTTGTTAAAAGAGGCTCCAATTTTTCTACCAAACTCCAACACCAAGAAAATGCCAAGAAAAAAACAGAGAATAGCATCAAATCCATTGAGATATTTATGGTCAAAAACCAATAAAAACAACGATTGCATGAAAGCATGCCCACCTAAAGAGTCGAGTGGTATGCCGTTGAAAGGGTTGTTGTGGCCAATTGTTCCGGATTCAAACATTAGGATTGGTCTATAGTTGTAAACAGAATAATCATCGCCATAATTAAAAATAGTCGCTGGCATCAAGGCATAGGTATAGAAAAACAGAAGGGCAATAATTAAAGAGTAAAGTATGAAGAAGCCTAGGCCGTCTGATTGATGGCTAATTTTTTTCTTGATATAGCCTGATAGATCAAAATAGAGAACATCTCTAGTGAATATTGTTGAGATATTGCCAGACAAAAAATATCCAGAGATGACAAGCCCAAACAACAATAAACACCACAATGTTGAAGCATTGACCATTGAAAACAGGTTTAAAAAACCTCCAAAAAATATCCATATGGATATTCCAAAAGTTGCGTTGTAAGCCCATCCGAATGAGTTGTCAGGCGATAACAGGGATGATAGACCCCTTCCCCAGCCATAAAGTGACAGAGCCAGTAAAAGCAGAAAGCCTAAGGACAATAAAAAATTAAACATTTATAAGCCTGCCATATGTCACAGCTAAAGTTCAATGGGGTCGATCTGATATTGCAGCAACTCGAGGCATCCATGCTCTAAATTCAGCTAGAGCCGTAGATGATAATAGATAGCCGACCAGATGTTTCTTGGACAAGTCCTGAATCATATCAAGTAGTTGACATAAGTCCAAAGACTCATTATTACAGTAGCCATTGGGCTTAAACCTGGAAACATAGCCCCACATATGTTGCAGAGCATTGTGCATTCCCCCATCTGATGGCTTAATCTTCAACTGTTCTGTTAGCAACTGTGCAAGATTTGACAAATCATTCTGGTGATTTGTTTTAGAAACTTCCCGCCCTAAACTACGGTAAAGTGCTTCATTTCGAGCCAGAATAGAGTATTTGTGCTGGCTCCATAATTCTTGAGGGTTGGATGGCAAAGGTATACGTCCAAACTCTTTTCCAATATATTTTTTTTTAAGTAGTTGAAACTGGGTGCCTGGGTGGTCAATATATGTCTCTGGCCATCTTCCCTTATTTTTTTCCAGTGTTACAGGAGTCTTATCTTCATAGCCTCTCAAAGACATCTCTGCAGACAACAATCTATGTCTTTGCTGAAGTGCCCACCCATAGCCAATCCACCTTTGGGTTTCTGGGTGGTTTAAATACCCCTTTTTCCCATTAACAAAAATAGAAACTATACCGTGAAGTTCACGGTGTTCTCCCAACAGACTCTGCCGGTTCAAGTATCCTGGATCTAAATCCCAGATTCGCATTCATTTCTCTTTGATTCTAACATAGGAGTGATAAATTTTATCTCAGAAAAACCTCTTCTTCCATTGTTTTGTCCGGTTTTTTTTATTTTTATCCAATAAATATTCCTATAAAGCATGGATCAACCAGGTCAGGCAACCGGAGCGAAGCAATCAGTTTTAACCAGCATGTTATGAATTTTTTTCTACCTTGGACCAGAGATTCGTCACCGTCGAAGGTTCCCATGATTTCATGAAAGCAGCAGCGTCATTTGCATTGAGTGGTGGAGATACCCAATATCCTTGGACCTGACCACACCCCTTGGCTTGCAGGGCCGTGATCTGGTTCTCTTCTTCTGCTCCCTCTGCCAAAACAGTTTGTTTTAGAGCCATGCCCATTTGAATCACGGTATCAACAATGGCAGCATCTTCTGGATTATCTGTCATGTGGATGATAAATGAGCGATCCAGCTTTAGAGTATCAAATGAAAATTCCCTAAGATAACTCAAAGAGGAGTACCCGGTGCCGAAATCATCCAAAGCTATGGCAATACCTTCCCCTCTTAGCTTAGCCAGGATACTGGCACTTTTAGCTGGATTGCGCATGATGAGGCTTTCAGTGACCTCGACCTCAAGCACACCAGGATTGAGATTGTTTTCCTTTAGAGTAGCCATTATGTAATCAACCAAGTCGTCTTCTTCAAATTGACGTGCTGAGAGGTTGACTGCCACTCTAACCTTGGGCAACCCCATATCCTGCCACTCCCTGATTTGCTGACATGCGGTTTTAAGAACCCACTTGCCAAACTCTAAAATCAGACCCTCTTCTTCTGCCAGGGGAATGAACCGGGAAGGCGGAACATTGCCAACTTCTGGCCGTGGCCAGCGGGCAAGAGCTTCAAGTCCCATCAACCGGCCCGTAACCAGATCAACCTGCGGTTGGTAATTTAACAAAAAAGCTTCATTTTTCATTGCCTTATAAAGGGCATTCTTCATTAGAAGTTTTTCAGTTAAATCTTGGTTCATATCAGGAGAGTAGAAACAATAATCATTCCGACCATCAGCTTTGGCTTGATACATTGCCGTATCGGCATTTTTTATAAGCTCTTCTGGTGTTGAGCCATCTTTTGGAAAAATACTTACACCAATACTCAGGGTAGCATGGAGTTCATGTGCACCTATTGTAATAACTTCCTGAAAGACGGCTTTGATTTTTTTTACAATGCTTTGTGCAGCTTTTGGTCCCGGAAGGCGAGCGAGTAGTAACATAAACTCATCTCCGCCAATGCGGGATATAGTATCCTCACCCCTAACGCTCTTAGCAAGCCTGTTTGCCACCTGTTTAAGCAACTCATCACCAACATCGTGGCCCAAGCTGTCATTGATCTGTTTAAACCGGTCTAAATCGATAAACATAACCGCCATACAGTAATTTGAGCGTTTTGCCTGCTCAATAGCGATATGCAGACGGTCCAGAAACAGTTTGCGGTTTGGTAGTTCGGTCAAAGGGTCATGTAGGGCTTGGTATTGGATCTGCCTCTCTTTCTCCTTCTGGTTTGATATTTCAACCAAAAATGATACATAGTGTGATGTTTTTCCATCCACTTCACGAATTGCAGATATTGAACGCCACTCAGGAAAGAGTTCTCCATCTTTTCTTTTGCTCCAGATCTCCCCATCCCATTGGCCATTTTTTTCAAGGGAGTCCGAAATTTCATCGTAGAACTCCGGGCTATGCCTGTTGGAACGCAGCAAAGATGACTTTTGCCCGACAACCTCTTCTGTTTTGTAACCGGTTATTTTGGTAAAAGCGGAATTTACAGATTCAATGGTACCTTCTGAATCTGTGATAATCAGACCCTCAATAGTATTTTCAAAAGCCATGCTGAGGTGATCTTTTCTTCTAAACAGAAGCTGATAACGGAAGGCCTCCTGTATCTGGGCACGCAACACATTATCATCCCAAGGTTTGCTCAAGAATTTGTATACAGCCCCAGAGTTGATGGCTTCGCTTACTGCATTAAAATCGGAATAACCACTTAGAATAATCCGAATGGCATAGGGATATTTCTCCTTCAATTGTATAAGCAATTGAACACCGGTCATTGCCGGCATTCGCTGGTCGGAAACAACAACTTGGACGTCATTTTCAGCCATTTTTTCTAGAGCATCAGCGGCACTGGTTGCCGTTATAATATTATATTTTTCCCGACGAAGAAGTCGAGATAGGGAGAGTAGGATCTCTTCTTCATCATCAACTAATAAAATAGTACGCTGCATGCCTTTTCTCCTGCTTTACGATGTTCTGATGTATTCATAGCTGTAAACTGCCTCAAACAGGAATCCCAGAACTTTTATTATTTGTGATTAGTGGCCTCTCCAGATTAACCGAAATTGGCAAACGAATTGTAAATGTCGTTCCTTGCCCTTTCTGGCTTTGTACTACGATGCTACCATGATGGTCATGAATAATGCCATGTGAAATTGAAAGCCCCAGCCCTGTTCCTTCTCCAACAGCTTTGGTGGTAAAAAATGGGTCAAAAATATAAGGCAAATCTTTTTCATCAATGCCATGGCCTGTGTCTGAAATCTGGACGATTACACTCTCTTCGTCATGCATTGACTCAATGGTAATGATCCCGTTATTCGTGATGGCTTGAGCTGAGTTAAGCAATAGGTTTGTAAATACTTGATTTAATTGTCCCGCATGACAATAAATCTTTGGCAGTTTGTGCAGGTTTTGGCGAACTTCACAGGTATATTTTAGTTCGTTTGCAATGACTGTCAGGGTATTTCTAATGCAGTCGTTGACATCTACCTCATCTAGATCTGCTTTATCTACCCTGGCAAAAGTTTTCAAGTTTTGCACTATTTCTTTTATTCTCTCCCCTCCGCCTATTGACCCTTTTACAAGTAAACTAACGTCCTGTAGGGCAAAATCAAGATCATTTACCTCCTTAAACTCTGCAATTTTGTCTATAATCTCTTGCCCTTCGCCATCAACTTTTCCATCTGCACATTTAAGAGCCAACTGTTCGTATAGTTTAAAAAGAGCCTTGAACTGTGTAATATAATCATCCAACGTGTTCAGGTTGCTTATGATAAAACCAATAGGATTGTTGATTTCATGGGCTACACCGGCAGACAGTTGACCTAAAGAAGCCATTTTATCTGATTGCAGCAGTTGAACCTCTCTTGTTTTGAGTTTTCTGGCAGTTTCTTTTAATGCGTTGGTGCGTTGCTCTACCTTTTGTTCCAATTGACAGCGAAAATCATGGAGGTCACGATCGCGAACCCAGGCATGGCAAAGGTTAAATGCCAACTGCCGTATTTCATCTTTGGAAACCGGCTTCTTCATTATCAGTACATTCTTGTGAATTCTTTTTTGAATGGTGTCAGTTGAGTGGTCGGTATAGGCAGTCACCAGGATGATATAAATACGGCTATCAAGTTTACGAAGTGCGATAGCTGTCTCCAACCCGTCAGGACCGGGTGGCATCCGCATGTCTACAAGTGCCATGGCAAATGGTTTATTTATTTCCAGGGAACGTTTTACCTGTTGAATACCATCCAAACCATTATGGGCAACTGTAAGGTCAAATGAGATTTCCGGTTCGTTGTCAGGAATATCTGCCAAGGAGTGTAATAGAGACTGTCTTCTCGGTTTTGCTTCAAGCATACCCTGGTAGGTATTCAAAATTTCAACATCATCATCAATGGCCAGGATTTGCCTATTGAGTTTATTGTCATTATTTGTAAACAAACTATTGTCTGTAGGCTGCATCCCGTTAATCTCATCCATGAATCACCCCAGTTAGGTTAAGTGAAACTTCCCAAGTAACCTTTACGATTTCCAATTTAACAGAAACTGCCAATATAATCCATCTTTAAGCTAGCCTGATCAGGGTAGTTTTGTTATGGCTGCTGAGTCATTAACCTAGACTGTGCAGTTGTTCATAGATTACTGACACAACCTTCTGATTCACCAGACAAACCAAAATGTTATTTCATTAATGCCCGCCAAATTGCCGAATCTGGATTAAGAACAAGTTATCTCTGCCATTCTGAAACTAGTTAGAGTCTTATTGAATTGCTTCTGGACTATATTTTTTGAAAAAGTATAATGGATAATAGGGCTATTTTTCGCCAAATTAGAGGCTAGTTGTGAACTCTCTTAAAGGTGTTGAGCGATAAATCTGTACTGGTATTAAACATGTTCCCGGTTATGGGCCATTAAGTCAGGAGAGATTTCATGTTATGGAATGAAAGTTATCTAATTGGTAATCAGAAAATCGATATACAGCACCAGGAATTGATACGCCGTTTAGAGGAGATAATGGTGGCTGATCATGACGCATCCGGCATCATGTCTCTATTGGATTATTTGCAAGATTATGTAGAGATCCATTTCAAAGATGAAGAAGAGCTTATGGAGCAAAGTAAATTTCCTCTTTTTTCGGCACATCAAGCTCTGCATGATGAGTTTCGTCAAACACTCAAGGAGATAATAGCCGGATGTAGTTTGGATAAACCCACCGTACAAAACCGGCAAGAGATTTTTCAACCAGCTATCAAGTGGGTTATTGATCATGTTACGGGAGAAGATCAGAAAATAGGTGACCACCTGAGTAAACATGGGCTTGGAACCTCAGCAGATCTTGATAGGCATGAACAGTACGTTGGTGATTCTGCACTATTAAATCAGTTTGTCGCTGAGATCCAGTTTCGCCGAGAGCAGATGCGCTACACGGTTGACGCCATTCCCATCATTCTCTATTCGGTTAAAATAAAGCAAAAAACCGTAGAAATTGCTAATCAGCAGGCTCAATTAGTGGGCCTGATAGAGGGGCATGATCCTAGCAAAGTACTCATGAGAGTCTCTGAAACTGGAGGGGAGTCATATAATTTTTACGATCCAGTCTTAGGAGCTATTGAAGCAGGCAAACTATTTCGTAGGGAGTATTCTATATTTATTGAAGGTACACATACTGTATATCTGTTTCATGCACTGCCACTTTTTTCCAAAAGCGGAGAAGCATCCCTTGTGGTGGTCTCTGCAATAGATGTGACCGAAGAAAAACGGGCTCAGGAGAGGCTTCACCATACAGCTTTTATGGCTGGGGTAGCTGACATGAGCATTTCGGTTTTGCATAACATCGGTAATGCCATAATGAGCATTATTAACCGAGCAGATAATGTATTAACAAGCAGTAGTGATCTTGCAGAGATGGCAGCAATTCTATCAAAAATGGGCTCTATAACAGAAAAAAAGATAGCCCAAGGAAAAAGCCATCAGGAGGTGCTGAATGAACTGACCAAGGTTATCGAGGATGTTGGAAACAACTTATCATCACTAACTGTTGATTCAATCACTAATAACGCCAAGCAGATCCGAGATGGTGTAGAACACATTGCTGAAATTGTCAAAATTCAGCAAAACGCTGCACAAACCATATCGCACAGAGTGAGATTTAGTCTTGGTAATCTGATTGATGATGCCGTCACTTTGCAGCAGGATGTTCTGAAAAAAAACAGTGTTCAGGTTGATATTCAAGTTGGACAAGGTCTTATCGAAGTTAACATGCCGCGAAGCCAGATGTTACAGATGATGATCAATCTGCTTAAAAACTCTCAGGAAGCAATTGAGACCCGTTCCAGAACTGAGAAGCCATTCCAGGGAAAGATATTGATTTTAGCAAGAGTTACAGAAGAGGGTGCACTGGAAATCCAGGTGCAAGATAACGGTTGCGGTATTCCAAAAGATGAACTTACCGAGATATTTCGTCAAGGCTACAGTACCAAACAAAGCAGAGCTGGGGGTGGTCTGCATTCCATTTCTAATTTTGTACAATCTGAGAATGGCTCAATTCAGGCACTGAGTGGTGGGGTTGATCAAGGTGCTGAAATTGTAATTCGCTTTCCTATTTAAGTGGAGAGGTTAGTTCAATGGCTTTTAACAATCGTGTTTTGGTTCTGGATGATGATAGGGAACTATTGACAGCATATCGTAGTATTCTACAGCCAAAGGAAAAAGAACAGTCTCTACTGCTTGAGTTTGCTGAGTTCAAAGAAGAGCCAGACAAAAGTTGGCCCATGTTTGAAGTGACTACGGCACAGCAAGGTTTACAGGGGGTGGAGCTTGTGAAAAAATCCCTGGCAGATAACAGTCCATTTGCCGTGGCTTTTATTGATATTCGTATGCCCCCTGGGATTGATGGTCTGGAAGCTGCCCGGAAGATTCGTAACCTGGATAGCTCTATTTATATTATAATTGTCACCGCTTACAGCGATCGGAGCATTGAGGAAATTCAGAGAGATGTACGCCATGACGTGGTACTGGCCCGCAAACCACTCTCCAACGATGAGATTGTTCAGCAGGCCCGCAACGCCTGCAATGGTTGGGATCGTGATCGGCAACTTAAAGAGAAGAGCCACTCTCTGAATGATGCTAATCAGGAGTTGCAAGAGAAAATTGCACTTTTTGAAAAGTTCGTCCCAAAGAATTTTATCAAGGTTCTGGATTCAAATACTCAAATTGACCATATACAACTGGGCAATTGTTCAGAGAGAGTGATGTCTGTCATGTTTTCGGACATACGCTCTTTCACAGCCCTGTCTGAGACCATCACCTCTGAGGATAATTTTAGATTTATCAATAGCTATCTTGGTCACATGGGGCCAATCGTCAGCAAACATGAAGGTTTCATCGACAAGTTCATGGGAGACGGTATTATGGCACTGTTCGAGGATGCTGATAACGCAGTAAAAACCGCTATAGAAATGATGCAACGTCTTGACAATTATAATGAAGGAAGGAAACGTGCCGGATATGTTCCTATCGCAATCGGGGTGGGAATAAACCGAGGACTGTTAACAATGGGAACTATTGGCGACAAAGACCGTATGCAGACTACAGTTATTGGGGACACTGTCAATCTGGCTGCCAGGACCGAGGCGTTGACAAAAACTTACGGCACGCCGA
The DNA here is from genome assembly GCA_015232365.1 of Magnetococcales bacterium. GTDB lineage: Bacteria > Pseudomonadota > Magnetococcia > Magnetococcales > JADFYX01. Next base: position 21,588 of record JADFZU010000012.1, on the reverse strand, counting down.
TCCTTCTGACTGAAGATGCCTTTCGCGGCCTGAGGGATCCATCCATTTATGCCAACAGGATATTGGATCGGGTCAAAGTAAAAGGAAAGGCCAAGCCGGTAGAGATGTATGAAATCCTGGATGCTTACTCTGGTGAGCAGAAGGAAAAAAAACTATTGGCAGCTAAACCTTATGAGAGTGGTATACTCCAGTACCATGAGAAAAACACCAAAAGAGCGACGGTTTTTTTCCAGCAAGCTCTGGAAGCGTGTCCAGAGGATGTGGCAACCAGGCTCTTTTTACAGCGCTGCTGGGGTATGGCACCGAATTATGAAACAACTTTTCCAGAATAGTTGTTTTTTAATGTTTTAAAAAATCTATTACATACAGTTCATGGGGTATTGGATCTAGTCATTACTATATCTTTCTTGACGGACTTTCCTGGTATGCTGCCAGAACTCTGTAAAGTCATTTAGAACCAACAATACTAACTGCATGTCCCCTGTTGCATCACTTAAGACAGAACCAGAGACAAAAACCGTTTTATCTTCTCCTTTGCTATTTCGCAACATCCTACTTATGTGCCTGGGTTTTAAATTCTGCTCAACTATTTTAATGAGAAGGTTCTGCATTTTAGAAACCGGAAAAATCAAGTCAATCAGTTTATCCTGAAGTTGAGTGGGAGAGTAACCAACCATTTTTATACCAGCATGGTTAATATAGCGAATGCGACCTCTTGGAGAGCAGATGAGTACAACCTCAGGAATAGCAGAGATTATATCCGTCAAAAGCTTGTTGTTAAGCTCAAGTTGCCCTGTACGCTCTTTTATCTCTTGTCCTTCACAACGCAGAGACTCATCTTCCTGCCAGCGATTGCAGGCATTTCTGGCCTGTTGTAAAATTTCATCTTTGCTCAGCGGCTTGCGGGCTAGCAACACGTCATGTTGTAACGCTTCCTGAATCTCGTCCACACTGTGGTCACTATAGGCAGTCACAATGATAACGTATATCCGCTCATCCAGTTCACGAATTCTCTTGGCCGTTTCCAGACCGTCAATACCAGGCGGCATACGGATATCAATGAATGCGACGGCAAAAGGCTGGTTATTAGTTAGCGATCTGCGAACCAGTTCTACCCCCTCTTCGCCCTGACTGGCTGTGCTCACTTTAAAAATGGACTCTTCTGAGACTTCAGTATCTATCTCTGACGCCTCTTCTGCAAAGACCATCAAGCTCGATTGTTTATTTTTCCGATTAGGATGGAAAGTTTCCCGGTATACATCCAACAACTCCTTGTCATCATCAATGACTAGAACCCTATGATTGATTTTTTCGTTCATCTTTCCCTCCTTTTTAATGGTAAAATGACAACCATCTCTGTGCCTTGGTTTCGACCTGCACTATGAGCCTCAATGGAACCACCCAATGATTGAATAAATATGGCCGCAGAGTGTAGGCCAAATCCAGTACCCCGTTTCTTGGTAGAAAAGCCATATCTGAAGATCTCCGTAAGTTTCTCCGGGGGAATCCCACAGCCATTATCGGAAACAGCAAGTTCTATCTGCTCCTCAGACAATTTTTTGATAGATATTTTTACGACCCCATCAACTGGATTTTCTCTCTTTCGCTCGCCAATAGACTCTATGCTGTTCTTGATTAAATTAATAAAAAGTTGAAGTAGTTGACTCCGGGGCAGATTCACGTCATCAATACCATTGATGAACGAAAATTTAACTGCAACATCATATTTATTCAATGCATCAGCTTGTATGGAGACGGCATCTTCAATAAGTTTATGCAGATCAAAGTGTGTGGTCATGGTTTGAGGTTGGGCCGAGTCCTGGTGGATCTTGATAATATCGGCGATATGTTCCACACCTGTTCTTATTTGGCGTGCATTTGGCAAGAAACGCTCTTGTGACATTGTCTTCAGATCGCCGCTCATCTCTTCAAAAATGCCCAATAACTGTGCCATGATCTCATCTTGCGACTGGCCCTGATCCCGCTTTTTTTGGATCATGATTTGCATTTTACCAAGTAATTTTGCCATATCTTCCAATGCCACACCAGCCTCTTCCATCTGTTCTGCCCGATGGGATATGCTCATAATTGCGTTACCGATATTATGAAGAATGGAGGTGCTCATCTCTGCCACTCCGGCCTGGAAGGCATTATACTGTGCTCTCTGCTGAGCCGATTCCAACTCCCCTTCCATATTTTTACGATAGAACGCCAACTCCAGGCCAGTCTGAAGATCCAGATCCCTGAAGGGCTTTACTATGTAACCGTAAGGTTCCGTCTGTTTGGCTCGATCAAGTGTTTTCTCATCTGCATGAGCTGTCAGGTAAACTATTGGAACCTTGGCTTTACTATGAATGATCTTTGTGGCGTCAATTCCGTCAACCTCCCCTTGAAGGTGAATATCCATAATGATCAGATCAGGCAGCTCCTCTCCTGCAAGATGTACAGCCTCTTCCCCGGAGTTGGCCAGTCCTATAACCTCATAACCAAGTTTTTCCAACACCTCTTGCAGGAGCATACCGGTAATGCCTTCATCTTCCACGACTAGAATGCGTTTTGCTGACATAATTACTCCTAATTAAAAACCAAACAAACTCTGGTTCCAGCCCCGTTAATCCTGCCAGTGGAGAGCTATCATTTTATCTGACTTATCATCCTGTAGCAGCAATCCACTCCATATTGAGTTTCTGAATTTGTGTGTGTTGCATTGTCACACAAACCAATCCGGCTGGCATTGGCTTGTAAATCACAAAACTCATTTTCAGTACCGCCCTTCCAGATGCTGTTCAACTACCAGCACTATTTGTCAAACACCAAACTTACCTTGGCTCCATTATCGCTTTTTATGGTGAGTTCAGCTTGAATCTGCCTGGCCAATGTTTGCACAAGTCTGAGACCTAGTGTCTCTGATTTATGCCAATCCAAACTATCCGAGAACCCCTCTCCATCATCTGCAACAATAAACTCAATACGACTGTCCTGACAAAATCGACATTTCAGATCAATACTACCTCTTTTCTCCCCATTAAATGCATACTTCATAGCATTGGTAATCAATTCATTGGCAATCAACCCTAATGGCACGGCTTTATCAATACCAAGTGTAACATCATCATCCACCTGAAATTTCAATTGATAATTAGAGTTTTCGAAGCCATAGGTTACCGCCAGCTCTTGAGCTATATCATTAAAATAGTCACGCAAATTAATCTTTGACAACGTTTCCGAGCGGTAGAGCTTATCGTGAACCAGAGCCATGGCACTTACACGGTGTCGACTTTCATGGATGGCAGCTAATGCCATCTCTTTTGATGCATCATTTTTCTCCAACTGGTTGGATTGAAGTTTAAGAAGGCTGGAGATAACCTGCATATTATTTTTGACTCTATGGTGGATTTCACGAAGAAGAACCTCTTTCTCTTTTAAAGAAGATTGAATAAGTTCTTCTGATTTTTTTCGATCAGTGATGTCTCGAATGCTACATACCAGTTTCTTCTGTCCATCCTGTGTAAAGCTCCAAGCATTGACCTCTCCAAGAAAAACCGTTCCATCTTTTTTTCTAAACTGGCACATTGGTATAAAAAGCTTGTTTGTAACTACCAGTCTCGCCATCCTTTTCTTCATCAACTCTACATCTACCGAGATATCCAGAATTATCAATGAAAGAAAGCTCTCCTCTTTAAAGCCAAAAAAGATGAAAGCCTTCTGATTGGCAACTTCAATGCGAAACGTCTCTGCATCGAAAATGATAATAGCATCGGCACTGTTGCCAAAAAGTTGCCGATACTTACTCTCACTGGCTGTCAAAGCATCTACCGCACTCTTCCGCTCGGTAATATCGTCATAAACCGCTACAATTTCTTGGGAAGGTAGTTTGTAAATAAAATTTTCAACCCACTGATATAGTCGCTTGTCTTCATATGAAAATATTGGGAACGAGGTTGATTCACCGGTTTCCCATACCTTCTTTATAGCAGCAAAAAATCCTGATTTCACAACGCCAGGAAATAGCTTTTTGATTGACTTTCCCATAGCATCTTTTTTTTGTATACAACTAATATTTTCCCCAGCCCGGTTGATATTGTTTAACACAAAATCTTCGCCACCATCTCTGGCCTCATATACAGCAACTCCACTACCCATGTTATTAAACAGATCCCGGTATCTGACCTCATTATCTCGGAGAGCCTGCTCTATTCGTTTACGCTCGGTAATATCACTAATTGAACCGTATATGGTGATCGGTTTTCCCTTAGAGTCCCGCTCAATGATGCCGCGATCCTCTACCCAACAGAAGCTCTTACGGTCTTTTTTCCAAATCCGATACCACATGGTAAAATCTTTTGCATCTTCTTGAGCTGCATCAAGCTTTTTCATAACCGTTAACTGGTCATCCTCATGAATTTGCAGAAACCTGAGGTGTGGATTTTTAATGAACTCATCCGGGGTAAATCCTAGGAGATCAAACAGAGACGGACTCATGTAAGTGGCTTCATATCCAAAAAAATTTGCTTGATATAGAATATCAGGCACGGTTTCTACAACATGGCGAAACCGTTTCTCACTCTCCTGACGCTGTTTATCTGCAAAATATAGGTTTAGGGAGTAACGGATAGAGCGGCAGATAGTTTCAGGAGTGATGTTACGCTTTGGGAGATAGTCGTTGGCTCCAGCCTTCATCAAAGCTACAGCGGTCTCTTCACTGCCAATACCTGTCATGACGATGATTGGTGCTGTTATTTCATGTTCTCTTAAAAGTCTGATGAGTTCAAGCCCGGTTTCACCACCAAGACTGTAATCAAGCAGAAAAAGATCGTAGTCGCACTCCTGGCTTTGTTGAATAGCTTCAGAGACGGATATGACATGTTTCAGGACAATCGGTCTTGATCCCTGCCATCCTTCATGGATCATATCTTGAACAAGCAGGACATCATCCGGGTCATCTTCAACATGTAAAATATTTATTTGCGTCTTCATGATCGGATCATACCTCTTTCATGCTGACTAAACTCATGACCAGGTAAAAACTTGAAGATAACCAAATCAATCTTGGTTGACTGACGTTGGTAATTCAAAAATTTGAAACCAATAATTATTAAGAGATTTGGTTACCTTTACCATATCGTTGGCAATCATCAGCCATGAGAATCAAAATAGATCTGGTTATTGCCTTCCTATGAAGGTTCTCCAAACTTATTGTTAAAAGATTAATATCTATTGTGTTTTCCCCTGCTCCATCCTGATTGTTTTCTACTACAACCACTATTTAAATAACTGGCAACACAACATAGAAAGTTGATCCTTTTCCGAGAATACTTTCAACTCTTATCAATCCTCCATGCCGTTGGGCTACTTTTGCACATATGGCAAGGCCTATACCGGTGTTCTGCCAGAGTTGCTTTGCAACCGCTCTCAAAAGGCGGTTATCTTTCGCAAAGGTTCTTGAAGGTCGTGGGAAGCAATATAGGCAAAATCTGTAATGACGATCAAAGCGAAAATCTTTAGAGTTATTTCTGATCTCATAGAACCATCTACAGTTATGTTTAATTGGGCATGATTCTCTTCAGATTAATATCTAAACAGAAAACAATGTTCAGTGATCATAATCTACTCTTTAACAGTCAACTATATAATTTGCCGTAGCAATATTATCCTATAAATGGTGTTTGGCAGGGTCTGAATGATCCTTTATTATGGCCACAGCTTGCAAGCAAGTCCTTGTTTATGTTCGATCTTAAGCGATTATCTGGAGTTGGTTTTTTGTCAGCCATAGCAGATCAATTATATCACTAAGGCAATACACTCCATATCAAGTACAAATGTTTGATTAGTAAATTCGATTCTAGCATGATTTACTCAAACTGTCGCTCAAAAGCGTGGGCTTTACCTGTTTTTATCATCAAGGTCAATTGAGCTTCTGGTTGATAATTGCATAAATGCTAACTTGAAGATATCCTGCAACTTAGATAATTTGACGACAAAAGATCATGAACAAATAAATGTTTCAGACAAAGGCCAATATTTGGTCTTTTTAATATGTGTAATACGAGGTTAAAGAAGTGGCTACCAATAGCTGGGTAAACCATCCAATATTTCATGATAGTAGATACCTTCCAATTGGACTCATTATCAGTCAAGTTTTGCTGGGAATTTTGGCTTGGAATATACATCAGATACAGGTTGTAAACGACAACACTACTAGCTCAATTTCTCGCTTGGAGCAGCTACACGGCACAATAATACATCTTGATGAAGTGTTAACCATGTCTGCTCGCATGGCAGCAACTACAGGCAACTTAAAATGGGAATCCCGCTATAACAAATATGAACCAAAACTAAATTTTGCTATAGAAGACGCTTTAAAGTTAGCACCTAAGATTGAAACAAATGAGAGTACGTCACAAACCAATATGGCAAACGTCAAACTTGTAGCTATTGAAAAAATGGCCTTTGCTTTAGCTAAGAAAGGAGAGTTGCAAAAAGCTCAGAAATTACTTTTTTCCGATCAATACGAGGATCTTAAAAAGGTATATACAAATGGCATGACCAAGTTTGCTGAAAACCTCAGGAGTACAAAAATTGATTATCTAGAATCAAGAGATAAAAGAGTTGGGATGCTATATTTGATCATCACCTCGTTGTTTATCATGTTATTGGTCTACTGGTACGGTGTTCTAAGGGCCCTTCAAATAATAAAAGTCAAACTTGAATCGGTTAAAAATTCTCAAACTCATGAACTCATCAATGTAAACAAAGATTTAACTGCAAACCAGAAATTGCTTGAGTCTATTCGGTCAGCTCAATCAAACTTCATACATAATGTTGATGCCAAAGTTGTTTTTGATAAGCTTCTAGAAGACGCTCTATCGGTCACAGCAAGTGAATACGGCTTTATTGGAGAGGTTTTTATTGGTAAAGATGGGAATCCATTTTTAAAAGTTCATGCTATTACAAACATTGCGTGGAATGATGAGACTAGACAACTATATGATGATAATATGCCAAAAGGGATTGAGTTTGTTAACCTTAAATCACTTATTGGTGCGGCATTAACAAGCAAAGAAACGGTTATAAGTAATAATCCAGCACAAGATCCCCGGAGTTGCGGCCTACCAGAAGGCCACCCAGCGTTAAATGCTTATTTAGGCATCCCACTGCTACTAGGGGGGGAAATGGTAGGAATGATGGGGATTGCCAACCGTCCTGGAGGCTATGATAAAGAGGTTGTAAACTACCTCCAGCCGTTGATAACAACCCTTGCAAATTTAATTGACGCTTGGCGCACATCCATAGAGCGGCAAGACTTAATACAAGATCTTAAAATTGCAAAACACACCGCTGAGTCAGCTAATACTGCCAAGAGTGAGTTTCTTGCAGTAATGAGCCATGAGATCCGCACGCCTCTCAACGCTATCATTGGAATGTCTGAAGTCGCCAGAGAGAGAAATAAGGACCAGGACATGTCACGCTTTCTCGAGGTAATAGATCAATCTGGTAAAAATCTGCTTACTTTGGTCGAAGATATTTTGGATTTATCTTACATAGAGTCTGGACGCTTATCTTTGGCTAATGAACAAATCAACCTCAAGAAATTAACTCAAGAAGCTTTAGATATACACTCTATAAATGCCAAAAATAAGCTGTTGGATTTAACTTGTAAAATAGACCCTGAAACCCCAAACATCTTCTCTGGCGATCAAAAAAGGTTGCGTCAGGTACTACTTAATCTTATTGGGAACGCAGTTAAGTTCACAAATCATGGTGAGGTGGTGCTCCATGTCTCTCACCCCTCCTCGCAGACTATTGTTTTCTCGATTAAAGATTCAGGAATCGGTATACCCCAAGATAAGTATGCTTTGATTTTTGAACCATTCTCACTTATTGACTCTTCTACTACTCGCAAACAAGGAGGAGTCGGGTTGGGGCTTACGATTTGCAAGCGACTAGTTGATGTTATGGGTGGAGAAATATCGGTAAAAAGTGAACTGGGAAAAGGGAGTGTATTCCATTTTTCGATTCCAATTTCAACAAAAGATCACCACAGTGACCAACTGCCTTTACTAGACGGCTCCCAAGAAAAGAGAGCGTCAAAAGCAAAAAGTGCAATATCTGTTCTTTTAGCTGAAGATGTTGAGGAGAATGCGATGGTGGTTGAGGCTTATCTAAGTAGCACCCCCTGTCTTTTGGACTGTGTTGAAGATGGTAGACAAGCAATAAAAGCAATAGAGTCCGGTAAAAAATATGATCTAATACTGATGGACATACAGATGCCTGTCATGGATGGGCTTGAGGCAACAAAGCAAATACGAAATTGGGAAAAGGAGCATGGACACACTAAAACCCCTATTGTAGCACTTACAGCCCATGCTATGAATGGAGATGAGGAAAAATCACTTATTGCCGGATGCGATATCCATATAACAAAGCCCATATCGAAAAAAAAGTTGCTTGAGGTGATCGAGCAATTCAATAGTGCGTGCAGCAAAAGTATTGATCTTTCCTCTTGAAATTTTTCCTTTAATGACTATTTCGTGTGTAGATGTGGCAGTACAAACCGCCACGGCTACATAAATAATTTACCAACAGAATCCATTGAAACTGGGAGATGGTCATGGGCGGTGAGTTTAAGGATTTTTATAAGGCAATTGGCCTTGAACAGTCGGCAACTCAGGATGATATCAAAAAAAAATTCAGGAAACTGGCTCAACAACACCATCCTGATGTTAACAAAAGCCCGGGAAGTGAAGCACGTTTTAAAGAAATATCTGAGGCTTATGATGTCTTAGGAGATCCAAAAAAACGTTCTGAATATGATCAACTTTACGGCTACTGGAAGAGGGGAGGCTCTTTCTCCGGGCAACCTGGGCATGGTGGCAGTTCCCGTACTCATTTCAGCCAAACAGATATGCCTTTTGATCTAGATGAAATATTCAACAACCTGTTTGGCAATGAAACAGGAGGCAACCCTAGCGGTGCATGGTTTAGTAATTTTTCAAGAAATGGCGGGCCGGGGCCGTCCGGCTTTTCACACTCTTTTAACCAAACGCCGACTACCCATACCGTTGAAATTTCGTTGGAAGAGGCTTTTATTGGCTGTAAACGGCATTTTGATATGCATGGCCCCACTGGCAATAGGAGCATAAAGGTAACCATTCCTGCTGGGGTAAAGGAAGGCCAGAAAATTCGTTTAGGTGCAAAACCTGGCAATAGTAGCAGCGGTGCTGGAGAGCTATTGCTGAAGATAAAAATCAAACCTCATCGTCATTTTCGTGTTGAAGGGAGAGACATCTACCTAGACCTGCCACTTACTCCTTGGGAAGCAGCACTTGGTGCTGCGATAACTGTTCCGACTCTTGGTGGCCAAGTCAAGCTTACAATTCCAGAAGGGAGCCAGTCAGGCAAAAAAATGGTGTTGAAAGGGCGAGGTCTTCCTGGAACTCCTTCAGGAAATCAATATGTAGTTCTTAATGTAGTACTGCCCCAGGTAAAAAATGAATCAAATCGGGAATACTACAAACAGATGCAAAAAGAGATGCCTTTTAATCCACGGTCTGGATTGCTTAACTAAAGCTAAATCCCAGAGGTTATAGATTATTTGTACTGCTGATGGAAAGCTGTTGAGTTGGGGTGTGGTCTATTTTGCGACAGTCACCATTGTCGGGCGGAGAAGGCGACCATTTAAAGTATACCCGGTTTGAAGCTCCTTCAAAACCGTTCCAGATTCCGCCTCATGACTCTCCTCTTGGGTCACAGCTTGGTGCAAATTTGGATTAAAAGTTGTTTGCTCAGCTTTTATTTTTTCAATTCCGTTATTATTGAGCGTTCTTTGCAACTCTACCTCTATCATTTCAACCCCTTCAAACAGGGATTTTAATAGAGGTGTCATATCCTCATTTTCATCACCACTGTTACGTATGGTGTTCAGTGCACGCTCAACATTGTCAGCCAAGGTAAGAAGCTCTTTTGCAAAGCTTTCCAATGCGAATTTTCTGCTATTTTCTTTTTCACGTGCTGTTCTTTTACGCAAATTGTCCATATCGGCAACCATGCGTAAATAGTTGTCGTGATAGGTCTGAGACTGTTTTTTTTCCTGCAACAGCTCATCTTCCAACAGCTTTATACGATCTTCAAGGCTCTGCTCATTATCACTGGCAGACTCATCTATATCAGAATCTTGTTCAGGTGGGGGAGAATCAATGGGAAGAGAGTTGCTTTGTTTTTCTCCAGTCTCAAGATTAGAGTCAAACTCATCCTCTGCTTGTTCCTCATTAAATTGCTCAGATACTGGGCCAATAGACTCTTCCTTCATTTTTCTCTACTCCGTTTGTTCTGCTCGTCTATTTTTAAATTATTATTCTCAGGTTCTAGAGTAATAAGATTGGATCAATTATTTTTTTCAGGTAGAAAAATTGGCGGTTCTTTAACTCTTCGAAAGTGATGGCAACTATACTTCGCATCCGTTTTGTAGGTAATTCCCTGATCAATACGCTCCAGACAGGTCTGTCCGGTATAGTATCCACTGGCAGGGTGAATGTTGTTTGGTGCCCACAAAGAGCAGTTGGCACAGGCCCGGCTGGCCTTATGGACCCCCATTACAAAATTTGATTTCTCTACCAAAGGAGGGGCAACCTGTTCTATCATCGTGCAACCTCAATCACTGTTGAAACAAAAGTTGGATACGTTTAGCCGACCTTCTCTTCAAGTTAGATAGAGAAGATCGGCATTGTTACAAAATTAAGCGGCTTTAGAGTTTGAGTCTGGTTTGATCTCCTCATACTCAGCCTCAACAGTGTCATCATTGCAGCTTCCAGTATCGCAATTACTGGCCGTACCGCAGGAGCTACCTGCTGCTGGACCTTGGGCCTGAGCCGAATCCTTATAGACCGCCTCTCCAAGCTTCATTGATAGTTGGGTCAATGCCTCTATTTTTGTTGCAATGGCATCGGCATCATTGCCATTCATGACACTCTTAAGATCGCTTATTGCGTCTTCAATGCTCTGCTTGACGCCAGCGTCTACCTTGTCACCATGCTCCTTGAGCGTCTTTTCTGTGGTATAGACCATGGAGTCAGCCTGGTTCTTAGCATCGATCAGCTTTCTCTTTTTAGCATCCTCATCAGCGTGAGCTTCGGCATCCTGAACCATTCGGTTAATCTCTTCCTCATTGAGACCACCGGAAGCCTCTATACTAATGGACTGCTCCTTACCAGTACCCAAATCCTTGGCGGAAACCTGCACCATTCCGTTTGCGTCAATATCAAAAGTAACCTCAATCTGTGGCAGGCCACGTGGTGCTGGAGCAATTCCTTCCAGATTAAACTGGCCCAACAGTTTGTTGTTGGCAAATATCTCCCGTTCTCCCTGTGCTACCCGTACTGTTACCGCAGGCTGGTTATCCTCAGCCGTTGAGAAAACCTGAGACTTCTTGGTTGGGATGGTGGTGTTTTTGTCAATCAACTTGGTAAACACCTGCCCCATGGTCTCTATTCCCAAAGATAGTGGGGTAACGTCAAGAAGCAGAACATCTTTCACCTCTCCTTTAAGAACACCACCCTGGATGGCTGCACCGATGGCGACCACCTCATCCGGGTTGACACCTTTGTGTGGCTCCTTGCCGAAGAATTCAGAAACGATCTCTTGAACCTTGGGCATCCGAGTCATGCCACCGACCAATACCACCTCGTCTATCTGAGAGGTTGAGAGGCCAGCATCCTTCAATGCTGTCCGGCAGGGTTCCAGTGTCCGGCGGACCAACTCTTCAACCAAACTTTCCAACTTGGCACGGGAGATGGTGATGTTGAGATGTTTAGGGCCACTGGCATCTGCTGTAATAAACGGCAGATTGATGTCAGTCTGCGTTGCGTTAGAAAGCTCAATCTTGGCTTTCTCAGCCGCTTCCTTCAACCGTTGTAATGCCATGCTATCTTTGCGCAGATCAATGCCGCTATCCTTCTTGAATGAGTCAACCAGATAGTCGATGATCGCCACATCAAAGTCTTCACCGCCCAGGAAGGTATCTCCGTTGGTGGCTTTGACTTCAAAGACTCCGTCACCGATCTCAAGAATAGAAACATCGAAGGTTCCTCCGCCCAGGTCATATACGGCAATAGTCCGTCCGCCTTTTTTATCCAGACCGTAGGCAAGAGAGGCCGCTGTTGGCTCGTTGATAATCCGCAGGACATTGAGACCGGCAATTTTCCCGGCATCTTTTGTTGCCTGGCGTTGTGCATCATTAAAATAGGCTGGAACAGTAATTACCGCATCGGTTACCTTCTCTCCAAGGTGTGCTTCTGCCGTCTCTTTCATTTTTTGCAAGGTCATGGCGGAAACCTCAGAGGGGCTGATTTTACGTCCATCTGCCTCAACCCAGGCATCACCGTTGTCGGCTTTGACTATTTTATAGGGGACCAGATCTAGATCTTTTTTGGTCATGGGATCATCAAAGCGGCGCCCGATCAAACGCTTGATAGCAAACAAAGTATTTTCCGGGTTGGTTACCGCTTGCCTTTTAGCTGCCTGTCCCACAAGCCGTTCGCCACCTTTGGTGAAAGCTAAAATTGATGGGGTGGTTCTCGCACCTTCACTGTTCTCAATAACTTTGGGATCGCCACCTTCTATAACGGCTACGCAGGAGTTGGTTGTTCCCAGGTCAATTCCGATTACTTTTCCCATTGTTCTTCTCCTGTTCTATATGTTTGTTTGTCTAAAAACCGGATTTCCACCGGAAACAATTTTTGACCAAAAATAATATGTTGGTTTATCGGTAACTTGTTGAGCTTCTTTCTTTAAGCCGGTTTCAATTTACTTCTGCTCAGGAGATAGGGACGGGTAAAATGGATTTCAAGAGGAAAGAGAATTTTTTTTGATGTAACCAAAATTTTCTTAAAGAGTTTTAGAGAACAGGTGGACAAGGGCGGTAATTAGCTGTTCGCAACAAATATAAGGCTGAACGTGAAGTTTTTCAGATCTACCTTAAATTACCTTAATTTTTCCGCTCTGACTTTCCAGTAATGACGAACTTTTTTCTAGCTATACTATATCCATGATAATATACTGAAAATAGTTAATAAGTTTACATTACAGTTACAATATGATGTTATGCTTAACATTAAAGTTACAGTTTTTGTAAATTGATTTTACTTACATAACAGCCTGTCTTAGATTTCTACTTACTTCAGCAAAATTTTAAAATTTAAGAAGCTATTACAACTTTTGATAATTTAATTTTTTGCACGTTTTTAGATATTGGCCGACTTTCTTGAGCTATTATTGTGGATATGGCTGTTTAACCAAGCCCAACTTGAAACCGCTTTACAAGGATTAATAAAATGGAAACCATTCAATATAAAAACAAATCAATAAACTTCGAAAATGATCTAAAGCTTGGTGTTGAACAAATTGATGAACAACACCTGACCCTGTTCCGTTTGACACGCTCTGTAAGCCAACTGCTTGACAAATCCCCTTCTCAACATGAAATAGATGTATGCACATTGGAGTTGGAAGCTTATGTACAGGAACATCTGGGATTTGAAGAGACTCTTATGAGCAAAAACGGCTATCCAGGTTTTCAGTCACATAAGCAGTTACATGATGATTTCACTAAAACAGCAAGAGAGCTCAGAAGCAAAATTTCAAATTCAGGTAGTAACGATTTTAAACAGGCTGCAAGTGAGGTGTTCGAAACTCTTCTTAACTGGCTGGTAGAACACATAATGGATGTTGACCAGAAAGCTAAGGATTATATGATACCAAGAGACTTCGGTGTTCAGCCTCGACCTCCACGCATCAACGCCACAAAGAACGTGGTGGTAGAGCTTTCAGGTGAGCAGAAAGTTTCCGGTTTTATAAAAAATATTGGTCCAGAGAGCCTCCTGCTCACCCTATCATCATCTATTCCACAGTGGCTATCAGAGGGTGTTAATGTCAAACTACATCTTCTACCGCTAGGCGATGATGGAGAAATCAACTGTAGTATCACCCGTACATATCCTGAAAGAAATGTCGTAGTATCTTTGGATAAAAAGCTGGATATCAACCAGATTGCCAAACTTATAAACGGTTAATTTAGATTATTGCCAAATTTATCAATAAAAATAGCTCAAAATACAACAATTTCCGTCGTTAGCAACTTGTTAACATGAGTACCTAGCTGGTTTTTTTCTGGAGACGATATGGAGTTGTGGCATGTAATCCATGATGGATCTTTAAACCTTGAAGATGTAAATCTGCAATTTGCTGTTGGCAGCGTACTTACAGTACGGGATGTTTCTTCTGATTTTCCAGGTGAAGGGGAAAGAGTAATTCTCTGTCTAAGCGATGATAAGATGGCAGAACTATTACCAGTCGCCATGGAAAGAGACTGGGAAATCATGCCCCTACCCCATATGGGAAACCAGCTATCTACACTCCGCTTTGGCTTGGAACCAGAGTTAAACTCTGCTATTAGCCACGCACTTGCACAAGAAACCGCATCCATAAGAGTGTTGACATGTAATGGTATACCGGTTCTATCATCTGTATTAGTAGGAGAGACTCTGACTTTAGATAATCAGGTAGCTTCCAAGGTTAGCTGGTCTCTATTGAGAGGATTTCTTAAAAGTGTAAAAAAACTCCGCTCCGTTCGTTTTACCATCACCACAGACAAGGAACAGAAATCTGTAACTGCCGGAATTGGGCTAATAGCCCTAGCAGGCCCAGGCCATAAATTCCTAGGGAAAGAGCTGAATAATCAAACTGTCTGGGATGATGCCCGTTCCACTGTTCTCGTTCTCGCACCACGAAGTATTTTGGAATATATCAGCCTCTTATTAAAAATTATTTTTGTTTATTCTATTCGACTTAGAAACCTACCTCCTTATATTGGATTGATCCGTTCCAGACGTGTGGTTTTAGATCTTGTCAAAGGAATTGATTTTTCAGTAGACGGTGTGCCAATGAGTTCGGACCATCTGGAGCTTGAAACATCAAAGAATCCTTTGCGAGTTCGCCTGGGTCGGCATTTTCCCAAGAGCATCAATACATCTGTCACTGAAAAGGATATTGTCAGAGTTAAACATCTACCAACCGGTGAAGCAGTCCAGATTCTAAGCGATTTTCACCTTCCTTTTTTTAATCATGCATCAGAGGATGAGTTTCGGGATCTGTTTCTATCTATTAAAGAAAGTGCTGTTTTTTCAAGACCATTTCTTTCACTCATGGTAATGAGTGCCCTTCTTGCCCTTTTTGGTCTCTATGCCAATTCAGCCCCAGTAATCATTGGAGCTATGATTTTGTCCCCACTTATGGGGCCTATCATCTCTCTTTCAATGGGGCTGGCCCGAAGCCAGTCTATGCTTATCAGTGAAAGTTTAAAAACACTTTCATTAGGGATTTTAGTGACACTTTTATGTGCAATTGCAGTAACTACCATGATGCCCTTTCGCACAATTACCGGTGAAATGGCCGCCCGCTTGACGCCAAATCTTTTGGATTTAGGGGTCGCTGTGATCTCTGGTGTCGCAGGTGCTTATGCCAATGCAAAAGAGGAGATAGCTAAAAGTCTTGCAGGAGTCGCTATAGCTGTTGCTTTAGTGCCTCCTCTATGCATGATTGGCGTCGGCCTGGGATGGATGGAAAGAGATGTGGTTCGTGGTGCTACATTATTATTTGCTACCAACTTGGTTGGCATAACCGTAGCAGGCTCTTTAACATTTCTGGCTCTTGGGTTCACACCATTCAAGCTAGCAAGAAAGGGGCTTTTTATGAGCCTCTCGCTTTTAGCTCTAGTTTCAATACCCCTATATTTTTCATTCGGAGAGCTAATTGAAAAAAACAATATTACTGAAGCCATTACAAAAGAAAGCCTTACTATCAATGGCAATGAAATCAAAATAGAGCCAATTGCAGTCTATATTGGAGAGGTCACTCGGGTCCGTTTGCAGGCAATATCCCAATCTCCATTAAATAATCAAGATATTGAAAGCATCAAATCAAGTTTAACAAATAAATTGAATAGACCTTTGACCGTAGAGATATCTGTATTATTAAAACGTTAGAAAAGGAGATTGTTTTTCATAACAAGCACTATTTTACTCTGATAGATTTTTAAATCTCCCTGGTACATTAAGCGGTTTAGTGGTAATGTTCTATTGGCAGTTGCGTGATCTACTGCGTCGCTTGTTATCTATGCCTGACTGGTCATACATTTAAACTCTCAAAGAACAAGTAATGAAATTTAACTTTGCCATTCGTTTATTTCTTCTCCTTGTAACCATAGGCCTTGGTGGCTGTTCAACAATGGGGTCCACCAACCTTTCCGTCAATCGTGCCGACTACAACCAAGCTCTGCAACAATCGGCTGACCAGCAAATGCTACTCAATCTAGTACGCCTGAAATATCGAGCTAGCCCTATGTTTCTTGATGTAACTTCAGTATCCTCCCAGTTGAGCTATACCGCCGGTTTAAGCGGATCATCAAGCTTTTCTTCAGGTGCTAAACCTTCGGGAGCCATTGGAGCCTCTCTTGGTTATTCTGAAAAACCAACTATTTCTTTCGCCCCTTTGCATGGTGAAAAGTTTACCCAGCAACTACTGTCACAAATCAACCTGGACCGTCTAGCCTTACTATACCACTCCGGCTGGAGTGTAGAGCGTCTTATGCTTCTTTGCGTGCAACGCATAAACCATATCAAGAATGCACCACGTGCTTCAGGACCGACCCCAGATACAGAGCCGGAATTTTCCAATTTCCAGAAGGTGGCAGATAACTTGCGCCGCTTACAGCTAGCAGATGCACTAGAAGTTGCTTATGATAATGTAAGTGGTAATGTGATGCCGGTATTATATAAAAAATCTAGTGGTAATAATCAGGAGTGGAAAGAGTTCCTCAATGCTGTAGGTGCTACACCTGACACCTATGGTCGCTTGGTTCTTACCCGTGACTCCAGAAAAACAGGTACTGCTGGCTTCATTCATATACAAACACGATCTTTTATGGGAGTTATGTATCTACTTTCCCACGGTATTGAAGTAGCTAGTTCTGACGAGCAGGAGGGGCGTGTTACCGTTACCAAGGGGTCTAAAGATCAACGCTTTGACTGGCGTCAGGTAACAGGTCGCTTACTTCAGGTACACTCTTCAACCAGCCATCCTGGAGATAAGGCATTTGCAGTAGTTCGTTACCGCAACCGCTGGTTCTTTATCGCTGATAATGACCTTAACTCCAAATCTACCTTCTCACTAATGCAACAAATCTTCTCATTACAAGGCGATAAATCTTCTATACCACCTCCTGCTTTAACCCTCTCTGTTGGAAGTTAGTAACTATCGAACAGAACACCGGTAAAGCCCTATAATCGATCACAAATAAATAGAATATTTATTTGCTGGCTGAAAAACCACCTTGAACGATATGTTGCACCATTAATGCTCGCCAAACTGTCGAATCTAGGTTTAATTTAGGAGCGATCATAGTTGCAACAGTATCAAATAGAAAAATGTTCTTGGGCAAAGGCTACACGTTCCGCCAAACCGTTAAGCTCTACCATATGTTGTTCCACCTTTTTCAGACTGTTACCAAGACCAGTTCTATTGGCTATCTGGATACCAAGACCGGGACGAGCGTTGAGCTCCAACACCAGTGGTCCCAGATCCCTATCTAGAACAATATCAATACCTTGATAAGGAAGGCCTGTTAACTCAAAGGAGTTTGCGGCTATGGTTAAGAGTTTTTTCCAATGAGGAATAACTACCCCCATAACTGGGTTTCCAGTATCTGGATGTTCCTCAATAATGTCATTTTTGTAAACCGCTTCAAGAGTTGTGCCAGTAGCCATGTCGACACCAACACCTATGGCTCCTTGGTGTAAATTTGCTTTTCCTGAAGAAACACGAGTTGGTAGACGAACCATCGCCATTACTGGAACGCCATAAAAGACAATAATCCGAATATCCGGCACACCATTGTATGTAATTTCTTCAAATATAGTGTCAAATTTTACTCTATACTCAACTAGAGCAACATCAGGTTGACCGCCTAAGCTAAAAATACCGCTGAGAGTATTGTTTATATGAAACGCAATTTCACCCTTAGTTACAATAGTTCCATTCGCTGAGCGAAACCCTTTTTTTGTCCTCCCAACAATCACCAGAATGCCATCTCCACCACTACCTTGAGCAGGTTTTATGACAAAGTCAGAATGGTTCTCTAGCATTTGTAATATTTCTCGAGCCTGATAAGGTGTTTCTGCAACTCCATAAAGCTCTGGCACAGCAACACCGGCAGTGATAGCTAGCTGTTTGGTACGAAGTTTATCATCAACCAAAGGATAGAGCCGCCGGGGGTTATGTGGCAGAATATATGCACCATTGCGAGCATTTAAACCTAAAACCCCTTTTGCTTGCAGTTGTTTGATTAGTCTGAGCATATCTATTATTTAGCCAAAGCTCTAAAACGGACCAACTCCATCAGTCGATAACCTGTATAACGCCCTAATAACAGTGTGAAGGCCAGCAAAATAAGTAGCAACTCCGGGAAAACAAAGAGAAGATGTTCTACCTGATCCTGTGT
Source organism: Magnetococcales bacterium (assembly GCA_015232365.1). Classification (GTDB taxonomy): domain Bacteria; phylum Pseudomonadota; class Magnetococcia; order Magnetococcales; family JADFYX01. Next base: position 3,038 of record JADFZU010000012.1, on the reverse strand, counting down.
CATGGCAACATAACAAATTGAAGCTACCGCCAAGCTACCAATTCCATGTTTAATAGCCTGTGCTGGTCCACGCTCATCCCATAGAATTGATATACGTTCTACAGTCATTGTTAAAATAACCATGGGAAATAGAGCAACGGATAGCCCTCCTCCCATATCTAGCTTGTGACCTAAAATACTGAGTCCTGCCATAACCATGATTACAACAATCAATAACGCTGATAATCGAGGAACTACCATCAGTTTCAGGCTTTCAAAGTAGATTCTCACCACCAAACTTATGCTGATAATAATTGTAAACAGCAATATTCCCCACAGCAGTTCCGTCTCTCTAAAAGACATGGCCATCAACACCGGCATGAAAGTACCAAATGTGCCAATTCCAATCACATTCCGCAAAAACACAAGTAGAATTGCCCCCAAAGGAGCAACAACCATCACTCGATATACCTGTTGAACATCCAGAGGTAGAGAGAGAAATGATATATTTAACAAGGCTTTTTCCAAGGTATCTGAAGCCTTTCTAACTGAGAGGATTGCCGACTCTTCCCCCCAGGAAACTGACAGTTTTGTGACCAGCTTTTTCCCCCCATTTATCTGAACAAATGGCATCGGTCCTCGCCACCAGGGGAAATGGTTCTCTAGTTCCGTTGATTGCCCAGTCGTAAGTGAGTATGGTTGCCACATTTCATTATCGTAGATCTCCAGCCAGTGTGAAAAGCTTGGTTGGTAGTTAGAATGCCTGAGGTCAATGCCATGTACTGATCGTGCTGGCAACTTTGCAAGTGAAAGAATCCCGGCCACAACCTCTGCTTTAGACTCCAATGTTCCATTTTTACCATAAAGCACTGAGACGTGAGAGCTGTATTCTTTGGAGTCCAGTAGCTTGATTACAGAAGAGACCAGTGTCTGGCTATCTGCAGAATTAGCCACTGCTGCATCTAGAATGGCCTGAGCAGCAACCAAACGAGCCCCTTGCCAGTCCACAGGGTCAATAATTGGTACATCACGTTTTTTTTTTGTTTTTTTCAGCCCTTTATCCAACACGGTTAATCTATAGTAGAGGTTCTGCTCTCCTGAAACTTTTCTTTTAGAAAAAACAATATGTTTATTGGGTTTTTCCAAGACAGTAGACAGACCATATCCAGGAGAGATAAATGCCTGGTCAACAATAGAGAATCTGCCCTGATTTTGAGCTAAAATTTGTGAGACTTTTACCGGGCCGCCTTTTCCTTTGAACGTAATATGAGCTTCAATTTCCCACAAATCTGATTTTTTTTGAGGTGTTATAGGCAACCCCAAGACAAAAAGTTTGGCAGCAAAAATCCCAGCCCCTGTAAGTGTTAGAAAAATAGTAAGAATATACAGGTGCTTTTTGCTCATCAGGTCTACTCCGGTTATTTACATTTAGGATTTTTTTGTAAAAATTTTTGAGAAGAATCTACCAGAAACGATTTTGACAAAAACCTCCTACCAATAAGCATAGGGTAGTTCATCCCCTCTCGCTCTGATAGGTTAACCTCCCCCTCTTTATAATAGTCTCCTAAACATAGACTAATTTTGACGACTGGACGCTTATCACTTTTGGTTCCAGCTCGACGAATTCTGGTAATTCTTTCAACCGGAAGAGATAGCTGGATCTGTTCTCCATCATCATCAGTCACGCTAAACCGTACCCAATCTTTTGATTGCTTGGAAAAAAATGCGAGCGAATCAACATCTAAAGAGGAAGTTTTTGCACCAGTATCTATCTTGGCTTTTAGAACGATATTGTCAGGCAAGAGAAAGATTTTCACCTTTTCAATATAGCCTACTACAGGAAGCTTCTCCTCGTGGGAGTATGCCAAAAAAGGCATAAACCAAGAGGATAGCAACACCAACATGTACAAATAATTTCTTCCGATCATGGTATTCATTTTCCAAAAGCAGGCTTAGATCCTACAATGTTGCCATTTCCAAATTATCAAAATTCCGACGGTAAAATTTCATATATTCTACTTTGCGTTCAAGAGCTTCAATGACAGGAATGCTAAAATTGACACTCTCAAAGGTTTGGGCACTACCCAGCCCGCCCGGACTGAAAACATTGATCTCCATAAGCTTATCGCCAACAATATCCAACCCGACAAGAAACATGCCGTCTTGAACCAATTTGGGCCGAACCACCTCTGCAACATGTAACATGGCATCGGTAATCTCTGCCCTCATTTTTTTACCACCTGCATGGAGATTGGAGCGTATATCACCACCTGAATTCACTCTACGGAAAGCAGCCAGTTTACCTTTGTAACGTAATGGATAACCGTTCATCATAAAGAGTCTGGTATCACCATCTGCGGCTGCAGGAAGATACTCTTGGGCGATAACATAACCATCACGGCTGATCGCTTCTACCATCTGGTTTAAGTTGGAGATATCACTCTTATGGAGAAGGAAAACCCCCTGACCACCGGAACCTTGTAATGGTTTTAGCACAATGGTCCCACCCATCTCCTTGGCAAAGGAGCGGATTTCCTTCTTGTTGCGGGTTATCAAAGTCTTGGGGCGGACTTCTTCAGGAAAAAGCTGAAGGTACATCTTATTCATAGCCCGGCCCAAACTGGCTGGGTCATTAAGAACAACCACACCATGTGAGACAGCAACACGGCCAAACTGAATGGCTGCGCTGCTAGCCCATGAGTGCCCGCTTCCCTCTTCACCAGCAGGATCATTCCGTAACATGATAATATCCAATTCCGAAGCACAAATCCGTTCTTTGCGTGCTTTAGTGCTCTGAACATCGGCCATAAAGATCTTTGTAGTTTTATAGCCCCCCTCTTTGGAAGGCCCAATAGCTTCAGCATAAAGCTTGTCATCACTAGCATAGGTAAAATCACCGGGAGAGATATACCAAACTTCGTGTCCACTATTGGTAGCAGTCATTGCCAAACGAGTTGTTGTATAACCTACCTCTTCCGTTTTGATATTGTTTATTACAAATCCAAGTTTCATTATTTTCTCCATTAAGAGTTAATCAAATCGATAACACTCATACCTGA
>JADFZU010000011.1 GCA_015232365.1 Magnetococcales bacterium | reverse complement strand
TAACGTTACTCTGGATTTTACAGTTGTTCATACATTAACGACACAATTTTTTTATTTTACCTGGTAAATTAAAAAAACTTTTACCAGTAAGAATGTGGTTGCAGTTTTTTCTTATTTATCTGATAAATCAATGTGCTGTAACATTGTTGTACGCCCAAAATTTTAGCTTGAGTTAAAGAAATATTATAACAGAGATGAGATCTCTACACAAAGCTGGTATGATTATTCTGAACTTTTAATTAATGGTGGTGTCTACAGTGTATAATAATAGAGCAGACCTGGAGTTGCAGCAGCAAAACGAAGGAGACCAACTTCTTGTCAAGAAAGCTAAAGCAGGTGATAAAAAAGCCTTCGAGATTTTGGTTCGCCGTTACCAGGGTAAAATTGCCTCGGTAATCTCCCGTTCTGTTTCCGATCAAGATAAAGTGCGAGATTTAACTCAGGAGTCACTAATCAAGGCTTATAGGGCTCTAGATAATTTTCGTGGTGACTCGGCATTTTATACTTGGTTATACCGTATAGCAGTCAACACTGCGAAAAACCACCTGATGTCGTCGGGTCGCAGTGTTAACCTTAACGATATGGATTTAGAGGAGGCCGACCGGGTTGCGCCACAGATGCGTGATGATGAAACACCGGAACGGATGGCGTTGCGTCAGGAGATGTTGGATAACTTGGAAAGAGCTATCAACACCTTGGCCCCTCTAATCAAAAAAGCTATACTATTGCGGGATGTGGATGGTTTCTCGTATGAGGAGATTGCCTCGGAAATGGGCTGCCCAATAGGTACTGTAAGGTCAAGAATTTTCCGTGGTCGTCAGGAGATTGTTGACCAGATGCATGAATATATGGATAATGCCAATTAATGTGGCAGTTAAAATTTTAATGTGTCTCTGGCTGAAGGTAGTAAAAACAATGTTGTAAATGGTTGGTTTAAAAATTTTCTTTGTAATATTTGCTTAGGTCAAGGAGCTTTAAAGGTCAATATTCAAAGTGAGATTTTGAGAAAGGAATTTGGAAATGAGTTGTGATCCTGAGTTGGTATCGGCGTTTATTGATGGTGAGCTGGAGTCTGTTATTATCGGCTCAGTTACCAAGCATCTACTAAAATGCGACAAGTGCTGTAAGACCATGGGCCGCATGGCTATGGTGCAGGAGGCTGTTTCCGAAAAGTATGCTTTATGCTACCCAGAAGAGCTTACCAACTCCATAATGTCAGCTATCAGCAATGAAAAAATTACCCAATCCCATAGTCTTCTATATAAACGGTTGATCTCATTTGGGGTCCCGGCTCTATTAGTTAGCTCCTTGCTCTCAGCGCCAAATTTTGTGGCTGCTGAAACTCAGGAGTCTGACAATGTGGAGGTAGCTCAATCTATTGAGTAGCCAGAAAATATGTTTGGCTTGATCAAATTGTTATAATCCTCTCTGTTTTAAGTAGTCCCCCAATTGTCAGGAGTATCAAGTGTTACGGGAAGAGGTTTTAGTTGTCGCTGTTGATGGTCATTATGCCATGGTGAATAGTCAGCGAAAAAGTGCATGTGGTTCCTGTCATGCTGAGACAAGTTGTAGCGTTTTATCTGGGGGTAGTGGTAAGCGTGAAAATCACATCCGGGTTATCAATTTGATTGGTGCCCAGGTCGGTCAGCGTGTCGAGTTGGAGATCTCCGAGCAGCAATTTCTAAAGGCCTCATTTCTGGTCTATATAATGCCTATTGTATCCCTGATTTTTTTTGGGATGTTTTTCCGTTATCTAGCGATACGTTTTGGCGTCTCCCCGGAGTCTGCAGAGGGCGTTGGGGGGCTGGCTGGAGTAGTGGCTCTGATTTTAACCTTTTTAGGTCTGTCAAAACTCAACGATCACATTGAGGGAGATGATAGTCGTCGTCCGGTAATCTCTAAAATATTGACCGGCACCTCCAGCGGTGACGGCTGTTAATATGGATAAAAAAGAATGAATAAAACTGCTAAGAAGATTTTGGTTAATAACTGCTCTGTTTTTGTAGCGGTTTTTACTCTTCTCATCTTGTTTCCCCTTGGGTTGCATGCAACAACTTTCCCTGAATTAGTCCCGCTAATAAAAAAGCTTAAACCAGTGGTGGTAAATATAAGTATTACCCAGACCGCCTCCAACAAAAAAAGCCGAGAACTTCTCGGTGGTTTGCGAAATTCACCATTTGAAGAGTTTTTCCGTCAGTTTCTCGATAAAATTCCTGAAGAGAGCTTTACGTCACGAAGTCTGGGGTCTGGGGTTCTGATTGATAGCAAGGGTTATATAGTCACAAATAACCATGTGGTCTCTGATGCCGATGAGATAATGGTCCGTCTTTTTGATGAGAGGGAGTTTTCTGCCAAGGTGGTGGGCCGGGATAAAAAGACCGACCTTGCTTTGATTCAGATTGATGCAGATGGTGGTCTGCCAGTGGCCAAGCTTGGTGATTCAGACAGTGCAGAGGTCGGTTCATGGGTGGTGGCGATTGGTAACCCTTTTGGGTTGGAGGCTACGGTTACTGCCGGAATCATCTCTGCTACCGGTCGGATGATTGGCAATGGTCCATACGATGATTTTTTACAGACTGATGCTGCTATTAACCCTGGTAACTCAGGTGGCCCGCTCTTTAATCTTGATGGTGAGGTTATCGGTATCAATACCGCTATCATGTCACGTTCTGGTGGTAGCATGGGGATTGGTTTTGCTATTCCCATCAATATGGCAAGGTCGGTAATCAAACAGCTAAAAGAGAATGGTAAGGTGACTCGTGGCTGGTTGGGTGTGCGTATCCAGACGGTAACTCCAGAGTTGGCGGCAGCGTTGGGTATGAAGCAAAAGCATGGAGCTTTGGTGGCTAGTGTCGAGCCTGACAGTCCGGCAGAGAAGTCCGGTATTCTGGCTGGTGATGTTATTGTCCGGTTTGATGGTCGTAAGGTTCACCGGATGAAAGAGCTGCCTGGTGTTGTGGCTAAAGTTCCTGTTGGCAAGTCAGTTCCTATGCAGATCTTCAGAGATGGTCAACTAAAGACCATCAGGGTCGTGGTCGCAGTTCTTGACGACACAGAGTCTGGTGGCGGTAGAACATCTAACAAGCCCCGTGAGAACAAGCTGTCAGCAATTGGTCTTACGGTACAGCCTCTGCTGCCGGCAATGTTAGAGCAGCTAAATGTGCCTAAAAAGACCAAAGGTGTGGTTGTCTCAGATGTTGATAAAGGTGGAATAGGGGCAGAGTCTGGAATTCGTCCAGGAGATGTAATTATTGAGATTGACCGTAAAGCTGTTAGAAGTATGAGTGATTTTAATAGTGCTACTAAAAAACTTAAACCTGGCAGTACCCTGCTAATTTTGCTTTTGAGGGGTGGCGACCCGCATTTTATGGCAGTACAGATCCCTAATAAATAGGATTTTTATTGAAAAAGAAAATAAAATTGTTCTGCAATATAGAGAGTTTATTGTTACTATTCTCTCTAAACTTTAAATTGCTTGAAGGTATTCACTTGTTATTTGTGGCGGAATTGTTTAATGTTTCCAACTCAAATATTTATGCCACCTAGTTATAAGAAAGAGTAGGAGTGTGTTTTTGTGAGGATTGACGTATACGATAACAATGTTGACCAGGCTATCCGGGTTCTGAAGAAAAAAATGATCCGTGAAGGTATGTTTCGTGAGATGAAGAAACGCAAGTTTTTTGAAAAGCCTTCCGAGAGAAAGCGTCGCAAGCAGGCAGAGGCTGTGCGTCGTCTACGCAAGAAGATCCGTCGCTCTGTAACTGGCTAATAGGGAAGCTATCTTCTCTAAAGTCGGTGGACTTTTTCTGTTGGGCTGAAATTTTTTTTCTGCTCTTAGATTAGACAATATGGTTTTTTATGTTAATACACCCCAGCGGGTCATCTCGTTGGGGTGGTTCTGTTTTTGTTCAAGATTTTAACTGCTTTATTAAAAATCACTCATTATATGGTTTGATTTTTGCTTCCCTTATCCAGTTGTTTCAATTTTTTTAAAATTATATGGTAGCAGTAGTTCGCTTTAATTTCTTGTGGATACATAAAATTTAATGTATTCTACATAGTTGTGGTCTGTTTTTTATAAACATGTCTACTGCTATAACTAAAATATATATTGTGCTTCAAAGGCAAGATTTGTTTTGAGGCGGCAATTTATTGGCTGGCGGGGCTGTCATGGCGGTACGTGCGATTATTTTTTGTCTGTTAATGTTGGTTTTTTCTGCTTGTCAAAGCAAGCCGCCAGAAGCTGCAGCACAACATCTGGTGCCAAGTGCCAGCAGCCTTGTTCAGGCTGATCAGGTTGAGGCTACCGAAGATCCTATTCCAGATATAGTGCAAGCAACCCCCTTTCTATCCGAGCCAGAGGAGAGCAACGTCGCCGAAGAGCGTTATACCGTTGTTCTTCACGATGTTCCTGTAAAAGAGCTGCTTTTTACCCTTGCTCGTGACTCCAACATTAATATTGATATCCACTCTGACATTGAAGGTAACGTAACTGTAAACGCTGTCGATGAGACTCTGTCAAGTATTCTCGCCCGGCTTGCAAGGCAGGTAGATTTTATCTATGAGGTAAAAGATGGAGTGTTGGTTGTTCGTCCTGACACAAAGTATTGGCATAGCTATATAGTTGATTATCTGAGCATGGAGAGATCTAGTAATGGCTCTATGTCTCTTAGTATGGATTCAAGCAGCGAAGTTGAAATTTCATCTACTGCAGATGTTACTACTACTAATGAAAGCGAGTTTTGGAACCCAATTATTGAAGGGATTACAAATATAATTGAGCTAGACGATGCTCTACTAAAAGCTGAGTCAGACAAACGGAGTGCTGAAAAAGGAACTAAAGCTGTTGATGAAGAGGTAGATAACGCTAATTCAGATAACGCTGAGGAAGGTGCGGCAGGTGCAGAGACGAGTAGTACTGATCCTGTAATTGCACATCAGGCTACTGGGACCATATCAGTTCTAGCTACTGCAAGACAGCATAGACAGATTCAGGTATTCTTTGACAATATAATGGCAACAGCTCAAAGGCAGGTATTGATTGAGGCTACAATAGTAGAGGTGCGATTAAACGACTATCATCAACGAGGCATTGATTGGTCCCGTGCTGGAGGGGCGACTAATATTGGTTTTGGTGATGCGTCTTCTGGAGCAATCTCAACATCAGCATTTGCCAACACTATTTCGACCGCAAGCTTTGCCATAGGTCACTCTGCTCTAACATCTTCAGGGACTTTGTCAGCTAATCTAAAGTTTTTGGACGAATTTGGAGATGTAAGCGTTCTTTCCAGCCCCAAGGTTATGGCAATCAATAATCAGACTGCCATGATGAAGGTAGTAGATGAGGTTGTCTATTTTTCATTGGAAATTTCACCTGGTACCGTCGATGCAGACACTAATTTAACAACAGACCCTTCTGTTGAGGCTACCAAGGAGACTGCTCTTGAGGGAATTATCATAGCGGTAACTCCTCATATCAATCAAAACGGAGTCATTACTCTACATGTACGTCCAACAATATCACAATTATTAGGTTCAGAAGCTGACCCGACTACCTATGAAGACAGTAACGGTAATGCAGTAACTACCGGCAATACTGTCCCAGAGTTTCAGGTGCGTGAAATGGATTCAATGCTAAGGGTTCCTAGTGGTCAGGTTGTGGTCTTAGGTGGAATGATGCGAGATAAGGTTTTGACTAATGTCACTAAAATACCCGGCCTGTCCAGGCTTCCGTTCATAGGTGGGGCTTTCGAGAAAAAACAGCGTGAAGTTAATAAAACCGAGTTAGCTATTTTTCTTCGCCCAACCATTATAACTCCAGAAAAAATGAATTATGAGGTGCAGAAGAGTAAGTTATCTTTTGGGGTTATGGATGGTCGTTTTGGCGAGGATGATGGGTTGAAAAAAATGTTAAAAGGTCTGCGTAGAGCTGATAAAACTTTGAATAAATGGAAAAAGTCCATAGGGCTTTCTGCTGCAGACGATCAATAATCGGTATATTTCATGTCTAATTTAACAATCTGTCCACGGTGCGGAAAAGCGGTTCGGGAGGTTCCTGATGAGTATCTAGGGCAATCAATGAACTGCCCTGGCTGTGGCGACTCTTTTATTATCCGGGCATCGGCTCTGTCGGATGGTGATGGGGGCAGTTTAATAGGCAACCGTGGTGGTGGTGGTAATCCTGATGACGTTCCGGTGGATTGGAATGAGGGTGATTTCATCATGGGTATGTATAAAGTTACCGGTGTTCTTGGTGAAGGAGGCATGGGTAAGGTCTATAAGGTCCATCATGTCGGCTGGAATATGGATCTGGCAGTAAAAAGCCCTAGGCCTGAAATTTTAGATGTTCCTGGAGCTAAAGAGAACTTTGTCATGGAGGCGGAGACCTGGGTAAAACTAGGGCTGCACCCCAACACCTGTAGCTGCTATTATGTTCGTGATCTAGGCAAAATTCCTCGCCTTTTTGCGGAGTTTGTCTGTGGTGGCGATCTTGAAGGCTGGATCAAGGGCAATAAAAAGAAGGGTGAGGCTCCCAAGCTCTATGAGGGAACATTGGAAGAGTCTCTGGAGCGAATGTTGGATATCATCATCCAGTTTGCCTGGGGTTTGGGTTACGCCCACGATCAGGGGATGATTCACCAGGATATTAAACCGGCTAACGTTATGCTGACCCCGGACGGCATTGCCAAAGTCACTGACTTTGGTCTGGCCCGGATGGGTGGTGGTGGTGATGAAGAGGTCGCTGCGGCAGGACTATCGCCCCGCTGGTGCTCTCCTGAGCAGGCCGCTATGCAGCCACTCTCCATCAAGACCGATATCTGGTCTTTTGCTGTCTCGATCATCCCTATGTTTTCCGGTGTTATCAACTGGCGTAAAGGTGTGTTGGCGGCATCAGTGATGAAGGGGTTTCGCAGTAAAGGTCTAAAAGGGCGTGACGAGATCCCGGCAATGCCAGAAGCGTTGGCAGACCTGCTTGATGAGTGTTTTATCAACGATCCAAAACAGCGTCCGGCTAGTATGCATGTAATTGCTGAACGGATGTTGGCCATATATGAAGATTGTGTCGGCTACCCGTATCCAAGGCCAGTTCCCAAGTCTGGTAAAGCCAGTGCGGAGAGTTTTAACAATCGTGCTGTCTCTTTTATCGATCTCTCCCGCTTTGACGATGCAGACCGTTTGTGGGATGAGGCTCTGCTCAGACACCCCAACCATGCTGAGACTACATTCAACCAGGGATTGATCAAATGGCGGCAGGCGAGAGAGCCGGATGATCTGGCCTTTGTTGAGCGTATGGAGGAGAGTTTAAACTCTATGGGCGGGGAGTGGACAGCCCGTTATCTGCTGGCCCTTACCCATCTTGAGCGTGGTGACTCCAAAGCAGTTTTTGATGTTCTTAAAGGTGTCTCACCAGAAGATGCCGAAAGCGATGCCGTCCGTGATGTGGCAGTGGCAGCCCGTTATCTACAAAAAAAATCCCGACGGGTTCTTGGTGATTTTAGTGGTCATAAAGGCACTGTCAGCTCTGTGCGGATGACCCCGGATGGTAAATTAGCTGTCTCTGGCAGCTCTGATAAAACTGTTAGAATCTGGAGCCTTGTCAACCGGGAGTTGCTTCACACCCTGGAGGGGCATGAAGCCAGGGTCCATGATGTGGCTATCAGTGCAAACGGACTGGTGGCAATTTCTGGCAGTGAAGATCAATCTTCCAGATTATGGGATGTGGAGACCGGAAAATGTTTAAGGGTATTAAAGGGCCATATAAAAGCAGTTGAGGCAGTTGCTGTCAGCAGTGATGGTAGTCTGGCTCTATCCGGCGGTAGTGATAATGTTCTCAAACTCTGGGATGTAAAGTCTGGCAGGGAGTTGGTTACCTTCCAGGGCCACACCGGACCGATCAATGATCTGGCATTTAGTCCAGATCAAACCCAGGTTATTTCAGTTTCTGGTTCACAGTTTTCCAGCGACAACACTGTAAGGCTTTGGGATGTTGAGAGTCGCTCCTGCATAAAAACCATGACCGGCCATGAAAAACCGATCTGGGCTGTCCATTTCTGTGCTGACGGCAAACGGGCTTTAAGTGCTGGTGAAGATGCAGTTGTCAGGTTATGGGATTTGGAAACCGGTGAGTGTATAAGGAAATTTATTGGCCATACCGCCTCGGTTAACGATCTGGGAATGACTGAGGATGGACGTTATGCGGTTTCAGTATCTGGAGCAGCATTTTCCAAGGATAATAGCGTTCGTCTATGGAACGTGGAGAATGGCCGTTCACTATTTACCTTCCAAAATGCAGCAGGGCCGATTTTAGGGGTGGGTTTTAGTAGCTCTGGGCGGTACGTCATCTATGGTGGTAAAGACCGGATTTTGCGTTGGGCACAGCTAAATGCCAACAGCTACCATTGGCAGGCTCCATTGTCACTTTCACAAATTACTGCCAGTGAAAAGGCGTTCAAGGCTTCAGCAGCTTATGAAAAACATCTGGAAGAGGCTCGGGAGTTTCTTGCCAAACGCAATGCAATTTCTGCACTACATGCGGTTTATAAAGCCAGATCCCAAGAGGGGTTTAGTCGTGGCGATGCTGCAATGGCTGTATTGGATAATATCAGTATGTTTCTGCCCCGTGAACAGTTTTTGGGCGGTTGGGAGAGTACCTCATGGCAGGAGCATTCAGCAACAATTTCCTCTACGGCTTTTCACCCAGACGACCACTGGTTGATAGCTGGTGACCACAGTGGTGAACTGACTATCTGGGGAGTTGATGATGAGAAGCTGGTCCGGCGTATTCAGGCACATGGCGGACCTGTTGAAGCAATAAGTGTAAGCCATGATGGAAGTCGAGTTCTCTCTGGTGGTGGTGATAACCTTATCCATCTTTGGGAGGTTGAGACCGGCAATAAGGTAGGCTCTTTTGAGGGCCACACCATGAAGGTTAGAGACGTTGCACTGTTTCGCAGTGGTCACTACCTCCTCTCTGCATCGGCAGATGAATCGCTGCGCTTTTGGAATGCTGCTACTGGTCAGTGTGAAAAGGTATATAAGGGGCATCAAGGTCAGGTTATAGCTCTATCTATAAGCCCTGATGAGAGCCACTTTTTATCAGCAGGTGAAGATGGGGTTCTCAAACTTTGGAATATTGCCAAACCCAAAGCAATACGGACCTTTAAAGGCCACTCTAGCCAGGTTTTCTCAGTCTGTTATAGTCTTGACGGTGAGTATGCTCTCTCTGCTTCTGCTGATAGCACACTGATTTTCTGGAGTGTTAAAACCGGCCGGGTTTTGCAAGAGCTTAAAGGCCATAACGGTTTTGTTCGTTCTGGTAAATTAAGTGGGGATAACCGTTATGCTGTATCTGGCGGTGATGACCATACGGTACGGGTTTGGGATGTGGAGAGTGGTGAATGTCTGCGTGTATTTACCGGGCATGTAAAACCTGTTCACTCTGTATCTTTTAGCAGATCTGGACGTTTTGTTCTCTCAGGCAGTGTTGATCATAGCCTGAAACTTTGGGTTATGGATTGGCAATACCAGGAGAAAAAACCCCAGGAGTGGGATAAAAATGTGCTGCCACTACTCACCCCATTTTTAAAACGGCGTAATAAAGGGCTTAACCCCCGGCAATTGCCTCTCAGAATCAGGATAGCTACTGCTCTGTTTGGTTCAAAGAAAGGTCCGTTGAACGAAAAAGAACAGCTTGAGGTTGCCAGAATATTGGGGCTTGGCGGTTTTGGCTGGTTAAAAGCCGATACTGTACGAGTGGTTTTGGATGGAATGGAGTCTGGTTTGCTGAAAAATATCAGCATGCCAAAATTTGGAAAAAAGAGTGCACCGCCTTCTCCTTTGGAAGAGGAGGCAGTAGTCGTGCCATCACCGCTACAAGAGGAGCCGGTAGCTCAAGGGGCAGAAAAACAGTGATTTTTTCTAATAGAGCAATTTTCTGCTACAATAAAAGAGATGTGCTAAAGCTTGGTTCTGCCAAATCCAAGCTAAATCAGAGTAATAAAATGAATATAGCCAATAGCAAGCATACAAATGCTATGTTTTTCTGGAGGAAGCGGCCATGAGTATGCTGTTAAAAGCTCTGGAATCTGTAGAGCAAGATAGGAAAAAAAATAAAGGTAAAAAACGTAATGTTGTGGCTCCATCAAAAGATGAAGTTGCAGTAGTTGATTCCGGTAGCGGTTTTTCCTCTCCTCCTGATGATATGAGTCTGGAGTTTGAGCCTGGTGGTGGGATGGAAATCCCGGAACCTAAAAAGAGGGTTGTTGACCACTCTGAATTAGAGACTTTTGAGTTTGAACCAGTTGAAATTACTCCACCAGCCACCGCTTCAGAACCTGTAGCTAGTGGTGGTGATACGATGTCTGGTTTGGCATTTGAAATGGATGATGCTGTAGAACCAGAAGCACCCATATCCCAAGCCCCAGAGCTGGAACTCGCAGACATTAGCGATAGTGCCTCATCTGGTTTGTCATTTGAGATGGAAGAGTCTGTGCCTGCCATGGAGTCAGAGTCAGCAGACAATAGTGGTAGCTTATCATCAGGTTTATCTTTTGAAATGGATGATGTTTTACAGCCAGAAGCAGCCAGAGTGCCAGAGCCGGCATCCAGTGGCGGCAGCATGTTGTCAGGGCTTGCCTTTGAAATGGATGAGGTAGTCGAAGAGCCGGCATCCAGTGGCGGCAGTATGTTGTCAGGGCTTGCTTTTGATATTGAGGAGGTAGTCGAAGATACTGCTGGAAATAAAAATGCTACAAACAAACCGGTAGCTGCTCCACCACCACCATCTTCTCCACCACCACCATCTTCTCCACCACCACCATCTTCTCCACCACCGTCTGCTTCTGTTATTGAAGAAGAAAATTATGAAGAAGAAGATGATGATGATGCAGACGCTACCAACCCAATTGCAAATGAACAGTCTGGCCAGCCAATAGCTCAAGAAAAACAAGATGTTGCTCCTGATGATGAGGAGGATTTAGCCGAAGATGGCTGGAGTGCTGACGGCAATTTGGACAAGACCGCAGTTTTCAATCCAGTGCTGTTGGATGCTCCACCGAAAGAGAATAAGCCAACTAAGCGATTTGGTGATGCTGCTGAAGATCAGGTTGAAGATAGTGCCAGATATGGTTCTAAAGAGCATACCGCCAAGCAGGAGAAGTTGCAGGACAAAGCCAAAAACATTTTCAAGGCAATAGAAAAACCAGGTCCAGCTTGGAAAAAACGTGCTTTGATTGCGGCTGGTGTCTTTGCGGTTTGTGGTGGCGGTGTGGTTGCATATCAAGCTCTTCTGCCAGATCAAACAGTTTTTACCCCAAGAGGATCTATGCCTGCAATGCAGAGACCTCTTGTTGAGGCTCCAGTCACTGCCAAAAAAACGGAGGTTGTTGCAAAAAAAGAGGTAGCACATCCGTCTGATGATATTTTAGACGATGTGGATGAGGAGCTTGAAGAAAATTTAGAGCCAGGCACACAATATCCAGCAGATAGTGATATGGTCCAGGCTATGAGTGGATTTGAGTCACAACCTACAGATAATAAAAAACATTTTATTGATCAAGATCTTGCTCCAGAGATTACTCCTAAATCAGCAAAAACACCACACAGGATGCTGGTTAAAGCACAAAGATCCTATTATCAAGGTGATGTAGATAGTGCATCAGAACTGTTTCGTGAAGTTCTGCAACAAGATAAGCATAACCGGGATGCCCTTATGGGGTTGGCAGCCATAGCAGTTCGCCTGGGTAACAAAGATGAGGCTGCTGGTTTTTATCTGCATATGTTGCGGAGCAATCCAAATGATAGTTTAGCTGTGGCCGGATTTATCGGTTTAAGTGCAGATGTTGAGCCTCTAAAGCGGGAGAGCCAGATTAAATCTATTTTGGTAAAAGAGCCGGATGCTCACCATCTACACTTTGTTCTTGGTAGTCTCTATGCAGCACAAAAACGTTGGGGCGATGCTCAAAAATCATTTTTCAACGCTTTTTCACTCTTTGAGACCAACCCGGACTATGCCTTCAATTTAGCTGTGAGCATGGACCATTTAGGCCATACTGCTATAGCTAGAAACTATTACCAAACCGCACTATCTCTTTTGTCTTTACATCCGGGAAATTTTAACAGATCAATAGCAAAAAAACGTTTAGCAAGTTTTAGGAATGCAGAGCTAATGGCGGCAGCAGAGAAGAGATCTACAGCTATTTCAGCACAGGATAAAAGATGAGCGAGAAACGTCCAAAGGTAATGTTGGGTGAGCTGCTGGTTGAGAAAGGCATAGTTAGTCAAGATCAACTGCGGATTGCACTGACAGAACAGAAAAAACAGGATATTCCCTTAGGTAAAGTTTTGGTCTCTTTGGGGTTTGTCTCCGAAGGCATGATGCGGGATATGTTGGGTGAGGCGCTAGGGCAGAAGAGTGTTGACCTGACCAAGGTGGTGGTGGATAGCGAGGCGGTTAAGCTGGTCTCCAAGGAGTTTGCCAAGCGGATTCACATGCTGCCCATCTCCTACGATAAGTCGCAAAACCATCTGACTGTCGCTATGGCCAACACCTTCAACGTTGTAGCGTTGGACCAGATGCGCTCCTTGTTGGGGGAAGATCTAGAGATTACCACTCTGCTGGCTGGCGAGGCAGAGGTCTCTTCAGCTATTGATCAGTTTTTTGGTTTTGAACTCTCCGTTGATGGCATCATCAGAGAGATGGAGACCGGGGAGGTTGATCAGCAGAGCATGTCTTCATATAGTAATGAGTATAGCCAGCCTCTGGTTAGGTTGGTTGACTCACTACTCTCAGATGCGGTTAAAAGAGGTGCTTCAGATATTCACTTTGAGCCGGAGGAGAATTTTTTACGAATTCGCTACCGTGTTGATGGTGTTTTACGCCAGATCCGCAGTCTGCATAAAAAATATCAATCCATGATAACTGTCAGGGTCAAGGTTTTGGCCGGTCTTAATATTGCTGAAACCCGTGCTCCACAAGATGGTCATATTTCCCTGCAAGCTTTTGGCCGCCCCATCGATTTTCGTGTCTCATGTATGAACACCTCTTACGGTGAGAATATTGTTTTGCGTATTCTCGATCGCCAAAAAGGTATTGTGCCGTTAGAGGAGTTGGATCTAACCGAAGAGACATTTAGTAATATGCAGCTAATGATGGCCCGGCCTGAAGGGATTATTCTGGTAACCGGTCCTACTGGCAGTGGTAAAACCACCACCCTCTATTCAATGTTGGATAGTATAAATGATGAAGCTATCAACATTATGACTTTGGAAGATCCTGTTGAGTATCCTCTCAATATGATCCGCCAGTCTCAAGTTAACAATGCAGCAAAAATGGGCTTTGCTGAAGGCATCAGAGCGATGATGCGACAAGATCCAGATGTGATCCTGGTTGGTGAGATTCGTGATGCTGAGACGGCTGAGATGGCCTTTAGAGCAGCAATGACCGGTCATCAGGTCTACTCGACAGTCCACTCCAACTCCGCCATTAAAGCTCTTACCAGACTTATTGATATCGGTGTGCCTAAGGATGTGTTGGCTGGTAATATTATTGGTGTTTTGGGCCAACGTCTAGTCAGGCGGCTATGCACATACTGCCGGGAGCCTTATAGCCCCAACAGTATAGAGCGGCGACTTTTGGATGTTGAAAATGAGGTAGCCCAAGTTACCATTTACCGCAAAAAAGGCTGCACATATTGTGAGCAGCAAGGATACAAGGGAAGACAAGCACTTTTAGAGGCGTTACGAATTGATGAGGAACTTGACGATCTGATAAGTGAAGGTGCAAGTTTCAGGGTATTGGAAAAAACAGCTCGTGAGGCTGGTTTTTACTCTTTGGCAGATGATGGTATCAGGTCTGTTCTGGATGGGCGGACCTCTTTAGACGAGGTCTCTAGAGTTGTTGATCTTACCCAGCGTTTGAAACAGCGGAGCTAAAAGTGCCAGGATTTAACTTCAGGGCTATGGACGAGAGAGGCAGGATTGTTAGCAACCGTATGGATGCCAACAATCTAGATGATTTGGAGTCTCGTCTAAGCAATATGGAGTTGGATTTAATTAATTGTGGTGAGGTAACGACAAAATCGACTCGCATCTCTGGTAAAAAAATTCCCAGACAAGAGATGATTACCTTCTGTTTTCACCTAGAGCAGGTGTTGGGGTCTGGAGTTCCACTTCTTGAGGGGTTAAGTGACCTCCGTGATAGCTCTGATAATCCTTTGATGCAGGCTTTGGTTGCGGCACTTGTTGAGGATATCTCTACCGGAACCGCTCTATCTCAAGCCATGGAGAAGTTTCCTCAGGTATTTGATGAAGTTTTTACCAGTTTGATCCGAGCCGGTGAGCAGACCGGAAATCTACAGATTATTTTTTCCAACATGGCTGAGACCATTAAATGGCAGGATGAGATTGCGGCAAAAACCAAAAAGATGATGATGTATCCATCCATGGTACTTGTTCTTGTACTGGGTATTTTCTTCTTTATGATGATTTTTTTGGTTCCGCAGTTGGTTAGCTTTATTAAAGAGATGGGTATGGAGTTGCCGATTTATACAGTTGCTCTTATCAATACTTCTGATTTTGTCTTGAAATACTGGCTATTAATTCTGGGCGTACCTATTGCTGCATTTTTTGGAATCTCTTTTGCTATTCGTATCAACTCTACAGCACGTTATATGTTTGACTGGGTTAAACTGCATATCTGGTTGTTCGGCCCTATTGTTGAGAAGAGCATCATGGCTCGTTTTACTAATACTTTTTCCATGATGTATGGGGCAGGTATTACAGTTCTTGACTGTTTGGTTGTTTGTGAAAAGGTTGTTGGCAACAAAGTTCTTAGCAAGGTTATTGAAGATGTTCAGGAGATGATCAGCGACGGAGAGTCCATCTCCTCCAGCTTTAAAAAGACCATGGTTTTTCCACCCCTGGTTCTACGTATGCTTGCTGTTGGCGAGTCAACAGGTGCTTTGGATAAAAGTCTTATGAATGTTCGCTATTTTTATGACCGTGAGGTAAAGGATTCGGTAGAGAAGTTACAAGGGGCGATTGAGCCTATTCTTACGGTTTTTGTCGGTGCGTTGATGGTATGGATCATTTTATCTGTCCTTGCTCCGGTCTATGAAGTTATGAGTAAAGTAGGTTAGCAATGTTTGAAAAACGGCTACTTTTTCTAACCAAAGACCGCCTAACTCTTTTCTCCTGGAAAAAAGGTGGTATTGCTGGTCCTCCGACAAATTTTAAAGCAGATGAAGATGGCCATAAACAGTTTGCCGAGGTAATCTCGGTACGCCCAGAGGTTCCGGTCTCTATATTGGTTGACCTTATTGAGGAGGAGTACCGCAACGAAACCATTCCCCATGTATTTGGTACCGACCGTAAAGCACTGCACCAGCGTCGTTCCAGCCGGGCTTTTCCATCATCGCCGTATAACTATCTTGAGGTACAGGGCCGGGAGAAAAAGAAGGGCCGCAGGGATGATATAGCTCTGTTGGCAGGAATAACCGACCCAGATATTATCGCCCCTTGGTTGCAGATTATTATCGAAAAAAAGGTCTCTCTCGCCGGAATCTACTCTCTGCCTATGTTAAGCAGACGGCTGTTAAAACCTCTTGATGCGATATCACCGGCTACTTTGGTGGTTAGTTGGCAGAGTTCTAGCGGCTTGCGTTTTTCATTTTTTGATGGCAGCAACCTAAAAATGAGCCGGATGGCTCCGGTTCCAGAGCCAGAGCCGAAGCCTTACTCTGAGCTGTTTGTCTCAGAGTTATCTAAAACCCAAGAGTATCTTGGTAGCTTGCGTCTAATCCCACGGGATACCCCTCTACAAGTTGTGCTATTTACCAACCCGGAGATGTTAGATGCAGTCCGGCCCAAATGCATTGAGACGGCAACACTTAAATTTCGTTTGATGACGGTAAATGTAGTTGCGAGAAAAATCGGTATTAAGCGGAGGATTATGACCCCGTTTTCCGACTCTCTGTTTGTTCAGTTGCTAGGCAAACAGTTTTTAGGCAACCACTACGCTCCACCAGCAAGCCAGGGCTATTATCTGACCAGGGTAATCAAGTCAGCCCTTTTGGCTGCCACTGTTATAGTCTCTCTGGTAGGACTAACAATGAGCGGCAGCAATTTTTATGCTGGCTGGGACAATATGCAGAAATGGCAGCAGGACAAAGTTACCGCAGACGATCTTTATGCACAATATAAGCAGGTAGTTGCTCAGAATGTTCCTACAGAGATTGACCCTGGAGATGTCCGTAAGACGGTTCAGCTGGTAAAAAAACTGGAAGAGAGAAAAAAAACTCCTCGTGAAATGATGATAATGATCAGCCATGGCTTGAAAGAGTTTCCCGATATGCGTTTGGATGATTTTATCTGGCAGGGGCCGGAGAGTAGTGAGGCAACAGCTATTTTAAAAGCCAGCCAACCCAAGTCTCAACGTCGAGGGCGGTTTGCCATTGCATCACGAACTGCTGCCAATGGTGGAGATGTCTATTTTGAGGTTGGAACCATATTGGGAGAGGTGACCGGTATTAATGGTGATGTTGAGTATGCTCTCTCTAGGGTCAGAGGCTTCATGAAAACCTTGCTGGCGGATAAACGGGTCCATGGAATAACTCCATTGAGTATGCCTGCTGAGGAGGAAAAAACTGCGGTACTTGAGGGTGATGTCTTTGCAGTAACTAAAAAAGAGGTGGTAGAGAGTGCCCCATTCAAGTTAAGAATCATCTTAAAAGGTGGCGGCAATGCTAAAACACGTTGATCTGAAAATGATCCGGCCTATGGCTATAGCTTTAGCTGTTGCTTGTGGAGTAGCTACTGCTCTGTTCTTGGGCAGTGCCTATTTTGCCGACCTGCAAGAAAAGAGCTATAAAAGAGAGTCGCGCCGGGTGGTAAATATGCGCCGTAAGCAGAATGTCGCTGCTATTGATGTTAAAGAAATTGGTATCTACTTTCCCCAGTTTCAAAAGCTGCGCCAGCGTGGGATTATTGGAGAAACTGACCGGGTAGAGTGGGTAGAGACTTTAAGTGAGGAGGCTAGAAACCTGAACTTTACAAGTTTGAACTATGCCATCAGTCCAGCCCAGGAGTTCAAGCTGCGATTTAGTTTTGATCAGGGCGATGCCATGATTATGTCAACAGATATGACCCTCTCAATGAATATGCTCCATGAAGTTGACCTGGTTGACCTTCTCGACCGTCTCGAAGAGCGTAACAAGGGGTTGTCCATTGTTAATAGCTGTCAGATAACTCGGGATGTGAAAGATATCAAGCGGAATTCGGCTGCCCCAAATATGAGTGGTGAATGTACTCTAAAATGGTTTAATATAAAAGGCCGGGTTGGATTTTGGGGTGGCGATCTTGAAAAAGGCTCTTGATATGCGTATAGCACTGTTTTTTTTGCTAGCTATGCTTATGATGCAAAATGGCTTGGCAGCGGTTGAGCCAGAGCAGGATATACAGCGGTTTTTTACCACAAAAAAACAGCGGGTAAGTCTGGACTTTGCCCGGCGTAAAGCTCTGCGTAAAAAGCGTATTAATGCCTTGAAGGATGGTAAAGATAGGCCGAATGTACAGCAGACCATAACCCTGAACGGTTATGTAATCCGTACTCGAGGCCCTTCAGCTGTATGGATGAATGGCAATTCGGCCATAATGGAAGATGCTGATATCCCCGATGGGGTTGAGTTTACCACCATAGGCAAAGTAAAAGGGGTTGCGGTAGAGCTGACAAAAAGTCAGGGCAATAAGAAGGTTCTGCTTAAAACCGGACAGCGAATGGATGGTCAAAGCGGTGCTATACTTGAGCCGTATCAGGGTGTGTTTGAGACTCTAATGGATGAAGATGCAAAAGCTGGTGGCTCTGCTGCCAAAGATAAGAAAAAATCAGGATCTAAAAAACGGGCAGCCAAGAAAAAAGCGGTTAAAAAAAGAAAAACCAAGGCCGGGGTGAGTTCTGATGAGGCAGTTTTGAATGAGATGATCTCCAAACGTGAAAGTTTTACCAAAAAAATTGATTTTATGAACAAATTAATGGGCCAATAAGTGAATAACGCAAAAATTTCCACAACTCAGTCTATATTTACCATTGCCCAGATAACTACCCAAGAGGGTGTGAAAACCAAGTTATTACCTCTGGTAGCAGTGGTTCTTTTTTTTGGAGTTATGCTGGCAAGCTTTGCCGGAACTCTGTCGGTGGTTGAGACCTCTGCTATTCAAAGTGCTATTCTTGGCTCTTATCTACGTTTTGCCGGGGTGTTGATTCTCTGCCTGTTTGTTCTAAACGCCCAGGTGCGGGAACTGAACGATAAAGGTATGGACCTGGTCTTGGCTCTGCCTATTCCCCGCAGCAGCTATTTTTTTGGCAAATTTACCGGGTTTGCTGTTATAGCATTTTTTGTAGCACTACTCTTTTCGGTCTCTCTATTGTTCTATTCAACCGCTGACCAGGTGGCTTTGTGGGGCATATCTCTGTTTTTTGAGCTACTTATTATCATTGCTTTAAGTCAGCTCTGTCTTTTTACTTTCAATCAGCTTCCGGCAGCTTTCACCACGGTTTTTGTTATATATCTGCTCTCACGGGTGTTAAGCAGCCTGATTTTAGTCGGTCATGGGCCGATTATGCCCAAATTTGTCATGGTGAACTGGTTTATGAACCAGGTGATGGAGGCATTGGCTTTTGTGCTTCCGGCTCTGGACCGTTTTACCAACTCCGAATGGCTTGTCTACGGAACCGGAACCATGGATGACCTTATATTTGTTGTGGTGCAGGGAGGGGTATATACTACCCTGTTGTCAGCAGCAGCTCTGATGGATTTCTACCGGAAGAATTTTTAAGTAATGGGTTATTTTAAATCTATAAAAGGCCGGGACCGACCTTTGTCATGTGTGCCTTTAGCTGTCTATATACTGCTGGCAGTTGCGCTATCAGGGCAGATGTTTTTCCACTCTATGCAGCCGCGACCGGTGGCTTTAGCTGATGATCTACCAAACCCGCCAAAAATAGATTTATTAAATGTTGTCAGTTTAGGGGAACCGGTTACCTTGGCAAAGGTCTTAATGTTATGGCTGCAAGCTTTCGATTATCAATCCGGTATTAGCATCCGGTTTATGGACCTTGACCCTGTTCGTCTGAGCGGATGGTTGGAAAAAATTTTAGAGCTAGACCAGAAAAGCCACTACCCACTGATTGCAGCTAGCCACATGTATGCCGATATTCCCCGTGAAGATACTCAGCGGATTATGTCGGAGTTTGTTTTGACTGAGTTTTTAAAAGATCCTAACCGACGGTGGCGATCTTTGGGCAATATTGCCATTCTTGCTAAACACCGTCTTAATGATTTGCCCCTTGCTCTACGCTATGCAAAAGCTTTGGCTGATAATGCTACCGGTGCCAATGTACCAGGATGGGCAAAACAGATGCAGTTTCACTTTTTGGAAGATATGGGGGAGATAGAGGCTGCTAGGCTCTTTATTCGTGGTCTGTTAGCAAGTGGTAAGGTTACTTTGCCAGAGGAGATCAATTTTTTAAATGAGAACCTTGAGAGGCTGGAACAGGTTGCTGACAAGAGGTAGTCGGTTTTTGTTAATTTAAACTTATTGCGTTAACAATTTATTAACATTGGGCCTGTTTATTCACACTATTGAAATGTTAACGTGTGTTAAGTAGCGAGAAAATATAGAAAAAGCTATTTTTAGCTTGCCATTTCTACTTGTTTTGTGGCATTGTGTTGTGTGTTTCTAAGTCTTATATAGAGGTAGCTATCTTAATTGTATTGATTTTTTTGTATTTTACAAAATTGAAAGAAAAGAGAGGGGTGATTATGAACGGTAAAGGTTTTAAACAGGGCAAAGAAGCTGGCTTTACGCTTATTGAAATTGCCATCGTGGTGGTTATCATCGGCCTGTTGTTGGGTGGAGTGCTGAAAGGTCAGGAGATGATATCAAGTGCCAGATCACACAGCCTTGTAACCCAGAGTAACGGCTTTAAAGCGGCAATCCTTGGCTTTACCGATCGTTACCGGGCTATGCCTGGTGATTATCGCTCAGCATCGAATAATATACCTGGTATGACGGCAACGACATTTACTACTGATGGTTCTTGGGCAGTAGGTGGTCATGACGGTGACGGCAATGGCCGTATAGGTTTTACTGAGGATGCAGCAACTGCGTATAATACAACAGCGGTAGACTTTATTCCAGAGGATACAAACCGCAGTAGTGAGTCGGCCAATGCATGGATGCAGTTAGGTAATGCAGGTTATATCTCCGGAGCCTATAATGGAACAATTACTGGTGCTGCAGCAGATTCTGTAACAACCGCAACTTGGGTCTGTGCTACGGATGTCTGTCCCAAGAATGCTTTTGGCGGTGATGTTATCCTGATCTATGATGATGAGCAGACTGGTAGAACAAATGTTGCTAATACTGCCTTCGCCAATCAGTTGTGGTCCGGCAAGGGTATTCCTGTTGGTGTTATCAGCAACATTGACGCCAAGGTAGATGATGGCGATCCGGGCACTGGCAGCTTTCGGGTCGGTGATGGTTTTCTTGTTGGTGGTAGCACAGCCACTCCAAACGTTGGCTCTAAGTGTGCTGACCATGTGGCTAGTGATGGCACACGTACAGCTGCAACGGCTCCAATCGCTGGTGAGCCTAATGCACCGACACACTGGACTGTTCTTGAGGATGCTCGAGACTGTGGTGCTGTATACCTCTTCTAATCAATCTCGAAGCAGAAATTTTGTTAGCTGTTTTTAAAAGTGAGACCCGCCTTTTTGGCGGGTCTTTCTGTATCTATAACTGTTCCAATTATAAATTAGCTATAATTATATAAATCCAAGTCATTTCTACCTGTTTGCTATATTGTTTTAATGGAAAAAGTATAATGTCTAAAGAGATGCTTAAGTTTACCAACGTCAAAAAAAAATTTGTTGAGAAAGAGGTTCTGCAAGGGATTGATCTTACCGTTGAGACTGGGGAGTTTTTTGCTTTTGTCGGGGCTAACGGCCAGGGAAAAACCACCTTGATGAAGGGAATGCTGGATTTTCTCCATATGGATGGTGGAGAGATTGAGATTGCTGGTAAATCCCACCGTTCAACAGAGGCCCGCAGCTCTCTGGCCTATCTGCCGGAGCGTTTCAACCCCCCATATTTTTTAACCGGGCGGAGTTTTTTGCAATATATGATGAAGCTCCATCAACGCCCCTACCATGAGTCGGTAGTGTTAACCATGCTTGACCATCTTGATCTGGATAAGGCCGCTTTGGATAAACCTGTTAGATCATTCTCCAAGGGCATGACGCAAAAACTCGGTCTTGCTGGTTGTTTTTTAAGTGAAAAACCCCTTTTGCTCCTAGATGAACCCATGAGCGGCCTCGACCCTAAAGCGAGAGTGCTGCTTAAACGGCAGCTACTAAGAATGAAACAGGCCGGATATTCCCTTTTCTTTAGTACCCACCTTCTTGCCGATGTTGAGGAGTTGTGTGACCGCATGGCTATTCTGCATAACGGCCACCTCCGTTTTGTCGGCTCTCCTAAAGAGTGCCGGAAGCAATTTCCCGGGCAATCATTGGAAGAGTCTTTTATTAACTGCATTGATGCCAAGCCAAATATTTTTTAGCCATTAATTTGTTCAATTAAAACTATAACATTACCTATTCGGCAACTGTGCCGTAAGGAGTCTCTGTGGAACTTTTATGAGTTTTTCCTGCTCAAACTCTACAATAGGGCTAATTGGCTGCTGAATTTTCACAGCCTAACTTTAAAAAAAGGAGTTGATTGCTAAATTAGGCCCCGTGTAAGAAGGAGCCGGTTATGAAAGTTACCAGATGGATTTTTGATCGAGTAATTAGGTGGCTGATTAAGGAGAGACCGGCCCTTGGGCTTCCTTTGTGTAATTTTCGCAGGATTAGATCGGTAATCAAGCCAGGTGATGTTGTTCTGGTTGAAGGCCGAAGCAAGGCTAGCCGCCTTATCAAGATTGCCACCCACAGCTCCTGGTCCCACGCCGCCATCTGTATCGGCTCCCTAGACAGTATAACCGATCTTGCCACCCGTCGTCTGGTCTCCCAACACTATGACGGACCTCCACACCGTCTGCTGATTATTGAAGCATTGATGGATCGTGGCGTAGTAGTCTCTGACATGCAAAATGAGTATGGCAGTCATCATATACGTATATGCCGGGCTAATGGATTAGCTGAGGAGGATAACGTAAGGGTGATCCGTTTTGTTGCCAACCATTTAGGCTGTCAGTACGATTTCCGCTATATTGTTGACCTGTTCCGGTTTTTATCTCCATTCAAAATTTTTCCTCTGCGTTGGGGGTCAAGGCTCTATTGGCACTACACAAGAGGCCGGCATAAAGCGGTATGCTCATCGATGTTAGCCAGAGCCTTTATGACCGTCAGTTTCCCAATTATTCCGGTTCTAGAACAGAACAGTAAAGGTGAGTTGGTCATGTACCGGCGAAACTTTCGTACCATGGCCCCACGTGATTTTGATGTATCACCCTATTTTGACATAGTTAAATATCCACTGCTAAATGAAGATGATTTAACTGACTACCGCAACCTGCCATGGGATCATAATGGTATGGTCTGCAACGCCTATGGTGACTGTTTTATTCCTGAACGGGAGGGGGAGGATTCTGGGGCAACTATCGGTTGGAATTCAGCCAGGAATAGTCTTGGTGTGATTACCGGTAAACTTAGCGATGTAGTGCCCCACAACATCACTGCATTTAAGTTGAGAAGTGATGATAAGAAGCAAAAGAAGTGATTGAGCTGTTTAACCGAGCTGTTTGTTAAATGGAGGAGAGGTGAAATGGACATATTTATATGGCTGATTCCTAGTGGGCTGATTCTCTCTTGGTGGCTTGCTTACCACAACCATTCACGGAAGGTGTGGAGTCTCTCTTGGGGAGTGTTGCTTGGCTGCTTTATTCTCTACAGCAATCAAACAAACCCAATGCAGTGGAGCACAGGTCTATGGATTTTGCTGGGGCTGTATGTTTTCGTCGCCCTTTTTGCCAACTTCCACTATCTGCGTAAAAGCTTGCTGACAGGCCATATCCTCAAGCTTTTCAGAAAAGCCCTGCCACCACTCTCAGCTACTGAAAAAGAGGCGTTGGAAGCAGGGACCGTCTGGTGGGATAAGGAGCTGTTTAGCGGTGCACCGGATTGGAGGCGGCTTCACGATATCCCCAAAGCGACTTTAACAATTGACGAGCAGAAGTTTATAGACGGCCCTGTGGAGAAACTCTGTAATATTATTGATGATTGGCAGATTACATCTCAGCTTCATGACCTGCCGGCAAATGTCTGGAGTTTTCTGAAAAAAGAGGGTTTTTTTGGTCTGGTAATCGAGACCAAATATGGTGGTAAGGGGTTCTCTGCTCTAGCCCACTCAACTATTGTCGCCAAGATTGCCAGCCGGAGCGTAACAGTTGCTGTAACGGTGATGGTTCCCAACTCCCTTGGTCCTGCCGAACTACTCCGTCACTATGGAACCCAAAGGCAGCGTGATCATTTTCTACCACGGCTAGCTGATGGTCGAGAGGTTCCATGCTTTGCTTTGACCGGACCACAAGCTGGTAGTGATGCTGGTTCAATGCCTGATCGTGGGGTGGTGGTTGTCAATCCATCCTTTCAAGGTAGAAAAGATGTGCTGGGGATTCAGCTAAACTGGAACAAACGCTACATAACCCTGGCTCCTGTTGCAACGGTTCTGGGGCTGGCTTTTAAACTATCTGATCCTGATCATCTTTTAGGTGATAGAGATGAAATTGGGATAACCTTGGCTCTAATTCCAACCTCAACCCAAAACGTAACTATTGGTCGTAGGCATGACCCACTTGGGGTTCCATTCCTGAATGGTCCAACCCAAGGCGAAAATGTCTTTATACCAATGGACTGGGTCATTGGTGGTCAGGAGCGGGTAGGGCAGGGGTGGCGGATGTTGATGGACTGTCTATCCGAAGGCCGGGCGATATCTCTGCCTGCTCTTAGTACCGGTGCTGCAAAAACTGCCAGCCGGATAGTTGGCAACTATGCAAGGGTTCGCAAACAGTTTGGCCTGCCCATAGGCCGCTTTGAAGGGGTTGCAGAGGTGATGGGCCACATGTCCGGTCAGACCTATCTTATGGAGGCGGCTCGAACCTTCACTGCCGGAGCGGTAGACCAGGGTGAAAAACCATCGGTAATCTCTGCATTGACCAAATATCAGCTAACCGAAAGGATGAGGTTAGTGGTTAACAACGCCATGGATATCATGGGAGGAGCAGCCATTAGCTGCGGTCCGAAAAATCTGCTCTCACGGGTTTATCAATCAATTCCCATCGGCATTACCGTTGAAGGGGCCAACATTCTTACCCGGACCTTGATAGTTTTTGGTCAAGGGGCTATCAGGGCACACCCATTTTTGCTCAAAGAGCTACACGCCCTGGAAGAGAAAGATCCTTTGCTGGCACTAAACAAATTTGATAAGGCGTTTTTTGGCCATGTAGGTTTTGTGGTCAATATTCTGGCTAAAAACATGTGGCAGGGGTTGACCAACGGTAAGACTATCTCAGTCCCTGGAGATAGTTTTGAGCAAAAATACTTTAAACAGTTAAGCAGGTTGTCTGCAGCATTTGCCCTGATCTCCGACACAGCCCTTCTAACCCTCGGTGGAAGCCTGAAACGCCGGGAGATTCTCTCCGGCAGAATGGCGGATGCTCTAAGCCATCTCTATTTGGGGTCTGCAGTCATGAAGCGGTATCACGATCAAGGCCGGAAAATAGATGACCAGCCTCTGGTAGAGTGGAGCATGGCCCATAATCTTTATGGGGCAGAGGAGTCCCTCGCTAAATTTCTGGCCAACTTCCCCTACCGTCCTGTGGCCTGGGTCTTGAAGTTGCTGATTTTCCCATTGGGACGGACCATGGCTCCACCAACCGATAGAACCACATTGAAAATTTCTGATCTGCTGCTCAGCCCATCGGCAACCAGAGACCGCTTAACTGGTGGAATCTATATGCCGGTTAAAGATGACGACCCAATGGCGATGCTGGAGGAGGCGTGCAAACTGAGTGTGGAAATGTCTGGAGTCGAGCGTATGCTTAAAGATTTTGCCAAGAACAGTATGCTTGAACCAGGAGCCAATATTGTGGAAGAGGCTGTCAAAGCAAGGTTGTTGAGCGGTATGGAAGCCCACAAACTGGCCCAGGTTCGTGAACTTTGCAACAAGGTGATTCAGGTGGATGATTTTCCACAGACTGCTTTCACCGGCAGTGGAGCAAAATTGGAGGATGCAGCATGAATAACAGAGCGAAGTCAAAACAGAGTCCGGTTTATGTCGTTGATGGTTGCCGCACCCCTTTTCTTACCACCAGAGGCCGGGCCAACCCATTTAGTGCCGCCGATCTAGCTGTAGCTGCCGGACGACCTCTGTTGTTACGGCAGCCATTCGAGGCAGACGCAATTGAGGAGGTCATTCTAGGCTGTGTAATTCCTGCCTCGGACGAAGTTAATATTGCCCGTGTTGCCAGTCTGCGTCTGGGTTGCGATATAAAAACCCCAGCCTGGACGGTGCAGCGTAACTGTGCCTCCGGGATGCAGGCTCTTGATACGGCTGTGCGTAATATCCAAGGTGGACATGCCGGGTTGATTCTTGCCGGAGGGGTGGAGGCCATGAGCCGTGCCCCACTCCAGTGGCGGCCCAAGTTGGTGGAGTGGTTTGCGGGATGGTTGAAGGCAAAAAGCCTGAAAGATAAAATCCGTAGCTTGGGTAGGTTGTCACTCAAGGATTTGCGTCCGGTAATCACCCTGTTGAAAGGGTTGACCGATCCTAGTACTGGACTATCCATGGGCCAGACAGCCGAAGAGTTGGCATATGAGTTTGCAATTGATCGCCAAGCCATGGACAGATACGCTTTAAGAAGTCAAAACCGCTTGGCAAAGGCCCAGAAAGAGCAACTCTTTAATGGTGAAATAACCCCGCTTTTCAGCCCAGATGGTTCGGTTATCAACCAGGATCAAGGTCTACATCCAAATAGTAATATGGAAAAACTGGCAAAACTAAAACCGGTGTTTGACCGTCCCACCGGCATGGTAACCGCAGGCAATAGTGCTCAGGTTACCGATGGAGCCTGCTGGCTGCTGCTGGCTAATGCTGAGACAGTTGAACGCTGGAATCTAACCCCGTTAGGGAAGATAACTCCAGCATCTTGGGCAGGAATAAAACCGGAACAGATGGGGTTGGGGCCGGTTCACGCCATAAACAGCCTGCTTAATGAGTATGAACTGCCATTTGATAGTGTGGACTATTGGGAGATAAACGAAGCATTTGCCGCTCAGGTTATCGCCTGTACCGAGGCTCTTGATAGCCGCAGTTACTGTGAAAATGAGCTGAATGGCAGGGATAAACCCTGGGGTAAAATTGACCATGAGAGGCTTAATGTCGATGGCGGAGCTATCAGTATTGGCCATCCGGTAGGAGCTAGTGGTGCAAGGATTGTTCTACATATGCTCCATCTGCTGCACCGTACCAAAACCAAACGTGGGGTCGCTGCTCTATGTATTGGTGGCGGCCAGGGTGGAGCTATGTTGGCAGAAGCGGTTTGAAGGAGAATAACCATGTCTAATCAAATTTATATGGCTAGCACCCCGTACCAAGGCCGCCACTGGCGGGTTGATATTGATGAGGGCAATGTAGCCTGGATCACTCTTGATGTCGTTGATAGTTCGGCGAATATTTTAAGCACTGAGGTTTTGAATGAGTTGAGAGATCTCCTGCCTGTGCTGGCTAAAGCCAGGCCATCTGGAGGGGTTTTCTGCTCAGGTAAAAAGAGTGGTTTTATCGCCGGGGCAGACATCAAGGAGTTTATCAAGTTTAAAACTGTTGCCCAGGCTCGAAACCGGATTCGTGAGGTCAAGCCGTTATTTATCGGTATCGAGGAGTTGGATTTTCCAACTGTCGCTAAAATAAGCGGCTTTTGTCTGGGTGGTGGTCTGGAACTGGCCCTTTGCTGTACCTACCGGGTGGCAGATGATGACCCCGGCACAAAGCTTGGTCTGCCTGAGGTTAAGTTGGGAATTCATCCAGGGTTTGGTGGTACTGTCCGGCTGCCACGGCTGGTTGGTGACTTGACCGCACTGGATCTGATTTTAACCGGCAGAGCCATAAATGCAAAACAGGCAAAAAAAATCGGTCTGGTTGATTGGGT
Organism: Magnetococcales bacterium; assembly: GCA_015232365.1. Taxonomy (GTDB): domain Bacteria; phylum Pseudomonadota; class Magnetococcia; order Magnetococcales; family JADFYX01. Next base: position 34,052 of record JADFZU010000011.1, on the reverse strand, counting down.
TGTTCCTGCCAGGCAGATGAATAGAACCATCACAACCCTGTTGGCAAAAAAACCTACCCCCCAAACAGCGACTTTTATCCAGCATATTGTCGGGCTGCCCATAATCCGTTCAACAGTTGGTTTTTTAATGAAAAGGCAACTTGAGAAAAAGGCTCCAGAGAGCAACTATCCAGCCCCTCACGCTGTGTTGGAAATGTGGCAGGACCGGGAGTTTATAGAGCCATGGGAGCAGCTTGACCAGGAGATAGACTCCATTGCCAACCTGTTTATGGGTAGCTGTGCTCAAAATCTTATCGGTCTCTACCTTCAAGGCGAGAGGATGAAGGGGATGGGCAAAGATAGTGGTGTCAAACCAAAGCGGATTCATGTGGTCGGAGCCGGGGTTATGGGAGGGGACATCGCTGCCTGGTGTGCCTGGAATGGCATGACCGTATCCTTGCAAGACAACAATGAGATGATGATTGCCAACACCCTGCAACGGGCTATAAAGCTATTTGGTAAAAAAACCAGAGACCAGTTGCAAATACAGGAGGCTATGGACCGGTTGATCCCTGATATGTCTGGTGATGGGGTTGAGAAGGCAGATGTCGTTCTTGAGGCTATTTTTGAGAATCTTGAGGCCAAACAAAAACTGCTGACAACCTTGGAGCCAAGGTTGAAACCAGGGGCGATTCTTGCCACCAACACCTCAAGCATCCGCTTGGGGGACATTGCAACAGCACTGAAAAATCCCGGTAGGTTTGTCGGAATTCACTTTTTCAACCCGGTAGCAAAGATGCCGTTGGTTGAGATTGTTGTTGGCAAACAGACCAGTGCAGAGACGGTAAAGGCTGGTTGCTGTTTTGCTACGACAATTGGTCGCTCACCACTTCCGGTGCAAAGTTGTCCAGGATTTTTAATCAACCGGATCTTAATGCCCTATCTTTTTGAGGGTATTAAACTGGTGGCAGAAGGAACCGCACCGGAAGCTGTGGATAGGGCTGCGAGGGATTTCGGTATGCCAATGGGGCCAATTACCCTGATAGATGTGGTTGGTCTGGATATCTGTCTATCAGTCGCTAAAATTTTAGATAAATCAGGAAACAACCCGGTTCCAGAACTGCTTAAAACCATGGTAGAGCAAGGCAATCTTGGTAAAAAAACTGGTAAGGGTTTTTATCGTTATGAGAAAGGGAGGCAGGGCAGTTCCCGGACCAAATCCAAGTTTCATATGCCTCTTGATGGAGCCGAGCGGATGTTTGCTGCTCTATTAAACGAGACTGTTGCTTGTTGGAGTGAGGGGATAGTTGAAGATATGGAACTGCTAGATACAGGGGTAGTCTACGGAACCGGATTTGCTCCATTCCGGGGTGGTCCTCTTAAATATATTGCTCAAGATGGTGCAGATACATGGGTTGCAATCCTAACAAGACTGCAAAAAAACTATGGAGAACGGTTTGCTCCCCACCCTGGTTGGAAAACCTTGGATCTTCCTGTTGTAAACAGTTTAGAGGAGAGAGGTAATGAAAAATCACACGTTCGCAATAACGCCACCATGGCGAGTAAGCACTTTGTGCGACCTGTTCAGGGAGCGCACTAGAGAGTCACCATTTAGCTGTGCTTATAAATATTATAATTATAGCAGCAAAGGTTGGGAGTCTTTAAGCTGGCTGGAGATGAAGCTGCTTGCTGGACGTTGGCAGAAAGCACTTAAAAATGAGGGGTTCCGCCCTGGCGACCGGGTGGCTATTCTTCTTGATAATAGCCCAAACTGGGTAGCTTTTGACCAGGCAGCCATGGGGTTGGGACTGGTTGTCGTGCCGCTGTTTGTCAATGATAATCCAGAGAATATTATCCATATTCTTAAAGATTCAGGGGCTAAGTTTCTTCTACTTAAAGAGGCGGAAACCTGGCGACAGATAGCGGTAAAAAAAGCCCAGATACCGGATTTGCAGAGGGTGGTTTGTCTGGCGGACTGCCCTGAAAACAGCCGGGGGCCAGGGGGGATTTTCATGCCTGCATCGATATGGCTACCTGAGAGTGGCGATGCTCTATTTTTTGGCGATGGTGATCCAAAAAAGCTGGCTACCATTATATATACATCTGGGACCACAGGCCCGCCAAAAGGGGTTATGTTAAGCCATAAAAATATTCTTTCCAACGCCTATAGCTCCCTGCGTTTAATGCCGGTTTTCCGTGAAGATCTGTTTCTCTCTTTTCTACCCCTTTCTCATGCCTTGGAGCGGATGGCTGGCTATTACCTACCAATGATGTCAGGCTCCATGGTAGCTTTTGCCCGTTCTATTGCTGATTTGCCAGAAGATTTAATCACTATAAAACCAACTTTGTTAATCTCGGTTCCCCGTATTTATGAGCGAATTTTGCTGCAAATCAGGGACAAACTACAATCAGCATCACCCATAGTACGGATGCTTTTTCTGCTAACCAAAAGCGTAGGCTGGCAGAGGTTTGAATTTCTGCAAGGCCGTAGCAAATGGAAAATATCACTAATGCTTTGGCCACTGTTGGACCGTTTGGTGGCGAGCAAGGTTAGGGAAAAACTTGGGGGGCGGCTTCGTACCGCAGTTTGTGGTGGTGCTCATCTCTCACCAGAGGTTGCCGAGTTTTTTATCGGTCTGGATATTCCAATAATTCAAGGTTACGGCCTTACTGAATCATCACCGGTGATAAGTGTAAACCCACTGGAGGAGAACAGCCCGGAGACTGTAGGCCGGCCTCTGCCGGGAGTTGAGACCAAAATTGACAGAAATGGCGAGCTGCTGGTCAGAGGCAATACGGTGATGATGGGCTATTGGAACAACTCTGATGCTACCAACGAGGTGATTGATACAAACGGCTGGCTCCACACTGGTGATCAAGCCAAGATAGAACATCACCATATCTCCATAACCGGGCGATTAAAAGAGATAATAGTCCTCTCCAACGGTAAAAAAATTCCTCCGTCAGATATGGAGGCATCCATTATTATGGACCCTCTTTTCCAGCAGGTTTTAATAGTAGGTGAGAACGCCCCATATCTATCGGCCATAACTGTATTGGACCGGGACAGATGGTTAGAGCTAGCAGAAAAACACCATCTAGCCCCCAATACACCAAACCTCCCCGGTAGCCTGGAGTACCAGAAACTAGAGCAGATTCTTTTGGCAAGAATAGAAAAGCTCTTAAAAAAATTCCCAGGTTTTGCCAAAGTACGCATGGTCTGTCCGGTACTAGAGCCATGGACCATAGAAAACGGGCTAATAACCCCAACCCTGAAACCAAGAAGGGGTAGGATACTAGACTATTTTTCCAGCCAGGTAGAGGAGATGTACAAAGACCATACGGTTTTTTCCCGGGTGTGATTGCTAAAAAGTGGCTTTTTCCTTGAGTCAGATGGATTCTCAATCTAAAATGAGAATGAATCTTATTTACCAATGGTTAACCATAACCAGCAATTTTTAAAGAGTTTAAAAATTCCCATGCATATTCATACCTTGGACCGTTGGCAGCATGATCATCTTTTTCATATGGAGGCTTCCGATAGCGAAAGACGGACCTTCTGGGTTGTTGTTTTAACCGCTGTCATGATGGTTGTAGAGATCATTGCCGGGACACTCTACGGCTCCATGGCTCTTTTGGCAGACGGTTGGCATATGGGTACCCATGTTGCCGCTTTAAGTATCGCTCTTTTTACCTACCGCTACACCAAAAAACATGCTTTCAATCCCAAATTCAGCTTTGGTACCGGCAAGGTTAACTCACTTGGTGGTTTTGCTAGTGCTGTCTCCCTTGGGGTGGTAGCTTTAATGATTGGTGCCGACTCTATCCAACGCTTTTTTGCCCCGGAAAAAATTCACTACAACGAAGCCATTACAGTTGCGGTTATCGGTCTTATAGTTAACCTTGCCAGTGCGTGGCTGCTTCAGGGTAGTCATGAACACGGTCATGGTCACGGTCATAGTCATAGTCATGGTCACGATCACGGCCACTCCCATGCTGACGAACATCACCACCACCATGCTGCTCATGACTCTAAAAAGGGTGAAAAATCACACCATGACCAAAACCTTCGTGCAGCTTACATGCATGTGCTGGCTGATGCACTAACCTCGGTTTTGGCTATTGTTGCACTGCTCTTTGGTAAATCTTTCGGTCTGGTCTGGATGGATGCTGCCATGGGTGTGGTTGGGGCTATTGTTATCTCTAGATGGTCGTTTATGCTACTAAAAGAGACCAGCGTTGTTCTGTTGGATAACGTCCCTGGAGAAAAGATGGTCAACACTATTAAAACTACTATAGAAGCCGATGCCGACAACCGGATAACCGATCTGCACATCTGGCGGATTGGGGCAAAACACCACGCTGCAATTATCTCCCTGGCAACCCACACCCCTCAGAAGCCGGAACATTACAAACATCTGCTAAACGGTATAAAGGGGCTATCCCATATCACTATAGAGGTGAATAGCTGTGAGGGTGAAAGCTGTTTGACTATATAGTATGTTTTGTAGCAAGTTCTGTTTTTTCAGCCTCTCTGGGGATGATGTGCAGATCCCTTTGCGGGAATGGAATCTCAATGTTATGAATGGCAAACTCACGGTTTATGGCGGTGTTCAGTCGGTCGGCTACTACCCGTCTTAATAGTGGGTCGTTGAGAAAAAACCTGATTTCAAAATCAAGAGAGCTGTCACCATGGTTGAGAAAAAGTGCTTTTGATGGTGGATCTGCCAAAATATCCGGGTCGGCTGCGGCTATGGAGAGCAATATACTTCGAACTTTCTCCACATCACTACCGTAAGCCACACCTATATTGAGTTTTTGCCTGATTACCGAATCACTCAAGGTCCAGTTAATCACCTCTTTGGAGATCAAATCTTTATTGGGGACCAAAACCTCTAAACGGTCCCGGTTTAAAATAGTTGTCGAGCGAATATTTACCTGGGTAACCTGACCGTAATTCTCCGTACCGATGCTCACCATGTCTCCAACTCTTATAGGCCGTTCAATCAGCAAGATTATACCACTGACAAAGTTGGCGACAATCTCTTGCAGGCCAAAGCCCAAGCCCACACTCATAGCAGCCACAACCCAGCCAACCTTGCTGAGATCAACCTGTAAAACTGAGGTGATCCAGACTGCACATATTATAAAAACTAGATAACGGGAGATTGTTATAACTGCATAACGCAGACCATCGTCAAATTTTACAAAGGGAAATAGAACCGCCTCATAGATTCCTGTTAAATTCCGCAATATCCATAAACTAAGAAAAAATATAGTAGTTGAGATAAGCAGATCAGCAGTGGTTACAAACACCACCTGGCCATCACCACTGGTGGTCTGAAACAATGTGGTATCTGTGATGGCTTTGAGGGCACTCTCGTTTAGCCCCCAGAACTGTGTTATCAAGTACAAACCAATACCGGCAAGGACTATCTGCCAGAGTTGGAATAGGTTTTTAAGCATATAGATCTGATGCTCTGTTACCTCTTTATTCTCTGATAAGTTAACTTTTTGTCTTCTTGAACGGGCAGAGAATGTGCGAATTGCGATTGCAGATACCCGGCTTGTCGTGGCTAACAGCAAGATTGTCAGCAGGCTCCATAAACCGTTTATGGAGAGGTAGGTTGCACCAAAGTGATACCCGGCTCCATCTAAAACCAGAACCGATACCATAAACACGCCTGCTATACGATTGACTGCAACCCAATATCTCTCTTGCCGACTTGGTTTTGCATCTGGCAGTTGGCTATTGGCAAAAATTTGTTTAATAAGTGGCGAGCCGGGACGGATAAGTTTGTATAGAGCTAAAAATACTCCAGCCTCAAAGACGAGAAAACCGATGCGGGGAAAGGCTTCAAATAGAAACGGCTCTTCAGGAAAAATAAGCCAGGGAACCATGCAGGCCAGATAGGTGATCAATACCAAGCGGAATGAGGTTAAAAACTGCTGGGCCACCCCTTGGGAGACACCAAACAGGGATACGGCAACCCCCTGTTTGGAAAAAAACGAGCTTGATAACAGCCAGACAAAGAGAAAAAGTGCAACATAGACCAAAAAGGAGCTTAATATTGGCCCCAAAGAGACAGGCAGGTCTAGTGTGGCAACCATTGGAGCTGCCAGGAGAAAAAAGATCGGGTTTAGTAGTGAGCCAGCCAACGAAGCTAGAACAATTGGCAGGCGACTGACTATATCCTCTTTGTCTTCCCTGCCTCGGCGACTCTGTTCTGCGACAAATTTATAGAGACGTACTCTAAGCAGGTATAGTACGAGTGGAACTACAAAAAATATCAGACCGCCATAGATAATGGCGGTCCAGCTTTTTAAAATACGTAATACTCCAGAAATTGTCTCTATGGATAACACCTTTTTCCACCAGTTCCAAAGAGAGTTGTTGCGGTTCTGCCCGCCTATCTCAGAAAATAACTGGCTTAGCATTGGCAACCCAATAGGGGTTGCATCTTGAATCCAGAAGACCCGTGAAAGGACAAAACTTTCTAAATCATTGAGAGCCTCTTCTCGCTCTATTGGTAACAGCAGAAATCTTTGTCCTTCAGTAATAAGGTCAAAAATAAGATGTTTTTCAGTTCGCAGTAGAGTCATGGCCTGATTGAGCAGAGCAGTTCCCTGGCGTTTAAAACTCTGCTGTTTGTTACCTTTTAATGCTGCCATGGGAGTTGAAAAATCCGCCTCCCACTTCTCTCGTAGTCCCCTAAGTTGGCTATCTAGCTCTATACGTCTGGTTTGGTAGTTTCTCTGCTGTAGATGAAACTCCCGGCTTATGACCGAGGCCAACTCTTGTCGGCTTTGACCAACCCGTTGAAACGAAGTTTTTAAAATCTCCGCAGCAGGACCGCTGGAGCCTACCTGGTCAACAAGGTTTTTCAGGCTTTTAAGATCATCTTTTTCAATATTAAGCTGTTTTTCCTGGTCTGAAATGCTACTTAACAGGTTGGTTTTTCCCCGTTTCAGGTCGGCAATATTGTTCTGTAATTGGGCGATGTAGCTCTCCCACGTTGCCAACACCAACTCTTGAGGGGTGGCGGCCACCTCCACAGCATGCTGTTTTTTTGCTAGTTGATCCTCGGCTTTTTTAAGCTCTCTCTCTTGACTGTTTTTAAGCTGTTCTTGATAAAGAGAGAACTTCTGCTCGGTGGCCTCATACTGCAAGCGGGCAAGTTCCATTGCCAGCTCTCTTAGAGGGGCAGCATTTTTTTCGTCCTCTAGCTCTTTTTCCCATAGATTGATCAGTTCTTGAGAGACTCTGGCTTCAAGTTGAAAGTTGTCTATCTGGTGCTTTAAAAGCCTCTTCTCAATATTGGCAGTTGGCTCTTTTAACTCAAGCAGCTTTTGGGCAGCTCTGTTAGCACTCTCAAGCTGCTCTTTAGCGGTCAAAATATGTTGTGGGATCTGTTGCAGCAGTTTTGAGCTGTTGCCAAACTCTTCTGTTATGGCTTTTATTGTACTGTCTTGCAGGGCAAGAGTCTCTTTTATGGTCTCAAACTCTTCAAGTGTAGGATTTTTCGGACTAGATGGTGCGGGGCGGCTTCTCTCTAGTTTAAGGTTTTTTGTCAGGGTAGCTTTCCGCTGTTTCCTGGTTTTATTGTTCTCATCCAACTGCCAGTTGCGCTCAAGAATTTTTTCCAGCTCATCAAGGAGTTCCAACTCTCTTTTTAGAAGAGCTTTTTTCTGTCCTACCATAGCATCTTTTGGGGTGTCTGTTCCTATGGCCTCAAGCTCTGACTTTATCTCTGCCTGGCTCTCTTTAACCATAGCCACGGTTAAACTGTCCCGTTTCCACAGAGGGGCCAAAATGGTCGTTTTACCAACAGAGTCAACTGCCAGAAGTGGTGATGGATAGAGGAGGGGGCCGCTAACAAACAGTAAAAAAATCAATGTCCGGAAAAAACAGAGAGAGTGCATTATTTTTCCAATTTATATTTTATATATGGAGTCTTAAATATTTACCTTGGATGCCTTGCTTCTTTTTTGGTCTGCCTTCTAGCTTAATAAGCAACACCCTGGCTAGGGAATTATCAAAAGAATTATTATACCCAACAAAACTCTGTACACCACAAAAACTGTCATATTTCGGGACTTTACCCAGGTTAGCAACCATTTTATTATCATTAATGCGGAAAACATGGCGACAAAAAAACCTACCGCCACAAAGCCAAGCTCCTGGGTCGACGGATTCGATTTTATAAGCTCAATAAACTCCAAGCCTCCAACCAGAATACCGACCGGAAGAGCCATTAAAAATGAGAGCCTTGCTGATGTCTCACGGTCAAAACCAAGGAAAAGCCCTGCCGTCATGGTAACTCCAGAACGGGATGCACCTGGGATAAGGGCAAATATTTGACCAATCCCAATTAATATTCCATCTCTCCAGGTTAATCTGGAGAGATTTTTTCCTGAATTTGCCCCACGGTCAGCAAGCCAGAGAAAAACGCCAAAAACAATCGAGGCATAAGCTACAATAGATGGATCCCTGGCAAACTCTTCCACCTTATCTTTAACTAATAGACCTGATACACCTATGGGGATAGTTGCTAGAGCTACACTCCAGGCTAGATAACCAGATTGATTGTTCTCTAAACCACCGGGACGCAGGGAGCGAACAAATCCAATGAAGAGATCTTTAACATCACGACGAAAATAGATTAACAGTGCTACCAGGGTTCCGCTGTTGACGGCAACGTCAAAGATCAAGCCTTGATCTTGCCAGCCGAGTTGATAAGGCAGGATTATTAAATGACCGGAAGAGCTGATAGGCAGAAATTCCGTTATTCCTTGAATAAGCCCCAAAAAAACCGCATGCAACCACTCCATTGATCACCCTCCAAGAAAAAAGACATTATAACAAATAAGTATTTGTTGTGCAAAGGAGTGGGGCATAACATTGTCCTGCTTTTGTGTGTGGCGGTATGATTATTGCTTTAACTCAACTATGGTCTTTAGCTAATTGTTTGATAGTATTTATTTTAACCCTGAAAAGTAGCTGATATTACTATGTATTATGAATATTTTGGCCTTAATAACAACCCTTTCCGCAACACTCCAGATACCAGGGTGTTTTTTGAGGGAGGGAAGCGTGGATCGATTCTTGAAGCTTTAGAGTACGCAATTTCTCAAGGCGAAGGTATTCTCAAGGTGGTTGGTGAGGTTGGCAGCGGTAAAACCACCCTCTGTCGCATGTTGGAAACCAGGTTGTCAAAAACTGTTGAGACAGTTTTTTTAGCCAACCCAAGCCTTACTCCTGAAAATATTTTTCACGCCATTGCTGTTGATCTTAGAATTCCCCATTCGGCATCTTCTGACAAGTTGTCGGTTATGCAGCTTTTGCATGAATTTTTACTTAAAAAACATGGTGAGGGAAGGCAGGTTGTGGTCTTGGTGGAAGAGGCGCAAGGGATGCCTTTAGCTACCTTGGAAGAGATCCGCCTGTTAAGTAATTTGGAGACCAGACAGAGCAAGCTTTTACAACTTGTTCTTTTTGGACAGCCAGAGCTTGATGAAAATCTATCTGTACCAAGCATACGTCAACTAAGAGAGCGTATATCGTACCAATTTTATCTCTCTCCTTTTGATCTGGACGAGGTTAAAGAGTATCTTGTATTTCGTCTGCGTGGAGCAGGTTACAGAGGTCCGGTTCCATTCTCTTCTGGAGCCATAAAAAAAATCCGCAAACTATCCAACGGACTCTCCCGTCGGATTAATCTACTTGCTGATAAATCGATGCTGGCCGCTTTCATAGATAAAAAAGATAGCGTAACCGCTAAACATGTTGCCAAAGCTGCAGATGAGAGTTCATTTATCCCGGTAAGAAATTGGCATCAAATAGTTCTGAAACTTGCTATAATAATGGTGATAGCTGTACCAGTTGCTGGTTTTGTCGGTTATCAGATGGCTAAAAAAGACGGTCTGCTATCCTCAATATCTTCTATAGTAAATGGGGGTGAAGAGAGTCAATATGTCAGCAGTTCACAACCTGAAAACCGGCAAAAGGTAGTACAGCCAACTGCCGCTTTAGTTGTCCCAAAACCAAAGACGGTAGTCGTCAACACTGTTCCCGATGTAAAATATGATAAACTGCCAACAAAAGATGTGAAACTTATTGATGTTATCAAGCCTCTTAAATCTATCCTGATAGATGTGAAGCCAGAGCAAGATGCTGAAAAGAACAAAATCACTGCTGAGGCTGTTGCTAAGACTGCTGAGGCTGTAGCTACGGAAGAAATAGATAGCAAAATCAGCTATGAAAACCCCTTGTATAGCATTGACCAGCTAGCCTTCTTGAATGAGCGGCTACAGAGTACACAAAACTGGCTACAAAAGAGCGATAAAAAACTCTACACCATTCAGATTATGCTGGCTTCAGATAGAAAAACCTATTGGTTGAATAGGGTTATTGCCGATCATGGCCACAATAACTACACCTTCTATATTAAACGTATTAAATATCAAGACCGTACCCACTTTATAATCTATCTCAATGAGTATGACTCCTACAAAGCGGCTCTTAATGAAATTAATAACCTACCAAGATATTTCCAAAAAAGCGGACCTTTTGTTGCGGAGATAGCCACTATCAGGCCAATGATTGGACAATAATCCCACTCTTATCTCTTTGGGTAGTAGTCAAAGGGATAAGAGCAGGTTAGCTACAGAATAAAAAACCTCTTGTTGTTCCTTACTCTTTAGATCTCTTTTTATGAAGACGTTTTTTGACAAAGGGTGCTCTAAGGCGGAAGGCTTCCGGCATAGTGCCTCCAAGTAATGGTCTTAAATACATGCGAAAATCAGATGTTACGTCGGTGCCATCTTTATTTATGAACTCATCTGGCATCACCTTGGTCTTGCCAGCTACAGCTACCAATGGGTCCAAGCGGTACTCAACAGAATAGTCGCCACTTCTATGGATGGTGATTGAGCCACTTGCACCATTCCATAAGGCAAATTGACAAGCTTTCTCACCAACTTCTCTTGCCTCTTGTTGGTCAATCTCTGAGACGACCCCTAAAAATGAGCGCTGCAAATAGCCGAATGTGTCACCCCTGACTCTATCAATACCAAGGTTGGTCTTGATTTTATTGGTAAGCAGGTCGGCTAAAGCTCCCATGCCGGATAGCTGGACATTGCCGTGGGCATCACGTTCAACATTTTTGGTAAGTTTGGTGGTGATTAGGTTGCCTTTGGCATCATGAATCCCCTCAGAGACCGCAACAACACAGCGTCCTAGGCGGTTATGCACCTTCTTTACATCATCTAGAAACTTGGAAATTTTAAAGTTTCGCTCCGGTAGATATATCAGATGGGGGCCATCATCACGGCTTTTCCGTCCCAAGGCAGAGGCTGCAGTGAGAAAACCTGCATGACGTCCCATGACTATACCAACATAGATTCCAGGTAAGGCCCGGTTGTCTAGATTGACACCAGAAAAAGCTGATGCAACAAACTTGGCAGCAGATGGAAATCCTGGAGTGTGGTCATTTATTACCAGATCGTTATCAATGGTTTTTGGAATATGGACCGAGATTAGCTCATACTCTTTTTTTTCAGCAAACTCCTGGACTATACGTAGAGTGTCTGATGAGTCATTGCCGCCAATATAAAAAAAGTAGCGGATATTATGGGCAATCAAAACTTTTAACATTTCAGAACAGAAAGCTTTGTCCGGCTTTATCCGGGTAGAGCCTAAAGCAGATCCTGGGGTTGCTGCAACCTGTTCAAGGTTATTGGTTGTCTCCTGGGTCAAATCGAGAAAATCTTCATCAACAATTCCTGCAACACCGTGCAAGGCTCCATAGACACGCTTTACCTGAGGAAATTTTCTAGCTTCAAGTACCGCTCCAACTAATGATTGGTTTATAACTGCTGTTGGCCCTCCACCTTGGGCAATAAGAACATTTCCCTGTTTCATAACTTTTTTTCCTATATCTTTTGATTTATACATCTAGTTGGATAATCTATTTTTTATCCGCAGTTAGTTTTTTAAATGTTTCCTCAACTAATCCCAGGCCAGCATCAAGTTTGTAATCGTTCCAGATATCGGCAAGAATATCTTCTGCTACCTTCTGCTCAAGGCCAAATGATTCAATAATTTCATTAAATATTTTTCGCTCTTGCTCAGCATCTGGATTGCCAATCTCTTTGTCTAGCAAGTGGCAAAGACCGATAAAACGCATACATGAATCCTGCTGCCCAACCTCTTTTGCCAATCGGCCCAACTGAAAAAATGTTGCAGCACAGCCTTTTTTGTCATTAAGCTCAGTTTTAATGGTAAGAGATTTTTCAAAGCGTTTAAAGGATTGCAGATATTCTCCATCATTAAGATCTATTGTTGCCAGTTGGTGTAGAACTTGGGCCTCCATGGTACTCTCTGCCAGCTCTTGTAGAATTGGCAGTGCCTCGTTAAACATCTCTTTGGCTTTATCTATATCACCTTGGCGGAAGTGGATGTCGCCAATCCAAGGTAGTAGTAGTACCACATCTTCCTTCGTTGCGTGCTGGCGCTGAATCTCCAATGCCTCTTCAAGATGAATAAGAGCACTCTCTCCGTCGTTAGCCTGAATTAGGATCATGCCAATATGGGTCAAACAGGCAACAATACCTTTGTTCTCATTGCGAACTCTGTTGATTGCCAAGGCTGAATTCAGTCGGCCTACGGCCTCTGTAACAGTCCCTGTTTGAAGATCTATGGCGGCAAGGTCAAACAGGGCGAGAGCCTCCTCCTTTGCATTGGTTCCACCACATATTGCTAATATTTGTTCCAGGGTTGCTGCTGCCTCATGCATACGGTTTTGATGCTGCTGAGCAACAGAAATATTATAGAGAAGTTGAGGGTGTTGCTGATGTTGTAGCACTCTACTGTTAATCTTCTCCATCTGCCAGAAAAAGCCCATCTGATCAAGGTAGATGTTAACCTGTTCGGTAACCGCCAATGCCTGCTCAAAATCATCGGCAGCTAAAAAATGCTCTATGGTTGTCGTAGCAATATCAAACCAGGTACGTTGCAAGGGGTCTGTTTTGCTGGTTTTTAGCAGGTTTAACAGATACTCTCCGGCTGCTTTATTCCCAGTTTGAAGGCTCTTTTCATCAAGTTGCGGTAGAGTTTTGGGTAGTGGCCGGATAATGTGCCACACCGCTGGTATATCTTGTTCATCCAATAGTGCCAAACCATCCTGTTGCCAGATCTCTAAAATTGCTTTTGCCTTATCACTGTCAACTCCCATAACAGCAGCTATACCTTCAATAGGAACCGGTTGCTGAAAGATGGCTGCCTTGCTTAAGTTGTTCTGGTTGTATACCTCAATCTCTACTGGTTTTGTTTCAAATAGAGAGAGTTGAGCAAGATTTTCAGCCCGGTATGTAGCCGGTAGGGGAGCCGGTCCACCTGAGACTGGGGTGACACGGCTTGTGGCTATAAACCTGGATTTACCGTTTAGCTGGTCCAACATATAGAAAAAGAATGGGGCCATTGTTGGATCATAAAAACGGTTGCTATCTTTATTTAGGCTCCACTCCATACCATCAAGAATCATGACAAACTGGTTGCGACGGTTCATAACCGCTGCTACAAAGCCTAGGCGGTCTTCCTTACTGATCTTGGGGTTGGTTAAAATTTCCAATTCATCTTTTAAATAGGCTTGGCGTAGAGCTTTTTCAACGCTGGCCAAAACCCTTGCCGTAGTCAGCGGAGTTGTCTCGGTTCCTGATATGGCAATAGGGGTAAATCCGGCCCGCTCTAGATTCTGGGCAAGATGAGATGCTAGAGTTGATTTACCACTACCCTCTGGGCCGGTTATCAAAAGGGTTTGCAGGCTGCCATCTAACAGTTGAGGTAATAGGCGTTGTACCGGGCGGCGTTGCAGACGGTGGTTGAGGACAGGGCTTAGGGCAAGGCCGGGCATTGCCGGCAGCGTGTGCGACATTGGTCTTGGCCGAATCCTTGGTGCTTGTGGAGAGTTATTGAATATTCGGCTCTGGTTGGTGGTTGAAAATAACATGGGAAGAATCCAGCCAGGATAACCAGATGTTTCACACTCGCCTAATATAGAGCGCCGGGACTCAGCAAGAGCGTGGTCAATGGTTTTACCATCGCCAAGTTCTCTGTAGAGTCTTTGAGCGAAGGCTGCCGCTAACGGGTTGGTTAGTGACTCTCCCCAACTCAACGCCAACGGAAGGCCAAGTTCTACCAGTTTTCCCGCTATTGCTCCTAATGCCGCTACTGGCGATGGTCTGCTCAAATCACGGCCTGAGATTATAACCCCTTGAACTCCGGTATTTTTGAAAAGATCATTATATAGCTCGTTAGCAGAGCGTATGTCAGCGTTACCTATCTCATCTTCAAAGCCAAAATAACCACTCTCATTCTTAACCAGGGCTGGGCCAACCAAATGGACCAGGTGGGGTTGAAACTGGTGTATAATTGTCTCTAGTTCAGCAAAAGTTCCAGAGTCGGCCACCTCCAGACAGATATCTACATCATTTTGGGCCAAAATTTGCCTTAGTGCCGCCTCTTCTTCAGCATGGTCAATCTCTCCTGAGTTTGTGGGCGTTGCAGCCATAAACAGGAGTTTTAAAGGTCCTGGGGGTAGGGTGGGGCAGCAGCGACTTGCCTGTTTACAGCTTGCCGGTAGGCGGCGTATGCCAAATTTTTCCTCCATACTGGGTATGGTTCCGTCAGGAAATTGGAGCAGTTCCCAGGGAAGTAGTAGTATATCCGGCTCATTGGAGGTGATGGTTATGTGGCATGGGTGGTCTTGATTGCTAGCTAGAAGTTTTTTGGTTGCTGGCCAAAAAGGGGCAAACCATGCTGCAAACAGTTCAGTGCCAACACTGGTTATAGTGTCAGATGATAGCTCAGGGTTGCCGCCAGTTTTTAGCAGTTGCCGACAGGCGTCAGCCATGTGGTGGACAGTAAGGTAGGTTTTTTTGTCGACTACTGTTTCATCAGCAAGAGGGACGTCATCAGCAGATAACAGCAGAGAAAACTGCGAATCTTCTTCAGCTTTTTTGGTAATTACCAGGGTGAGTTGAGTTTCTGAATGAATCATGAGCACTGTCCTGGTTTAAAACTGGATTTGCTATCTATTGGTAACTCACCGACCCAACATATTGATTCCTCTGGTAAATTAGAAAAAATTCCCCTCACCAAAAAGGTGGCTTTATTTCTGTTTGATTCACCGGATAAACCGATATGTTGCACCATTAATCAACGCCCTAATATCGAATACAGGTTAAAAAATATACAGATTGTTTTTGAGATAGCATCATCTAGACTTTGCACAAACTTTTTGCTCGGGCTGTCGCCTCTTGGCGAATCTCCAACTCTTGGTCTATGACACGGTTTTTCATTAAAATTTTACCTGCTACAATTACAGTGTCAACAACATGCCCGGTGGCAGAATAGACCAGATTTGAGACAAAATCATGCTCAGGACATATCTCTGGTTCATCACGGTTCAAGAGCAGTATATCTGCATTTTCACCTGCTGCCAAGACTCCGCTACCTTGTCCTATCAGTGGTGCATCCACCCCGGTAACAACTTGCCAGGCTTTAGCTGATGGTAGAACTGTAGGATCGTTGTTGGCATGTTTTTGGATCAAGGAGAAGGTTTTTACCTCTTGAAACATATCCAGACTATTGTTGGATGCCGCACCGTCGCTGCCCAGGCCGATGGGAATGCCAAGTTCAGCAGCTTTTTGGTAGGGGAACACTCCGCCGACAGCCAGTTTCATGTTGGATACTGGATTGCTGACAATGGTTGAACCCCGTTTGGCTATAAGTTCCAACTCATCATCATCCAGATAGACCCCGTGGGCAAGAATTGTCCGTGGGGTTAGCAGACCTTGCTGGTCTAGATAAACTGCCGGTCTTACGCCGTTCTGCTTAATGCATTCGCTGACTTCAAAGGCTGTCTCGGAGAGGTGAATGTGCACTGGAAGGTTGTGCTTGTCGGAAAACTCAGCCGACCAGCTAAGGCTTTTGGCGCTTACTGTATAGATAGCGTGGGGGGTTAAGGTAAACTTTACCCGGTCGGAGTAACGCCCTGATTCTTCAAGGTATTGCACCGCCTGATCCCGGCACTCCTGGCCCTGCTTCTCTCCGGCGATGTCGATCATAACAGCACCGACTCCAGCTCTGAGGCCGCTATCCTCCACAGCTTTTGCCATGCCGTGAAAGTGCCAATACATATCTTCAAAAGCCACTGTCCCTGAACGGATCATCTCCATGCAGGCCATGCGGCTTCCCCAGTAGACATCCTCTTCGGTAAGCTTTGCTTCTGCAGGCCAGATTCTGGTTTGCAGCCACTCCATTAACTGCATATCGTCCCCAAACCCCCTAAAGAGGCTCATTGCAGCATGGGTGTGGCCGTTCACCAGGCCGGAGACTGCTGCCATTCCATTGCCATCAAAGCTTTCTGCCCCATCTATTTCTGGCAGATTTGGAGCTATAGCCTTGATTTTCCCTGCATCTATCTGGATATCTACCTGACCTTGATCATAGAGCCATACATTTTTAATGTGTAGGGTCATGGGCTTAATTTTTCCAATAGGGTTTTTATGATAATAACTAGTTGGGCTTCGTTGGCACTAACCTGTTTTTTGAATGAGGCAAAGGTCAACTCCTCATCGACAACTCCATTGGCATAGTTGTCTATCATACATATAGCACTGTAGGGAATTTTGTATTCAGAGGCCAAAATGCACTCAGAGGCGACCGTCATTCCGACTACGTGGACATGGGGCTGATAGAAAGAGATCTCCGCTTTGGTCTCAAAACGGGGACCGATGGTCTGCCAATAGACTCCACCATCAATTGGTTTGGTATTGGTGTTGTTTAAAATGTCGAGTATAGATTGTCGCCAACTTTGGTCAAAACCAGGTGTTATGTGGCCTTGGGTATCGTTAAAAAATGTTGGAGCCAGATGGGGAGCAAAAAAATCGTCGGGGATTAAAACCTTGCCAGGAGCCAACTCCTTACGCATTCCGCCAACTGAGCCAACAGATATAATATGGGTTGCACCGCTATCTTTTAGTGCTGCTATATTGGCGTGATGGTTGATTTTATGGGGAGGGGTGTACTGTTGTAGGCCGTGGCGTTGCAGAAACAGAATCGAGGCTTGCTCCATTATTGTTGCCGGACCATATTTGGTTGTTATTATGGTTGGTGTAGCGTTACGGAAAAGGTCCGACTCAAGAAGGCTTGTTCCACCGATAACAGCTAGTTTGAACGGGTGCATTTTGACACTCCAAGCTTACCAGAAACGCCACCAATCTTTGGCCTTTTTATCATCTTCACCATTAACGGCTCCATCAGTTTCCTGTTTATCTGCTGCCGGTTTTCCTTCAACCGTTGCTTTGTCCGTCTCTTCAGCTTTATCTGTTGTAGGAGAAGATGGAGCCTCTTCACCGGTTGCCGGTTTATCATAGCTGCCTTTCCAGAACCAGCTACCCCATTTTGATCTGAGGCTTGAGGACTCGTTATTCTCCGGGTCGATTAGAGAGTCTCCGAAGTTTCGCTCAATCTTTTCAACTATGCCTTGTTTATCGAAGGTGATTTCAATACGGTTGACTGCTCTGGCAAATGTCCGTTGCATGTTTTTATATCGGCGGTCCTGGATGTAGATCCACCGTTCACGACGGAAGGTGTTAATTATTGTTGCAGGTCCAAGCAGTTTTTTTACCTCTTCATGATTTGTAACGCCAACCACAATTTTATTGACATCTTCCGGCTTGATCATAGAACCGGTTTCCTGCATACGAGCTTGACAGCCAGCCAGACCGATGAGCAAGATAAGGAAGAAGATGGTTCGTGGTAGTATTAAAAATGGTTTAGGCATGAGATACCTGTAGCTTAAATTAAAAATTTTATAGTTTAATAGATAGCGACTATGCGATCCTATCTTTTGCAATAAAAATTGGTCTAAGTCAACATTATAACCCCTTAATGGGGCTGGAGAAAAGTTTCTATGTTATTTTGGAGTAAATGGTTGGCAGCCAAAAAGCAGAAAAAGCAGCTAAGAGAGCAGGTGATGGGTGTCCATGACCGTATGGTTGACCATCTCCTGGATCTGTCAGCAAACGGTGGTCTTAAGGTTAAAGATGACTATGATCTACGCTTTGATTTAATGGTGTTTTTCTCTGCTTATCTGCTCTACTGTCTCAGGGAAGACAAAGAGTTTTCCCATGCATTCTGGGAAATTGTTTTTGAAGGTATTCAAGAGAGTTTGCGTATTCGTGGCGTTACTGATATTCGCATTGGAGCAAGAATGCAACAGGCCATGCAGGATGCAACAGGACGGCGTAATGTATACCTTGCCGCATGGGAGAGTGATGATAAAGCTGGATTGAGAAAAGCTATTGCCAGGAATATTCTTGTTGGGGCCGATGTCGACGATGGTAGAATTGATACCATCCTGGCTGCTTTAGAAGGGTTCCCAGGTATTATGATGAACTCTAGATAAGGTTTTTTGAAAAATGGATAAATTAAACATTGATGATGTAGATCTTGAAAATAAACGGGTTTTTGTCAGGGTTGATTTTAATGTCCCCCTCACCAAAGAGGGGGCTATTAGAGAAGATACCAGGATTAGAGGGGCTGTACCGACTATTCAAAAAATTATCGATAGAGGTGGCAGGGTGGTATTGGCTTCTCATCTAGGACGGCCTAAAGGGAGTGTGGTCCCTGCTCTTTCACTCAAGCCGGTTGCCATGCGTCTATCTGAGCTGTTGGACCGGCCGGTGCAGTTGGCTGAAGATTGTGTAGGACCAGAGGTTGAAGCCCAGGTTGATGCTTTACGGCCTGGAGATGTACTGTTATTGGAAAATGTTCGTTTTCATCCCGGTGAGACAAAAAATGATCCTGCTCTGGCTGCCGGTTTCGCCAAACTGGCAGACGTGGTGGTAAATGATGCTTTTGGAACTGCACACCGTGCACATGCTTCCAATGTTGGTGTGGCAGAGCTGGTCTCTCCAGCGGTTGCCGGGCTGCTTATGGCAGCAGAGATAGACTATTTCAACCGGGCTATCAGCAATCCAAAAAAGCCGGTAGTGGCAATTTTGGGCGGGGCCAAGGTCTCGACAAAAATTGGTGTTATACAGGCTCTTTTGGCAAAAGTTGACAAAATTATTATTGGTGGAGCAATGGCCAATACATTTTTTAAAGCCAGGGGTTATCAAGTCGGCGGATCTCTGGTTGAGGATGAAATGTTAGAAATTGCTGCAGCGGCAGAGGAGAGGGCTAAAGAGAGAGGGGTGGAGTTTTTGTTGCCTGTTGATTGTGTAGTTGCCCAATCAATGGATGGAGAGGCTCAGACAAATGTGGTTCCAGTAACCAATATCCCCGATGGTTGGATGGGGTTGGATGTGGGGCCAGACTCTGTGGCAATTTTTCAAAAGGCTCTGCAAGGGGTTGCTACTATAGTCTGGAATGGTCCTTTAGGTGTGTTTGAACAGCCGGCATTTGCCAAAGGGACCCTTGGTTTGGCAGCAAGTGTGGCAGCAAGTGGAGCTGTTACCGTAATTGGCGGTGGCGATACTGATGCTGCGATCCGTTTGGCAGGAGTGGCAGATAAAGTTTCCCATATATCAACAGGAGGTGGAGCATTTTTAGAGTTAATGGAAGGTAAAACCTTGCCTGGAATAGATGTTCTTGATGGTAGCGAATAAAACGTCAAAGTAATTTTATAAAATAAAACGTTGCTATTTGGTTGTTTTACGTTGAGAATAAATTGTTTAAGTTAGGGAATTGACCTATAGTTCTCTAGGCTTTATTTGAAGAGAAAAATATATATCAAAAAATATTATATTTTGATAAAAATCAGATGATTCCATTGTTAAGCATAAGTGTGTAGAGGGGGAGTATATGACCCAGAAAATTCGATATGGCCAGTACATAAGGGATGTGTCCGTTACTGCACAGCAGATCTCCTACAACGCCCTGTCTCCAAAGATTGAGCGGGATAGTGCAGGTAAGATCATTCCTTACCAACCGCCAAAAGTATCTCTGAGACCTAAGGATATGTACCGTATCCTCAAGAACTATACTTCTGGCCGGTTTATGGAGCAATTCAGTGCGGTTACTCCGCTTGCTGTCTACCTGGCTCTTTTCCAGCTTATAGTATTACACCAGATGGTTGAGGGTTTTGTTGGTATCACCATAGCATTGGTTGCGGTGATGATTGGCTTGATGTTTTTCATGGAGGGTTTGGCTCTAGGTCTTATGCCTTTTGGTGAGACAATTGGTGTCATGCTGCCGAAAAAGTCTACCCTGCCGGTTGTTCTGCTCATAGCCTTTCTTCTAGGTGTGGGTGTTACCTTTGCTGAACCGGCGATTGGTGCACTTAAAACTGCCGGGCAGTTGGTTGATATCAATAAAGCACCATATCTATTTCTACTCCTTAACGACATGTCTGGCACACTTGTCTTGGTTGTTGGAGCTGGAGTGGGGCTTGCGGCAATTCTTGGTACAATGCGTTTTCTCCGAGGTTGGAGTTTAAAGCCGATGATCTATGCGGCGTTGGCACCAGCTTTGGGAATGACCTTCTACGCGACAACCAGTGAATACCTGGAACCAGTTCTTGGCTTGGCTTGGGATTGTGGTGCGGTTACTACAGGGCCGGTTACAGTTCCTTTGGTTCTATCTTTGGGAATTGGTATCGCCTCATCTGCTGGTAAGGGAAGTCAAACTCTTTCCGGTTTCGGTATCGTAACCTTGGCCTCCATCTTTCCGATTATTGGTGTTCTTGGTTTATCCATCTATGTTGTTTCAACTATTCCAGTAGAGCAGATTCTACAGGGTGCTGCCGCAGTTGGTGCTGTTACTACTCAGGCTCCTTGGTATGATGTGTCTCCTGGGGTTGATATTGTTCTAGCCTTCCGGGCGATCTTGCCTCTAGTGCTCTTCCTGTTTTTGGTTTTGAGAGTTCTCCTCAAAGAGAAGGTGCAAAATGGAGGAATCGTTGCATATGGTATCGCTTTGGCAATTATCGGTATGGCTACCTTCAACCTTGGTTTAACATACGGACTCTCCTCTCTTGGTGAGCAGTCTGGTAGTCTACTGCCTTCTGCTTTTGCCAGTATTGAAGCTGTGCCTGACTCTCCTATCTATGTCTACATAGTTGGAATGGTTCTGGCTCTGGCTTTTGCTTGGTTCTTGGGTTTTGGAGCTACATTGGCTGAGCCTGCCCTTAACGCACTTGGTGCAACAGTGGAAAACATGACTCAGGGTGTCTTTAAAAAGTCAACTCTGATGTATGCTGTTTCCTTTGGTGTTGCTTTTGGTATCGCCATTGGCCTTGCCAAGATTGTATTTAATATTTCTCTACCGGTTATGTTGATTCCGGCTTACGCTATAGCTATTGTTCTTACTGCTCTCTCAACTGAAGAGTTTGTCAATATTGCTTGGGACAGTGCTGGAGTGACTACCGGCCCCATTACTGTGCCCCTGGTTTTGGCTATGGGGCTTGGAGTCGGTGGAGCGGTTGATGTTGTTGAAGGTTTTGGAATGCTGTCAATGGCTTCCATTGGTCCGATTATCTCGGTCATGCTGACCGGTCTGTGGGTTCGCTTTACTACCCGTGATAAAGCGGAAGAAGCAGAGCCTGTAGAGGCATAATTTATTTTTTTTACTACCTTTTGGGTATGTTAATTATTTTAGGGGGTGCGCGTTATGGCGTCTTCAGCTAAGCGGAAAATTACATTTCTTACCGATGTTCGTTTGATCACATGTATTGTTCAACGTGGTCTTGGTGATACCATTGTCCATGCTGCCCGTGATGCTGGTGCACAGGGAGCGACCGTCTTTTTTGCCAAAGGTAGCGGAATCAGAGAACGCCTTGGTGCTCTTGGTGTAGCTGTTGAGGTTGAAAAAGAGGTTGTAAGTATTGTGGTTGGTACTGAACAGTTGGATGCAGTGTTCGACAATATCTATCTTGCAGGCCAGCTAGATACACCAGGTATGGGCTTTATGTATGTAACACCTCTAGAGAAGGCCGCTACTTATATTCCTCAGGTGGTTCTTGATAAACTCCAAAAGAGTGCATAGGAGGCGAGATCATGGCCAAAATACAAGATCCTGAATCCTTTCCTGACTCCAAGCTGATAACCTGTGTGCTTCCTGATAATGGTATAGATTCAGAACTGCTCAAGCTACTGAAAGAGAAGAAGGATATTATAACCGCCAACTCATTTAAGTGTCGTGGAGTTGCTGGAGCTGCCGATGGTAAGCGAGGTAAGAAAAATCTTGAGGTTAAGTCTGTGAGGGTGGTTGAAGTTGTTGTGCCGGCCAAACAAGCAGAAGATTTTTTTGAGTATATATATGATAAAACCGACATGGGTAGTGAGGATTCCGGGTTTATGTATCAGTGCGATTTAGTTGGTGCAACCCCGTTTATCCTGCCGGAAGGTATACCTGATGAGGTAGAGGGTTGATTAACTCTCCAGAAAACAAAAAACCCGCCAATTGGCGGGTTTTTTGTTTTCTGGATAAAAAAAATCATAAAGTACTTGCTAGGAAATAGATAAACCGATTCATAATCATAGGCGATACCGAAACTGAAGCTGTACTGGAAAAGCTTGTCGGGTTTCTTGGGGGGGGGGCATCCTGCTGGCCGTTGGCTTTTTTGCGTTGGGTACCGACTGTAAACAGTACTGTATTACTGCAACGTGCAAAAGACGAGGCAGAAGAGGCCAATAAGGCAAAGAGCGTTTTTCTGGCCACGATGAGCCATGAGATCAGGACTCCAATGAATGCCATCTTGGGCATGGGTGAAGCTTTGGAAGGGACACCTCTGAATGAGCAGCAGCGTGTCTACTGAGTACTTCCAACCAAGCAGGAAAAGTACTGCTCAGCCTAATTGATGATGTTCTTGATTTTTCTTTTTCTGGTTTGCCAAGTGAATCAAGAGGTTGTGCCAGTGATTTGCGAACAACTGTTGAATCTATGTTAAATGTTCATGACAAACCCAAAGCTGTGAGATTTACAATTTGTCAGATGTTATTAACAATAGTTTGGGTTAATCATTATAAGAAGAGATTATATCCAAATTAATGAGATATTTTGGTTATAATCTCGGCAGTTTTCTGTTGATTTTTACACCGACATGAAAACCACCTTCTTGGGGTTCGCAAGAGCAGATCAAGCAAGAGAAGAGATCCATTCCATCTAGTCCATTTATCTCCAGATAGATATTCTCTCCAAATGGGACCTCAGTTTCAGAATGTAGCCCAAACCCTGAGGTGCTGACATCGGTAATTTTCATGTGCAGTCGCTGCTCTTGCAAAATAGCAACTGCATCTCTATTCACGCTCATACGGTATGAGTTGCGTAGCACTG
Organism: Magnetococcales bacterium; assembly: GCA_015232365.1. GTDB lineage: Bacteria > Pseudomonadota > Magnetococcia > Magnetococcales > JADFYX01. The sequence continues at coordinate 10,729 of JADFZU010000011.1, read as the reverse complement.
CACTTCCAGTTAATGGCTGCCCAGTTTTTTCAGGCAACAGCTCTTTAGGAATTATTTCACTACTTTCGTTGATTGTATTGATAATTTCATCTATGGCATCTATATTGTCACTTTTCAGGCCGCCAAGTTTTGCACGCTCTGCCAGTTGAAATAGTTCGTTGGCTAACTCTTCTTCTGTTTTTATGGGGTGCAAATCCATCTGTTCTCTCCTTTGTGCTTTGTCCAGTTCCTAAGTGTTGAAACTAAAATTTTTTAATTTCAACTGTATAACGAATGCTTTATGACCTGTTTCTATCATTAAATCCACAGAGTTGGTCTTTAATCCTAGGTTCAGAAGTTGTTCTAGTATCACTTGTGCAAACTATTGATTCATCAGGCAAACCAGAAAAAATTCTTATCATCAACAAGGTGGTTTCTATTTTTCCTGATTGCACCAGACAAACCAATATGTTGTGCTATTCATGCACGCCAAACTGCCATTTCTAGATTAATAATAGCGTAGATTAAGTGATTTCGGTACTTGGAATAGCAGATGTTCTATTTTTTTTGTCTATTTACTACATAGTCAGTTTATTTGTTGAATCATGATTAATTATTGTTTATCATATTGTTTGTAATATGTTTTTTCTGCTTGCAATAGTTAAATAATCACTCAAAAGTAGATGTATTTTCGTTGGAAAGTAATTATAAAGCGAAATGTCTGTAATTCAGAAAATATCTGGGTTATGATGACAGATTAAATTTCAACCTGGAAAGCTGGTTGGAGGTGGGTTCTTCTAACTGCTATGTATGGGTTCAAGCCTTAACCTGGGTATTTATTGTAATATTATAGGGAATGGTATGTTGAGCAGAGGGTTTCAGGTGATTAGCTTCGGCCGAATAATTTGTATATTGTTGGCAATGTTGCTCACATCTTGTACATATATCAAACAGTTTCCCCGTGTATTTTCAAAAAATGATTTGCAAAAGCCAACTATTGAATTGGTTGATGTAAAGTATGGAAAAATATCTGTTTTTAATCAAAAGCTTATGGTTAGGCTTAAGGTTTCCAATCCAAATGATGTCGAGATTCCTATATCCTCTTTAAGTTGTACATTAGAGCTGGAAGATATGGTAGCCGCTAACGGAGTGACTACTGAACCGTTTGTCGTTCCAGCTTCTGGTGACCATGAGTTTGAAGTAGTTGTTTCAACATCTCTATTTAAAATATCCGGGCCTGTGGCAAAACTTATTAAAGCTAGGAAAAAAAGCGTAAACTATCGGGTTTCTGGTAGAGTTAAAGTAGATATTTTATTTGTTGGGCCATTTTCGTTCCAGCAAAAAGGCGTGGTAACTCTTGAGCATTAGGGGCGTGGACTTTTTTTCTGTGGCCCTTAGTCTTGGTAACGTGGAATGTTGTTTTTTGTATTTCATTGATTAATCTACAGCTTTTAAGTTTGTGAGGATATATTATGACCAGTTTCAAGAAATTATTGGTTTTTGTTGGAGTTTTGTACTCTCTATCGGCTCTGACAATAGCTCAGGCATCAGCAGGGGAGAACTGGACCTATAAAGGTTGGTCCCAGAGCCATCCTCATAAGGGTGGTTCAGAGCTAGCTCAATTTGGTACTCAGCACTATTTTGTTCCTGCTGACGTGTTGAAAAGCCAAATAAAAGAGATGGATTTACAGCCAGTTGCCAAGGTAGATGATGTAGCAGAGCCAATGGTTGCGGAGCCAGCAGTTGCGGAGCCAGTAGTTGCAGCACAACCCGAGCACAATCCAGACTTAGATGGTGACGGGGTGCTAAATGAGCAAGATCAATGTTCCAACACGCCAGAAGGTGAGAGAGTCAACAAGCAGGGATGTTGGGTGTTGGCTAAGATATTTTTTGCCTTTGATAAAGCAGACGTTCAATCGAGATACAACGAAGATCTTGATAAGGTGGTTCTATACCTCAAGGAGCACCCTGAGCTAAAAGTAGAGCTTGGGGGACACACAGATAGTTCTGGTGATGAGTCTTATAATGTTGACCTATCCAACAGGAGGGCTATGGCAATCAAAAACTATCTTCTGGATCGAGGTATTTCAAAAGAGCGTATGCACTCAGTTGGTTATGGTCTATCCCGCCCTGAGGCTGATAACTCAACCCTTACAGGTAGGTTTTTCAACCGTCGAGCAGAGGTCCACCCATTTAAAGCAGTTGAATAGGGTGGTTTTTTGTGGATGAATTTGAAATAACCATCGATAAGATGGTTCCCGGTGGTTTAGGATTTGGCAATGGGGCAAAAAAGGCAGTTTTTGTCCCTTTTTCCGCCCCTGGCGACCACCTGTTGGTAGAGGTAGAAAAGCAGCATAAAAATCACTGTTTTGCTGCTATAAAAAAGATTATCACTCCTGCTGCCAGCAGGGTTCAGCCAAAGTGTGCCGTTTATGGTCAATGCGGCGGCTGTCAGTTGAGCCATATCTCTTCTCTGCATCAAGAGCAGATCAAAAGCAGTTTTATTTCAGACTCTCTGCAGCGAATTGGCAAGATAGAGCCAGATGGAGTTGTTGCAGATTTAAAAGCTGCTCCAGCAGATATTGGATATCGGCGAAGGGCAGGATTAAAGGTCCGGGTGCTTAAAAATGTGGTGTTGTTAGGCTTTTTTGCTTCTGGAAGCCATAGAGTTGTCGATATAAGCACCTGCCCTATTTTGGACCACCGTTTGGAGAGGCTTCTTGCTCCGTTGCGGCATTTGTTAGAGGCTCTGGGCGGTAATAGTTTTATCCCAGAAGTTGACTGTATTGCTGGTGATGCTGGTGTTGGTATGGTTTTCCACACCATCAGAGCTTTTTCTGCCTCTGACCAGGACCGTTTGCGAGCTTTTGCCAAAGAGCAACAAATATCACAACTATGGATGCAGCAAGGAAAAAAATCCCGTCTGCGTTCTCTCTTTAGCACCTCCCTTTTAAACTATGAGGTTGGAGGTTTTTCACTAAGCTTTAAACCTGGTGATTTTATTCAGGTAAACGGCTTTGGTAACCAGATTCTTGTTGATGAGGTTGTAGCTGCATCTTCTGGCAATAGTTCTAATGTTGGCGAGGTGGCTTGGGACCTTTTTTGTGGTATCGGCAACTTTACCTTGCCAATTTCTACCCGGTTTAACAAAGTTTATGGGGTTGAGGGTTCGCCAAGGGCTATGCAGAGGTTGGTGGAGAACAGCAAGAGGAACAAAACAGAAAATATCCGGCAATTGCGAGCTGACCTATTTAAACCATTTGGTTTAGACTCTCTTGATGGGCTGGAGCGGGCCGATATGGTTCTTCTTGACCCCCCTAGAAATGGTGCCTTTGATTTGGTAAAGAGAGTAGCTAAAAAACCACCGAAGCGTATTGTTTATGTCTCATGCGATCCAGGTACATTTTCTCGTGACGCCGCTGTTTTGGTCGAAGCTGGTATGACTCTGAAATCAGTTCTGCCGCTAGATATGTTTCCACATACCAGGCATGTAGAGCTCATTGGGGTTTTTGACCTTTGAACCAGGATTCAGAAGTTGGAAGTGCATCTATAGTGCAATATATTGACTTATATGGTGTATAGATAAGTTATTGTATGCTGTTAAACTGCAAGGCATAGAGTTTGGCGTAGATACCGCCTTTCTCAATAAGCTCACTATGGCTGCCGGCCTCGACAATCTCCCCATGGGCAAAAACCAAAATTCTATCAGCATTTAAAATTGTGCTAAGGCGGTGGGCGATTATTATTGAGGTGCGATCTTTTTGCAGTTGGAGAAGAGCATTTTGAATCAACCCTTCACTAATGGTATCTACCGAGCTTGTCGCTTCATCCATAACCAGAATCTCCGGCTTGAAAGCAAACATACGGGTTATACCGATTAGCTGCCGCTCACCTGCAGATAGGTTGGAGCCACGTTCGGTCAATATTGAGTCGTACTGTTTGGGGAGCTTTTCGATAAATGTGGCTGCTCCACTATCTTTGGCAGCTTGAATTATCTGCTCTTGGCTGAATTTTTTATCGTGGAGGCTTATATTTTCAAAGATGGTTCCGGCAAAAAGAAATGTCTCTTGTTGAACCATGCCGACCATGCGGCGTAGATGCTCAAGAGGATAGCGGTCGACTGAGAGACCGTTAATCTCTATGCTGCCATGTTTGGGATCATATGTACGGTTTAACAGTTTTATAAGGCTGGTTTTTCCGGCTCCAGTTGGTCCGACGACCGCTATCCGTTCTCCTGAGTTTATCTGGCAATTGATGTTTTTTAATACTGGCCCTTTTCCATAATCAAAATCAAGATTACGAAACTGAATGTGACTGGATGAAGCTGCTGGTCTGTCTGGGAGTTGCGGTTTTGCTGGGGAGGTGATGGATGCTGGAGTGTCCAGCAGATCAAATATTCTCTCTAAGGCGGTCATAGCCGCCTGCATTGTGGTGAATTTGCCGGATAGATCACGAATTGGGGAAAAAATCCGCCGTAGATAGTCAATAAAAGCTACCATAACACCAACTGTTACACCATCTTCCGGGGTTAGGCCAGCTCCATACCAAAAGAGCATGGCGACCACAACTACAGAGGCGGTCTCGACAAAGCTAAACTGAAATGCCTCCAAAAAGTTACTTTTTATGACAGTGGAAAAATACTCCTGATTCATCTGGTTAAACTCGTTACGGTTTTGCTCTTGGCAGTTGAAAAGTCTTAAAACTTCGTGTCCGTCAACCTGTTCGGTTAGATGTCCAGCCATTTTAGCCTGAATCACCCGGCTCTGCCTCTGGACTACACGCATACGCTTGGTGATAAGGACAGTCCCTAAAAGAATAAGGGGTAGAGATATCATGGCAATCAGTGAGAGTTTTGGAGATAGGATTGCCATGCTGATAGCGATGCCAAAAAGTAGCAAAATATCAGCAACAAGATTAATAAGTCCTGCACTTACCATGTTGCTAACTGCTTCGGTATCGTTTGTAATTCTATTTGTCAATCTGCCGCTGGCATTGGTGGCAAAAAACTGAGCATCCATTGCGGTAAGCTTGCTAAATAGATCCCGGCGAATATCACGAACTACCCGCTGGCCCAACATGGTATTGATAATAGATTGCAGGTAGCTTATGAAAAACTGCATAACCACCAGGCCGGCAAAAAATAGTGCAAGCAGCCAAAACCCATCTAGATTGCTTGGGATAAGGTGTTGGTCCACCGCCTGTTTTATCAGAAGGGGCTGAGCCATCTGTGCCATGGTGCTGACCGGCAAAAGCAGTATAGCGATGGTTATCCAGCCTTTGTATGGCTTTGCATATTTAAAAAACCTGCTAAAGAGATCAATATCCAAAAAACTACCGTATTTTGTCTCTTCAGTTTCGCTCATTACTGCTGGTTTCATGGTGATAAACTTTCCTTAATAGATTAGCAGCTCTACACTGGATTTTATAAATATTCTGGCTAAACCCTTATCTATTTAAGTGCTTCTAATGCCTCTTCTTTTGCCATGTTACTGTAGAGATTCTGGTAAAGGTCACTAGTCTCTAGTAGCTGTTTATGGCTGCCTTGGTTTTTTATCTCGCCTTGGTCCAAAAGATAGATATGGTCGGCACTATAGAGGGCAGCCACCCGGTGGCAGACCATGATAATGGTTCGGCCTTTGGCTACATCTCGCAGGTTTGTAAGAATTTTTGCCTCTGTAGTGGCATCGACGCTAGAGAAAATATCATCAAGAAGTAAAATCGGTGGATCAACTGCCAAAGCTCTAGCCAGTGCAGTTCGCTGTCTCTGCCCTCCAGATAGAGTGATACCTCGTTCTCCAACTATGGTATCTAGTTGTTCAGGAAATGTTTTTATCTCATCTGAAAACACCGCTTGCTCTGCCGCCTGCCACGCATCTTCTGGTCGCTGGTCAGACTTAACACCAATCTGGATGTTCTGGGCAATGGTTGCGGAGAATAGAAAACTCTCTTGAGGAGCCATAATCAGGTTGGCCCTGAGTTGGGTTTCTGGAATTTCCATAAGTTCCAGACCGTCAATGGATATACTGCCTTTCTCAGTGGGGTAAAGTCTGGCAAGGCAGTTGAGCAGCACCGATTTTCCGGAACCAACCCGGCCAACCAGACCAATAAATGAGCCTTTTGGAATATCCATGTTGATGTTGTTGAGGACAGTTTTTTCTTCACCGTCTTTTTTAAAGCAAAAAGATAGCTGATTGATCTTTATATCTCCCAGCAATTTTTTTCTCGTAGTAGGCTGCTCTGTTTTAAGTATGGACTCTTCTAAAAATGGGGCTGTATCTAGAATCCGCCCAACTCTCTCAAGTGCGGCCAGACCACGCTGCATAACAGTGAAAATCCACCCCAGACCAACTGTCGGCCAGACCAGAGCTGCAAGATAGCCGGAGAAAGCTACAAAATCACCAATTGTCAATGCACCTGAGGCAACCTCTTGGCCGCCGTAATATAAGAGGGTTAAACTACCAGTACCACCGCTGAGAATAACCAGTGGTGAAAACAGCCCTTGCAGTTTGGCGTGGGATCTGTGGGCTTTATAGAGTTTTTGCGACTCAACCCCAAAACGGTCACGCCAGTTGCTATCCTGTGCATGGGAGCGGATAACAGCAACTCCTGCCACACTCTCCTGAACAAAACTGGACATTTCGCCAAACTGGTCGGCAACCTTGCGGCTTAGATGGTAGAGGGCTTTGGTAAGATAGCGGGCGGCAACTAAAGCCAATGGAAACGGAGCCAGTATTATAAGGGTCAACATGTGGTCTAAGCCGATCATTATCGGTATAGTTACCGCATAGGCCATGATAGTATTGGTGATTTGTAGAAAGCCGGGACCGATAAACATGCGAACTGCAGTAATATCGTTGTTGCCTCTGGCAACCAGATCCCCGGTTCGTTCGTTATCAAAAAAAGGAGAGTCAAGCTCCAACAGTTTAGAGTGGTAATCTTTGCGGAGTTCATACTCCACCTTACGGCCAATGCCAAAAATATGGGTACGGGCTTTAACCCGCATGTAGGCATTTAGCATAGCCAAGGCAATTAGAGTCAGGGCAAAGTTCTTGAGTTGCTCATGATCGCTCTGGCCAGCCAGGGTATCAATAGCCATTTTCATTACATAGGGGATGGACGCTGTGGTGAAAGCGGTAGCAGAGAGCAGTAGAAACCCTATAGTAAAAGATACGGCGTTTCTGCGATAAAATGGTAGAAGGTGGCGAAGTCGCACCTTCCAGGATGTTTTAATACTCATTTATTTAATTTAACCACAATTTTTTAAGCCCTTCCTTGGAGCTCGGAGCAAATACGGTTAGAATGAAATCAGGTATAAGGTCGATGTTGACTTAGAGGTGATGCTGTTAATCCTATAAACGACAGTTAGAAGCACGCACCTAGAACAACCTATTTATTCATCTGGCACCTAAGGTAAAAACCTTGTCACACAATAATGTGACTGCGATTTTCCTGGATGCATCTGGTAAATCAATAGATTGCACTATGCACGCACTTCCAACCGCCGTTTATAGGTTGATCACTTTCTCAATACTCGTCTATTCTGCCTATTTACTGTCGATATCACAACTTTTAGCCTGGATAAATCTTGGCTAGGTGGGGATTGTCGGATATTCCCTGAGTTTATTAAAATTGGAAATATTGCCCTGATGTTAGCCGGAAAGAGAAAATATGTTATCTGCTTTAGACAATGGATAATACTGATAAGTCTAGCATTTTTGTTTTCAGCTTGTAGCCAGCTTAGTGGTTATATTTCTGGAACTTCAGATAGAGGCCGGGTAAAAACTGGCAAACCTTACGATGTGTTTGGGGTAACCTACTACCCTTTAAAAAGTTCTGAAGGCTTTGAGCAAGAGGGGTTGGCCTCCTGGTACGGGAAAAAATTCCATAACCGGCTGACGGCAAATGGTGAAATTTATGATATGCACTCTATTACCGCTGCCCATAAAACATTGCCTCTGCCAACCTGGGTTAGGGTCCACAACCTTGACAACCACCGGAGCATGGTGTTGCGTATCAATGACCGTGGACCATTTGTTGCTGACCGGATTATAGATCTCTCTTATGCTGCCGCCAAGGTTTTGGGGGTTGATAAAAAAGGCATTGCCAGGGTGAGGGTTATAGCTCTGCCGATGGATGAACAGTTGAAAATGGAGGGTAGTTACAAAAAACCTTCACGAAATAAAAAAGTTGCGAAAGCAATCTCCCGGCCAATTGTTAAGTCTGAGTCTCTTGATATAGTAGAAAAAACAACTGTTTTTGAGACCATAGCAAAGCCGAAAGTAAGAGAGATCAAACAAAAAAAACTGGCTAAAACCATGGTTGCTACTGGTGAAGTTTATGTGCAGGCTGGTTCATTTCATGATTTTGCCAATGCTAAAAAGCTGGCAGCAAGGCTTACAACTGTAGGCACAGCCAGAGTACAGAATAAAAAAGTAGATGGTAAAAATTTCTATAGAGTGATTGTCGGCCCATTTACATCAATGGTAAGGGCTGAAAATGCAGTAAAACGTTTGAAAAATATGGGAATTAGCTCTTTGCATTTGTACAAGCCGTAGAGACAATAGCCATAATTCATGAAATATCATGGTGTATACCGTTGATATATGGCGATAAACGGTGCAAAGTAGTGTGGGATTTTTTTACTACTCATCAATCCTAGCTTAGGCAGTTTTATCGTAACTGTTTGGAGTTAGGATAATAAAATAGGGACTATTTCTGACGTGAAACTTGTAAGGTTCAGAAAAACTCTGATGCTATCTTTTTTGGTTTTTGCCGCCAGCGTGTTTTTTTTGCAGCAATTGGAGGCGTCTGGAGGTGGTGCTCCTTTTACAATTCGTGGTGCTGGAGCAGTGCTTGGCGATATGGATTCTGGGGAGGTGCTCTTCTCTCAAGAGCAAGATATCCAATTAGAGCCAGCCTCACTCACCAAGGTTATGACTCTCTATCTGGTCTATGAGGCACTGGCAAATGGTGATCTTAAATTAGATGAACGCCTGCCAGTTTCAGAAAAAGCCTGGCGGATGGGAGGCTCCAAAACTTTTGTCCGGGTTAACGATAAGGTGTTGGTTGAAGATCTTGTTCGTGGCATTGCTGTCCAGAGCGGAAACGATGCCTGCTTGGTTGTAGCAGAACACCTGGGAGGTTCATCTGCCGGTTTTGCCGAGATGATGAACAGCAAAGCAAAAGAGTTGGGAATGACGGGAACCCACTTTGTCAATCCTACCGGAATGCCGGAACCGGATCACTACACCACACCCCATGATATGTTTATTCTTGCCTCAGCTATCATGAAAAAATTTCCACAGTACAGCCATTTTGTAAAAGAGAAACAGTACACCTTTAACGGTATTCGTCAATACAACCGTAACCGCCTGCTCTGGCGTGATCCCTCAATAACTGGTCTCAAGACTGGCCATACCCGTGCTGCCGGATACTGTCTTATTGCCACCAACGAAAAAGATGGACAGCGGTTGGTTGCTGTAGTTATGGGGGCAAAAGGCAGAAAAATTCGCGAGGAAGAGGCTCTACGTCTGCTCCGTTATGGCAATAGGATGTTTGAGACTGTGCAGTTGTTTGATTCTAATGCGGTGGTGCGAAAGTTAAGAATCTGGAAGGGAGCTCTGGACAATGTCGATGCAGTGGTAAAAGACGCCTTGGTCGTGACTGTTCCGCGAAAAGAGCGTGGCTCTTTGGATGTGGGGCTGATATATGATGAACCTTTGATTGCCCCAGTTGAGCAGGGTCAACAGATTGGCCGGGTTGTCGTTAAACTTGGCGATAAAGAGATTCTAAGTCGCCCGGCTCTGGCTGGTCAGGCGGTTCCTTCAGGTGGTTTTGTTAGCAATATTGTTGATTCTGGCCGACTATATATTGGCTGGTAAATATTGCTGTAACATAGATCACTGCTGATCTCTCATGAGCTAAAAAATATAAAATATTTTGTTTCCTGGAGCAGTGATTAACGAGGGAATATGGCGCAGAAAAAATCTAAAAGTTCATCAAAATCGTTAGCAAAAGCGTCTGGCCTTATGGTTGATGAAGATGCTGATTTATCTATTGGTGATGAGCTGGTTTCTGATATAGCTACTGGTGGTAGTGACCTTGAGAGTATCAACCCATCTTTAGAAGATATTCTTTCGTCATTAGAGGGTATCGACGACATTCTCGATGAGGAAGATGAAGAGCAGCCAGAGGATGGTGGTGAAAAAGATGCTGATGATTGGCAAGAGACCAAAGCTGTTGTTGGTGAACTGGTGTCTGATATTGACCAAGATGAGAGTGAAGGTTTAGCCAGCGATGAAGAAGATCAAGATCATGATGAAGATGGAGACACATTAGCTCCTGTTATTGAAGAGGTTGTCACCGAAAGTGAAATGATGGCAGAAGAGAAAGAGATTGTTAAAAAAGATATCTCTAAAAAATCCAAAGCCTCTCTTGATGAGACAGAGGACACCGGCTCAGATTCAGAAGATTTAGAAGAGCAGTTTTTTGCGGATATGGATGGAGATAGCTCTCTGGATGAAGAAGAGGAGGCTACAGAGGACACTGGCTCAGATTCTGAAGACTTAGAAGAGCAGTTTTTTGCGGATATGGATGGAGATAGCTTAGAAGAGGAGTCTGAAGATCCAGATGTAACAGAGGTTATTGAAGAGACAGAACCTGATTCAGAAGATTTAGAAGAGCAGTTTTTTGCGGATATGGATGGAGATAGCTTAGAAGAGGAGTCTGAAGATCCAGATGTAACAGAGGT
>JADFZU010000010.1 GCA_015232365.1 Magnetococcales bacterium | reverse complement strand
TAAAACGACCCATTATTGCTCCGAAATATATAATAAAACTCGCTAAAAAATATCTATTCAGCCACACTGGACAAAAAAGGCATGTTTCATTAATAACATGGTTTAACCAATTAACAAAACCTAATGACAGCCTAATAGCCGAATCTGGGCCATTACCTACAGAGATTAATAAAAGCAACTTTTATGCCTAAATACACCACTGTTCTCTTATTTATAATGCTATCTCTTACCTGTACGCTTTCAAGCAAATATCTTGAGGCCAAGAGCGGAGCCAGCCCAACAGTTGTACTTATTACCGGGCCGGAAACAAGCGATTTTCTGAAGGAAATTAGCCGCCCTATACTAAAAGCAGCAGGAATTTTTCCTGACAGTGTCAGCTTTCATGTCATGCTAGACAACTCTCTTAACGCCATGGCCCTGCCGAGCAATGATATTATCTTCAATAGCGGCCTTCTTCTACGGGCCACTAGCAGAGCTGAAGTAGCAGGTGTGATGGCCCATGAGATCGCCCACCTCTCGGCAGGCCACCATACTAAACTGGAAAACGAGTTAGCCAACACATCTCTAAGGACAGTACTTTTAGGGGTCGCTGGTATTGCTGCTGGTGTAGTGTCAGGCAGTGGGGAGCTTACCCAGGCATCTATTATTGGCAGTGCTGCAAGCGGAAAAGCTTCAATGTTATCAAATCAACGCCAGAAAGAGACCCAGGCAGACCGCCTAGCCCTATACTATATGGCAGAGGCCGGTTTTAACCTCCATGGGCTAACCAATTTTATGGAGAGGATTTTACAAGAACAGCAAGGGCAAGCCATGCCGCCGCCATACCTGCTTAGCCATCCATTAAGCTCAACACGGGTGATGGAGATCCGCCAGATAGCTAATGAGATAGAAAAAACCAGCAAGAGTACACAGCCTGAGGGGGAAAAACTTGCTAGAGTCCAGGCTAAACTTTTAGCAGGCAGCACTGTGGTTCCCAAGGTCGCTATCAACCACTTTCAAAGCAATCTTAAAAAAAATCCAGCCAGCTTTCCTGACCGTTACGGCCTGGCCGTTGCCTATCGCTATGCAGGTAATTTACAAGAGAGCGAGGAGGAGTTGAACCGCCTATTAAAAATTTCACCCAACGATCCTTATCTATTCCGGGAGCGGGGCAGAACCCGTGTTGACTGGGGAAGGCCTGCCCAGGCAGAGAGTGACTTCAAAACAGCACTAAAGCAGCGTCCAGAAAACGAAGATTTACTATATTGGTTGGCTTTCTCACTTAAAGAGCAGAAAAAATACCGGCCTGCCAGTAAAATCTTACATAGGCTGACAAACAAGTACCCCAAAAGAGCTAGCTACTTTTATCTTCTGGCGATGGTCCAGGGCAAAGGCAGTAAACCTGCCGCAGGCCATCTATCATTAGGACGTTATTATATGTTGGTAGGAGAGAGGAAAACCGCACTATGGCACTTTTCAGAGGCGATAAGTCTATTTAAACCCAACTCCATAGAGAAAAGCATCGCCAGTAGAGAAAAAGACCGGCTACTGGCCCAAATAAGAAAAGAGCGGAAAAGAAATCTTTTTAATCGTTAGGCCATGGAACATCATTGCGATGATTTTACTCTAAAATAAAGATACTAGAGTATCTCCAGAGCATGTTCTATCCAGCTTTTTTTCCGTTTTCCAAACAGTCTTTCATTACGTTTTTGTGCGGCTATCTCCTCCTCTTCAGCTAGTTTAATCTCTGCTTTTCGGTCCGGCGGTGGTGCACCGGGAGTGCCGTTACGGTAGAAAATGGTTTTGGTTATCTCTCTCTGTCTGTTGAAGTGGATATCGTTTCCATGAGGTCTTCCGTCAAAAAAACGTTGCTCCCTCGCCGGACCTCCGGTTGAGAAGAAGGTTTTCTCAATTCCCTCTTTGCGACCAAACTTATACGGGGTCTCTACTTTTGCACCACTCCATTTATAGGTGGTCCATTTTTCACTTTTAAAACCGTCAACATAGAACCCTTCCCGAAAGACTTTCCGATTCTCTTTATCCTCTGCATTTGTATCATAGTAATCAAATACCTGACCTTCAAATGGAACTTTACTACCTTTAACGTAGGCCCTGCCATGGCGGGTTTCCAAATCATCCATGGTAATTTCATCGTTACAGCCAGATAGGGCAAAAGCGGTAAAAAGGAGAACTATTATCGAGCGTAATATTTTTTGTTGGTATATGTTCATATTTATTGATCTCTTCTTTGAGTGCCAATATTTAGCAAATTTTAGCGTCAAATCAGGCTCTTTCACCTCACCATCAAGTATAATTCTAGCAATAAACAAGCCGAGTGTGAATATAATTGTCGAAAATTCCCATAGCAGGTTTTTCTTGGCTGTGGCAAATTAGGGGGCGGTAATGTTTACAACTCTTTTTGAAAAGATGGCGTTTAGGGTGTAATGGCAAATAAAACCCACATTCTCTTGGTCGATGACGACCCGGATGTACTAGTCCTACTCGACCTTTTGTTGCGGGAAGAGGGCTATGTTGTCACTGAGGCAACAACTGGCGTGGACGCTCTAAAGCTGTTTCGTGCCGACCGGCCTGACCTGGTGCTTTTAGATGCAAACCTGCCGGGACTTGATGGTTTTAGTACCTGTGAAGGGCTGAAAAATTTAGCTGCTCCAGATGTAGTTCCAGTTATCATGGTGACAGCTCTAAACGATGATGCTTCAGTAGATATGGCCTTTGCTGCCGGGGCTGAGGAGTATGTTCCAAAGCCGATTAACTGGGCGGTGCTCCGACACCGTATCCGGCTGATATTAGAGCGGCAGAAAACTCTGGAATCACTGCAAAAAAGTGAAGGCCGCCTCCGCTCTGTAACCGATTCAACCGCCGATGCCATGATCTCGGTTGATTGTAGTGGCATAATAAACTTCTGGAATAAAGGTGCTGAGCGGGTTTTTGGTTACAACGGAGAGGAGATACTTGGCAAATCCATATCCCTATTGCTTCCAGAAGAGTTTCAGCGTAATCATGAAAATGCTTTTAATCAAGCGGTTGAGGCTGGGGAGTTACGCTTTCCAGAGAAGAGTATAGAGTCACTTGGCCTTCGCCGGGACGGAACCACTTTTCCGGCGTCAATCTCCTTGGCATCATGGCAGGTCTCTGGAGAGATCTTTTTCTCTGCTGTAATTCGCGACATCTCCGAACGCAAACGGGTTATTGAGGGGACTGCTCTCTTTGATGTCCATATCATAGAGCAGATTATGGCTATCTGGAGCCGGGTAAGTGGCGTCACTCTTGCCCATATCTCATTTACCCATGTCAGAACCCTGATGGAGACAGTATTTCTTGCCGGACTCTCCAGGAAAGAGGACCGCCCGGTACTACCCAAGGTTTCATTTATTAATTATGATGAGGCTCTAAGCCGTAGCTGTGTAGGCATGCCCCTCTCTTTTAGACGGCGGCACCGTTTTAATGTCGATACCCTGGTGAAACTTGCCGGTGGTTTTGATCCTGAAACTACCGCTATTGCCGTCTGTACTAAAGATAGCGACCCCCGGATTTTGGAAATCTGGGGTGTAGTGGTCGGCCGCTCAGGCAACACTCAATCTTCCGAGGAGAGTGAGATACATAACAACCAGGATTCAGGTGTCTTGACCGTTCGCTCTGACCGCTCTGGCTCTTTGGCGATTTTTTGGGGTGATGAGGTTTTAGCCCGGTTTCATGGCGGCTATTTTTCTGAGCCAGAGCCAGGTTCGTTCACCTCATGTTTGATCGGCAGAACCTTGTTTAAAGCGGTACAATCTCATATTGAATACCAACAGTTTGGGGCTTCATACTGGAACTGGTATCGGGTTTTAATTGAAAGATTGCTCATGGCTGCTGGGCGAGGCGGCCATGGCGGTATTGTTTTATGGCTACCTGATGAGAGTGATAAGATTGTTAGAAAATCCATGGTTGCAAAATATATGTTTACCGATGGACCGGATGCGTCAGACCTGATTCGGCAACTATGCATTCAGGAAGAACAGGGTTCCGAAAAAGAGAAGAAAAAAATCAATCCCCGCAATAGCTGGGGTAACGAAGGGAGCCATGAGATCGGGCAACGCCTTGCAGAGCATGTTGACCTTCTGAGCCATTTAACCCGTGTTGATGGAGCGTTGGTAATCTCACACCGTCTACGGCCTCTATCATTTGGTGCTGTTCTTTCTGCACCGCAATGGTGGGGCGAGACCGTTTACTGCCTTGACGATACAGCAACCATTACTAGAAAAGTGGACCTTGCTAAATATGGAACTAGACATGCTTCAGCAGTAAATTTTGTTAGCCACCACCCAGGAGTGGTTGCTTTTGTTATCTCTCAGGATGGTCCGATAGCGGCAATTTTTAATATGGACAAAGATACTGTCGGTTGGTTTCCTGATTTTCGTAATCGTATATAATCCTCACATAATAAGGGTCGAGTCAAGATGACCGGAGATGAAATTCGTAGGCGATTTGTCGCATTTTTTGAGGGCCATGCACACACTCACGTGGCTTCATCAAGTTTGGTCCCTCAAAATGACCCCACTCTCCTGTTTACCAATGCTGGAATGAATCAATTCAAGGGGCTATTTTTAGGCCAGGAGAGCCGGAGTTATAAAAGGGCGGTTTCAAGCCAAAAATGCGTCCGGGCTGGTGGCAAACATAACGATTTGGAGAATGTAGGCCGTACAGCTCGTCACCACACATTTTTTGAAATGTTGGGAAATTTTTCCTTTGGCGACTATTTTAAAGCCGAGGCGATCCCCTTTGCCTGGGAGTTTGTCACCAAAGAGCTGGGATTGCCGGAGGAGCGATTACTGGTAACGGTCTACAGCAGTGACGATGAGGCCTATGAGGTATGGAGAGACAGTGTCGGACTTTCTGAGGATAAGATAATCCGCATTGATACCAGCGATAACTTCTGGTCCATGGGTGCAACTGGCCCTTGCGGTCCCTGCTCGGAGATTTTTTATGATTACGGTCCAGAGGTTCCCGGCGGACCTCCAGGCTCACCAGAGCAAGAAGGGGACCGTTTTGTAGAGATTTGGAATCTGGTCTTTATGCAGTATGACCGCTCTGAAGATGGCTCCATGACCCCCCTGCCCAACCCCTGTATTGATACTGGAGCAGGACTGGAACGAATCGCCTCTATTTTACAAGGCAAGACCAACAACTATGATTCAGATATTTTCCAACCCCTGATTCAAGCCATTGCAAAAACAGCAGATATTCATCCAGACGATCCGGCTAGCTTGGTTTCGTTGCGGGTGATTGCTGACCATCTGCGGGCGGTTAGTTTTCTTATTGCTGATGGTGTTTTGCCTGCCAATGAGGGTCGAGGCTATGTGCTGCGGCGTATTATGCGCAGAGCACTGCGTCACGGACGGATGATAGGACTGACCAAACCGTTTCTCTATGGCTTGGTCCCGGTTTTAGTCAAGCTTATGGGGCACTTTTTCCCAGAGTTGGTGGCTCAAGAGAAGACCATCTCTTTGATGATTGAGATTGAAGAGAAGCGTTTTGTTGCCACCTTGGGTTCAGGACTGAAAATACTTGAAGAGGCGGTAGCCGGGCTTGCTGCAGGGGATACCCTCTCTGGTAGTACGGTGTTCTCGCTATACGACACCTATGGCTTTCCGGTGGATCTTACCGCAGACATCCTTAAAGACCGGGGCATAGCTCTTGACATGGCCGGTTTTGAGAGCCATATGGAACAGCAGCGTAAAATGGCCAGGGCAGCTTGGGTTGGCTCTGGTGATGAGCAGGTATCGGCAGTCTATCAGGAGCTTCGTGAGCAACTTGGGGCTGTTGAGTTTTTGGGTTACAACACCCTCTCGGCCCAAGGTAGGGTTACGGCTATTATCAAGGATGGCAAATCTGTCACCTCATTGGCACAAGGAGAGTCGGCACAGATTGTCACCAACCAGACCCCATTTTATGGTGAAGCTGGTGGACAAGTTGGTGATGCCGGAGAGATTCTGGCTGACGGGCTTCTATTTACCGTAAAAAATACTACTAAACCTGTAACAGATCTGTATGTACATAATGGTGAGTTGACACTAGGAACAATTAAGGTTGGGGCAGTTGTTACTCAACAGGTAGATTCGGCCAAAAGACAAGCTGTATCCCTACACCACTCGGCAACCCACTATCTGCACTATGCTCTGCGAAAAGTTTTGGGTGATCATGTTAAACAGGCCGGCTCTCTGGTTAATGCCCAGCGGTTACGATTTGATTTTTCCCACTATCAAGGGATGACAGCCAAGGAGTTAGAGCAAGTTGAGGCCATTGTCAATACCGAACTATTGGCAAACTCTCCACAAGAGACTGTAGTAATGACTCCAGATGAGGCGGTGAAGGCTGGTGCTACAGCTCTGTTTGGTGAGAAATATGGTGATCAGGTCAGAGTGGTTCGCATCGGGCCGACAATGGAGTTGTGCGGAGGAACCCATGCTGCCCGTTCAGGTGATATTGGTATGCTGCGAATTTTATCTGAGAGTGCAATTGCTGCTGGAATGCGCAGGATTGAAGCGGTATGCGGAGCGGTAGCCAGAAAAAGTTATCTAGGTGATGTGGATCTCTTAAAACGCAGTGCTGCTCTAATGAAAATTGGCCCGGCAGATGTGGTCAAGGGTGTAGAGCGACTGCTAATCAAGCAAAAAGAGCTGGAGATGGAGCTGGCAAATGCCAAGTCAGCTCTCTCTGGTAGTTTGGTTGATGAGCTAGCGGCAGAGGTTGAGCAGGTATCAGGAATAGCTTTGCTGGCAAAACGTTTGGATGGAACGGATCCGAAAGAGGTTCGTGATCTGGTTGACCGCATCAAGGATAAGCTAGGCTCGGTAGTGGTGGTTCTTGGCGTGCCCCAAGATGGCAAGGTGAGCCTTGTTGCCGGCGTTACCAAAGATTTAACCAGTAAAATCAAGGCTGGGGATCTAATTCGCCTGGCTGCTCCAATAGTTGGCGGCAAAGGGGGGGGCCGGCCTGACATAGCTCAAGGGGGCGGTAGTCAGCCAGAGAATTTAAACTCTGCTCTAGCTGCAGTTAAAAAATGGGTAGCAGAAAATAGAGCTTGAGTAAAATCGACAGCATAACCCAAGAAAGAGTTCTCCCCATTGGGAAGGGCACGACCCTGTCCCAATGGGTTTGAAAACAAAGCTCTCCAAAAGATACAAAAAAAACCTATTGCAGCATTATATGACCATCAACAATTGCAACAGGTACTACTATCAAATCCCGTTTTCCACCCTGCTCACTTGGATCGATACATTTTCCGCTCTCCAGGTCAAATACCCAGTTGTGTACCCGGCACTCAACCTTATCACCCTGGTCGGTACCTTCACATAGGGTGGCTTTGGAGTGGGGGCATTTTGCACTATATACAGCAACCTTCTCTGGGCCAGAGCGATAGACGAGAAGATCCCCATCTGGCCGCTTAAGGCACTGCATACGTTTCTCTGGGAATAGATCTAATGGTCCAAGATCTTTATTGACTTTTGGTGCAGATCCGGCCTCATCTTCCACTTCTGGCAGCAGGTTTAGATCGTTTAAAATATTAATGGCATCAAGGAGTTTATTTAATCCTGCTGCCGGAAAGGCCATCATAGCAGCATCGAGAATCTCCTCTTTACTCGCACCAGCTTTTAGAGCTTTTGGTGCATATTGACGCAGGCCTCTTTCAGTACCAACAGTTATTTTGGTAACAATCTGGATGAGAAACCGGGTTTTTTCATCCAGGGCTTGGACGCTGTGCTTATAAAATCCCATTAAGTTTGTTGCAGCTTCGGGACGGGTTTTGCTTAGATAACGGAGTGCTTTTGACATATTATTATCTTCTCTTTTAATTGGTTTGATAGTGGATTGGCTTATTTATGGATTACTCTTGTTGACCGTCGTCATACTCCTGTTCTAGCTGTTTGGCATGTTTTGACTCTTGATCGGCTAGAAAGATAAAAGTCTTTTGCAGTTCACTGTTTTCAGTTTTTTGCGACAGTTCACGATAAAATTTAGCTGAGGATTTTTCCCGTTTTGTCGCTAAAAGAAGGGCCTCTTCAAAATCTATGTTGCCACTCTCTGAAGCTGATACAACCAACATTTCAGCAAGTTTCATATCTTCGTCAGGGGTGATAAACGGCCCACTGGGCAACTCACCACTTTTTAAAATATTCTCAAGATGGCGTTTATGTTCTCTCTCTTCATCAGCATGGGCAAGCAGGGCGTTTTTTTGGTCCTTGCTTTTGGAACGTTCAGCCAGAGATTCATAAAACTCAGCCTCTTTATCTTCATGGTCCATGGCCATTTTTATGATGTCGTTAAAATCTGTCATTTTTTATGCTGCTCCTTCAACGGTCAATTTCATGAAACATCTAGTTAGAGGGTAAAGTTTACAAAGATTTTTGCTTATTTTACCTTCAGTTACCAATACTTTTCCAAATGCATGGTTCCAGGCTCTTTTTTACTCCCTTCATCAAACCCTCTTTCAGATAAGATAGCTGCACAACCCGTAACCATGTCTGGGTGGCCGCACAGAAAAAACTCGGTCTGTTTGCCATCAATTGGCACTTTGCAGATCTCCGCTAAATCAGGTTTGGCAACCCAATCGTTGAGACGGCCGGAATGTCCACTCCAAGATTCATCTTTTTCTGGTCTGGTGATTATGGGAATATAGTTAAAATTTGCACAGCTACGAGACAGACTCTCAAGCTCGCTCCGATAGCCTAAATCCCAGGAGTATCTTGCACCGTGGAGAATGGTGATGGATCGGGTTGGGCAGCCGTCTGCAAAAGCCAGGGTGCGAACCATGCTTATGTAAGGGGCTAAGCCGGTTCCGGTAGCCACCATGACAATATTTTTATCTGCGGCTACCCTATCTATGGTGAACACCCCTTTGCCTTTGGGGCCAATGAAGAGACGGCCACCAACCTCCAGTTGGAAAAGTCTAGGGGTAAGCTCGCCGCTGGTAACCAGGGAGACGTAAAACTCTATGTACTCCTGCCAACGGCTACTTGAGGAGATTGAATAGGCACGACGAATAAGTCTCTGGCTTTTCTCTGGAGGAAACTCCTTGCGGTCAGTACCAGGAAGTGAGGGGCTAGACCAGGTAAGGCCCAAGACCGTAAATTGACCGGCCTCAAATTCAAAATTTTTATCGTCCGGCTCTACCTTGAGTATCTGAAGGTTGGGTGTGATTTCCAGCCGGCTAATCAAGGTGGCGTTGTATAGATCGGGGTTTTTTGGCTTTTTATCGTGACTATCCATTGCTTACAGGCATTATATGCCTCCTATGCTAAGATGTTGAGATAACCTTGATAATGGCATACATAATGCGAAAATTAAATTAAAAAAAGGCTGTCAACTGAGGGTGCTGCATACGAATCATCGCTACACAAAAACCTTATGACGACATGCCAACACAATTGTTTGCGTGTTGTCAATGTTATTTGTCTACTGGCAGAAGTGTTAACTTTCCGCTAAAACCCTCCGCAGCACCTCTCCAGCCAGGGTCAAGCCGAAAAGTGCAGGCATATAGCTGATTGTGCCGTTTACTGCCCGTGGACGGCCTTGTGAAGTTGCCTCTGGTGGTTTGTGGGGCATGGGTGGCTCCAGGGACCAGACCGCCACCACCCCTCTTTGACCGTTGCGACGACGCAGCCGTTGCCGGACTGTTCGTGCCAGAGGGCAGATGGTGGAGTCGAAAAGATCACCAACCTGTAACATTGCTGGGTTTAATTTACTACCTGCCCCCATACTGCTGGCAACCTTAATATCCCGTATTTGGCTCTCTATGATCAAACTAACTTTACAGTTGAGGCTGTCTATGGCATCGACTACCCAGTCAGGCTCTGCTTTATCCAATATTGTTGGAATGGTCTCAGGGGTTATAAATAGATCGTGTAGATGTAATTGGCACTCTGGGTTGATAGAGTTGAGCCTCTCTCCCATAACCTCTACTTTCTGCCTGCCGACGGTATCATTAGTGGCGAGAAGCTGCCGGTTGATGTTGGATGGGGCGACAGCATCACTATCTATAAGTGTTAGACGGCCTATTCCAGCCCTAACCAGGGCTTCAGCCGCATAACTGCCAACCCCCCCAAGTCCAGCAATAAGGATATGGCTGTTTTGTAGTTTTTCCAAGCCGCTATCACCGACCAGAATATGGGTTCTCTCAAAAAGTCCACTATTAGTCACGGCAAAGTCCTAATAATTTGATGGCACTGTTGCTGGTTGTGCGAACAATATGTTCGGCTGCACTGTTGCGCAGTTCCGCTAAAGTTTCCACCACCTTCTGCATATAACAAGGTTCATTACGTTGACCATAAAATCCAATTGGTGGCAGATCTGGAGCGTCACTCTCCAAGACCAGAGCCGAGTCGGGTAACTCAGCAGCAACCCTACGTATTTTTGTTGCTCTATCATAGGTTGCTACACCGCCAAAACCCAAGAGAAAGCCAAGCTTTATATACTCATGAGCTTGCTGCAAACTACCATTAAAACTGTGAATAATCCCCCCTGCTGGCAGCTCGGCCCGACGGAGCAGAGCGAGGGTCTGTTCATGAGCCTTGATCACATGGACCAGAATGGGAAGCTCATGTTTTTTGGCTAGATTCAGTTGAGCCTCAAACAGGATTTTCTGTCTAACGTGATTTTGTGGTGTCTCCCGGTAGTCCAGCCCAATCTCGCCTATAGCTACCGGATTGCTCCTCTCAATCCACTCTTCAAGCTGCTCTAAGGCATCATGGGGATGGTCGGCCATATTTAATGGGTGGAGACCAAAAGCTATGTGGGTTTTTGCATTTGCGACCTGAAGCTGGCCTGGAAAGCCTTGCAGGTTGACTCCCGGAACCACCATCTGCTCTACACCAGCCTGCTCAGCACGTTTTAAGACCTCACTGCGGTCTTTGGCAAAGGCTGGGTGGTTTAAGTGGCAGTGGGTATCTATCATTTATTGGTTTGCCAGGTGAATCAAGAGGTTGTGCCAGTGGTGTACGAACAACTGCCAAATCTAGACTTAAACAATTTTTATATATTTAACCGCTCCATCCAGCGATATAGAGTACTACGGCTAACTCCCAAGGCTTTTGCTGCTTTGCCTTTACGCCACTTGGCAGCTTTCAAACTAGCCAAAACATGCTCTCGTTCTGATATTACGTCACCTTCCAGCCTTTTACTTACATCAATAGAGTTTTCCATAACCGATAAATTACGTGGTAGATGTGAAAGAGCTATAGCCGACTCACGACAGATCACAAAACCGTGCTCTAAAACATGCTCTAGTTCACGAACATTCCCCGGCCAGGAGTATTTTTTAAAAACCTCCATCACCTCTGAGGTTACCGACTCAATATTTTTATTAAACTGCAGGTTGAATTTATGGATAAAGTGGTTGGTTAATAGAGGCAGGTCCTCTAAGCGGTCTTTAAGTGCTGGCAGATGGATCTCCACCACATTAAGACGATAGAAAAGGTCTTTACGAAAAAGCCCCCGTGCCACCTTGGCCTCAAGATTTTGGTTGGTAGCGGCAACCACCCTGATATCCAGTTTTATTGAGCGGGCATCACCAACCCGTTCAATCACCCGCTCTTGCAATACCCTAAGCAGCCTAGTCTGCATATTACTGCTGATATCGCCTATTTCATCTAGAAAAATTGTACCGCCGTTTGCCAGTTGAAAACGACCGGTCTTATCTTTATGTGCCCCGGTAAAAGAGCCTTTTACATGACCAAACAGCTCACTCTCCAAAAGGGTCTCGGTTAGCCCGGCACAGTTGACCTTAACCATTGGCCCCGCTCCCCTGGCCCCTTGCAGGTGGAGAGCCTCAGCCACCAGCTCTTTGCCGGTACCGCTATCGCCTGTAATTAAAACCGAGGTATCAACCACCGCTAGATCTTCAATAAGGGTAAAAACCTTCCGCATTGCCGGGCTACGGCCCAAAAGCCGGTGAAAACGGTTCCTATCCCTACGGTTCTGCTCTAAGCGAGCCAGACGGGTTACATCAAGAACTACTACTACTACACCGCTAAACCCACCTTTATCCAGATTTAAATCCAGCAGTGGCGAGACCGAAACATTGATAACCTGTTTTTCAAAGTTAGCATTGGTACAGGTCATCTCCACCCTCTCTATGGGGGTTTTTTCACTAAAAACTTTTTCAATCAGTGCCTTTAAATGTTCACAATGGATAACAGATTGATAAGATCTACCCTCAACCTCAGCCCCAAGACCACACAACCGCTGCCCAGCCCGGTTAACCTCACGGATTGAGCCGTCTTGATCAATTGTTATCAACGCCTCCTGAACACTATCAAAAACTGCTTCAAGATGCCGCTGGGTTGCCGATTTTTGGTCGGAGATCTGTTTGTGCTCAAGAGCGTGACGAACACTATCCAATAGCTTTTCTGATGAGACTGGTTTGGCGAGATAATCAAAAGCTCCAGCCTTTACCGCCTCTTGTGCCGTCTCCATACTTGGGTTGGCGGTGACTAAAATCACATAGGCACTGGGATCAGCCAAACGAATTTTGTTCAGAAGATCAAGCCCGGTCTCTTCACCAAGCCAGATATCTGAGACTACCAGATCAAAATTACCACGACTCAACTGTTCAGAAGCCGTATGCATGGAGTTTGCACTCTTAACTCGGTAGCCAGGCTCGGATAGAACAGCAGTAAACAGAGCTATAATGTCTGGCTCATCATCAACCAGAAGAATGCTGTGATTTTTTTTCATGCTCTATTCTCTACCATGGGACATTATGTGTCAAGACGTGTGGGATTCTACCGCTGTTTGGTTTTCTAAAATAGAGTGGTGAAGACAGGAACCCTAAAGCAACATTTTTTTCAGCCGGTAAAGGGTGTCCAGCGCCTGTTTAGGGGTTAGATCATCTGGGTCCAGGGCTTTTAGCTCGTTGAGAGCCGGTTCGGGGGGGGCATCCATGAAGAGACTTAGCTGGGTCGGCTCTTTATACTCCTGCTCACCGCTATTTTTAGCAGTCGAAGAGGCCGGCTTTTTCTGTTCGGCATCCTCTAGCTGGCTCAACACCTCTCTGGCCCGGATAACCACCTCCTTTGGCAGGCCGGCAAGCTCGGCTACGTGGATACCGTAAGAGCTGGAGGCAGCTCCTGGAACTATAGTGTGTAAAAACAGCACCCGGTTGCTAGACTCCTTTACTTCAACCGTATAGTTCACCACACCAGGTTTCAACCTCTCCAGCTCAGTCAACTCATGATAGTGGGTGGCAAAAAGAGTCCGGGAGCGACAGACCCCATGCATTCGCTCGACAACCGCCCAGGCAATAGACAGACCGTCAAGTGTAGATGTCCCCCGGCCGATCTCATCAAGAACTACCAGTGAACGGGAGGTGGCGTGATGAAGAATATGGGCAGTCTCGGTCATCTCAACCATAAAGGTAGAGCGTCCTCCGGCCAGATCATCTGCAGCACCAACCCTGGTAAAAATACGGTCGGTCAAGCCAATAACCGCCTTGGCTGCCGGAACAAAAGATCCAGTATGAGCCATTAAAACAATAAGAGCCACCTGACGCATGAATGTCGACTTGCCAGCCATATTGGGGCCGGTAATCAGACCTATTCTATTTTCGTTACTGTCGAGTAGAGCATCGTTGGGAACAAAGTGCTCTTCACTCAACATAGCCTCGACCACCGGATGCCGACCTTGTTGAATATGGATTGTTGCTTCACTGTTTACCACAGGACGGCGATATTCCCGCTCTTCGGCGGTGTGGGCAAAAGCGGCTAAAACATCCAGAGCAGCCAGACCATTGGCACTGCGTTGCAACCCTGAGGCATGGCCTGCCACCTCCCGGCCCAGCTTCTCATACAGCTCTGCCTCGAGTATATGCATCTGCTCTTCGGCATTTAAAATCTGCTCTTCAAACTCCTTCAACTCCGGCGTGGTATAGCGAATGGCATTGGCCATGGTCTGTTTGTGCTGATAGGTGTAGGGAACCCGGTCCTTATGGACATTTGTCACCTCAAGGGTGTAACCAAAGGTACGGTGGTATTTAACCTTCAGACTGCTAATACCGGTCTTCTCTCGCTCTTCACGCTCCAGGTCTGCCAGACCCTGTTTACCTCCGCCAGCCAGATCACGCATTTTGTCCAGATCAGCATGGTAACCAGCCCGAACCACCCCACCATCTTTTAAAGCTACCGGAAGAGTCTCTGCCAAAATATCTGTCAGCCTCTCCAATAGTTCCTGATGCCCATCTAAAGCCTCTTTAACTGCCAAAAGAATTGCTGGCAGATCATCACCATCCAGGTTTTTCACCAGAACCGGAAGCTGTTCCAGGGTTGAACGCAGTGCACCAAAATCCCTTGGCGAAGCCCGGCCCATGACAATACGGCTTAAAAGTCTCTCTAGATCCCTTACTCCGCCAAGATGCTGGCGAATCTCTCTTCTGACGTTGGCCCTGCTCAGAGCCAACCACTCCACACCATCCTGACGATAGGCAATCGCCTCCACACTCTGAAGTGGGCGGTTCAACCATTGACCAAACAGCCTGCTACCCATAACCGTAACGGTATCATCCAATACCCCAAGCAAGCTGCCTCTGCGCTGTCCGTCTTTTAGAGAACTGTTAATCTCCAGATTCCGACGACAGGCATCGTCCAGCACCATGGATTCATGGTTATAGATTCTTGTTAAGGCTGTGATATGGCCCAAAGCCCCCCTCTGGGTATCCTTACAGTAGGCCAATAGTGCTCCAGCAGCTATTTGACACAGAGGGGAATCGGCTATCCCAAAACTATCCAGCACTTTAACATTAAACTGTTTTTTTATTAAGTTTGCCCCATGGTCAAGATCAAACTCCCATGATGGTCGAGCGGAGAACTCCATCGACAGATTTTGCAGCACTGCCGGAGGTTGCCAACCTTCAGGGGCGACAATCTCTACTGAACCCATACCGGAGAGAAATGCTGCCGCCAGCTCCCAGGAGCCATGTTCCCCAACCTGAAATTGCCCGGTGGATAGATCAAGAACTGCCAATCCTGGCGGACTTTCAGCTTTTTTTGCTGGGGCAATGGCAACCAAAAAATTGTTGCTGCGAGGGTCCAACAGACTCTCTTCGGTGAGTGTACCACTGGTCACCACCCGTAAAACTTCACGGCGTACCGGACCTTTGCTCTGGGATGGTGGCTCCATCTGTTCGCAAATGGCGACTTTATGTCCAGCCTCCACCGCAACTTTCAGGTAGTAGTCCAGACGGTGCACCGGAACACCAGCCATGGGAATCGGCTTGTCAGCAGTCTTACCTCTGGCGGTTAGCAGAATATCCAGATCTTTGGAGGCTATCTTGGCATCATCAAAAAACATCTCATAGAACTCACCCATACGATAAAAAAGCAGAGCGTCAGGATGTTCAGCTTTTATCTCCAGATACTGGGCCATCATCGGAGTATGTTTGGCTTTTGTACTGCTCATGAACGGAGAAGATAGACCAAACCGGGAGAGAGAATTAGTTCTGAGCGGTCAGGGATCTCAATACAGACACTACCATCCATGGCAGGATCATCAGTAATACCATGATAATCTGCCTCTCTATTATCAGAGGTGCGAACCCAGGCTGGGATAGGGGTGTTACGAAAACGGCCAATGGTTTCACCCCGCTCAGTAATGGCCCAAGGTGCTTTGTGATGGATTATCTTGATAGTCTCAACCCGCAGAGAGTTAAGAAGGCCACGATGTTGAAGCTCTACCTGCCGTGAAGGATGTTTTAGCTCCTCCATACCGGGAACAGGCGGCTCAATTTCCGGGCTTGTGTTATCCTGCTTCATACGGTTTTTGTTGATTTTAACAACATATGGCTCACTACTGCTGGTTGGTGGTTTGGGCAGATCAGCCTCTTTTGTCTGAGTAGTTGGCGGCTCAATATCCGTAGGTTTGTTTTCTGGTCTCTTCTGGTTTTTTCCTGATGTTGCCCAACGTAGGGTGTACCAGATGTAGACTAAAAACCCCATGGTCAGCATATTGTCAAAATCCAGGCCGATACCAGATTCACCACCTTCACTGAGAAACCCGGAAACCAGGAACGCTATGGAAGCACCTATGATCAATGTCTTAATACGACCCACTATTTTACAATCTCCACAAAAAAAATAGACTTAACCAAAAAATTCAAGAAATATATTGGTCAACCCCACCGGATTAATTGACTTCCACTAAAAAATGGCATAAAAACTGGCACATGTTAGAAACTTTTCCAAACCCAAATTCAAAACGTGACTACCGGATCGAGATGAAATGCCCGGAGTTTACCTGTGTCTGCCCTAAAACCGGACAACCGGATTTTGCCGAGATTCGCATCTCCTACATCCCGGACCAAACTTGCATTGAGCTTAAATCACTCAAGCTATATCTCTGGAGCTTCCGGGATAAGGGCCATTTTCACGAGGCGGTAACCAACCAGATACTAGACGAACTGGTAGCTGTGGCACAGCCTCGCTCAATGACCGTTGTCGGAGATTTTAATGTCCGGGGCGGTATCGCAACAGTAGTCACTGCCGAATACTCAAAACCCAATTAAACTATCAAGTTTTTAGTTTACCTGTGCCGGATCGGTAGCACCCTCTTCTTGTGCTTTCTCTTCAGCACGCGCTTGATGGAAAATTGCAGGAAAATTTATCGGGTCGAGAATCAGCGGTTTAAACCCACCTTCTGAGACCAGATCCGAGATCACCCGTCGCACATATGGGAATATTATAGTCGGACACTCAATCCCCAACAGAGCGTCAACCTGCTCTTTGGCAAAGTTGCGGATCATGAAAATACCGCCGTAGGATATCTCAATTATAAACAGGGTTTTTTCAGCATTTTTAACAGTTACTGTGACATGTAACGTTGCCTCATAATGCTCTGGACCCTTCTGAGTTGCACCGGTATCCAGGTTTAACTCAACCTTTGGCTCGCCAAGATTTTGAAAAATATCTGGAGAGTTGGGGCTCTCATACGAGAGATCTTTAATGTAAAGCTTCTCAACATGAAATGCTGCTTGCTCAGAACCCTGCTCTGGTTTGCCCTCTGCCTCTACCTCATTATCTTGATCCGTCTCTGCCATGACTACCCCTTTGAATATTGTAAAATTTTAAAAAATGTTTTTTATATGCAACTACTTTACAAGTTTTTTTACCTATAAAACTTTTGTAAGTCTATATCAATACTGCCCACTTGTGGAAGGGGTATCGGATAAAATACCCTCACTTAAATATAGAGTCCGGTCGGCAAAAACAGAAGCCCTCTCCAAACGGCTGGTGAAGACCACCTGAACCGCCTGTTCATCTTTGGTAAGCTCCTTAAATTGTACTCCTAACTCCTGCTCCCCCGCCAGATCAAGATTCAGGCCCGGCTCATCGGCAAGAATCAACCGGGGCTTGCTCGCCAATAGAGCAGCAATTGCCACCCGGCTCTGCTGGGATGCCGAAAGATTTGCCAAATACCAGGTGGCAGCTTGGGGGGGCAGAGCAGCAAGCTCTAAAAAATTGGTAACCCGGCCAGCAGCCTCCAGATCATCCACCCCCATTAAACCAAGGAGAATCTCCTCCTGAGCCATGGGTGTTAAAAAATGGTTGGCAGAGTCCCGAAAAAGAAGACCGATGCCTCCCGGCGGCGGCGGCGGAGCGGTTATCGGCTCTCCGGCAAACAGAACCCGGCCAGCAGATGGGGAGATCAACCCGGCCATAATACGCATGAGAGTACTTTTGCCAGCCCCTTCACCACCAACAATTGCGATCCGCTCACCTGGTTTGGCAGTAAATTGCAACCCGGAAAACAGCTCTGCCTCATGACCAGCAACGGTGTAGTGAATATCCTCTAAAGTCAAAATTGGATTTTGCCTGTTCACTTTTAAAGCCCCCTATTCTATCTGGTCTTTCGCAACAGTGCCTTAAACCCGCGAACTTCCTCCATTCGCAGCAGCCAGGCAACCAAGATGAAAAGCACTATACCAACAGCAATAATTGGCAGGAGAATCACGGTTTTATCCATAGTAGTAACAGGAGAGTACCAAAAAGCCAGCTTAGCCAAAACCAGAAACCCAGCCAACACTCCGCTAGCTAAGAATGTTTTAACCATTACCACAAAAAATTTTCTGCCTGGGGTGTAGCCTACCTTTTTTTTCAAGCCCCTTAATAGTAAAAATGCATTTAAAAATGCAGCTATGGAGGTTGCCAACGCTAAACCGGCATGTTGCAGTGGTATCATAAGCAGAACATTCAGCACCATATTTGTGGTCATACATATTATGGCGATGCGTACCGGAGTTTTGGTATCTTTCATGGCGTAAAATGCCGGAGCCAAAACCTTGATTGCTGAAAAGGCGGTAAGGCCAAAACCATACGCCAGTAGAGCCTGAGCAGTTAAAGAGGTGGCATCAGCACTAAATGCTCCCCGCTCAAAAAGCAGAGACAGAATCGGCTCTCGCAGTAATAACAGGCCGACAGTGGCAGGAATATTGATCATCAAGACCAGACGCAGACCAAAATCCAGGTCATATTTAAGACCATCATGGTCCCCGCTAGAGGCTTTTGCCGATAGCGCCGGCAGAATGGCAGTACCCATGGCAATACCGATCAGCCCCAGAGGAAACTCTACCAGACGGTCGGCATAATAGAGGTAGGAGATAGACCCCTCTTTCAGCCAGGAGGCGAGAAAAATATCAAACAACAGATTCACCTGGGCAACAGAGACACCAAGTACCGACGGCCCCATAAGAAACAGAATCCGCCGAATAGCCGGATGTTTTAAATTCCAGGACAAAGAGAACGGCATGCCAATTTTTGCCAGAGCCGGAAGCTGAATCGCCAACTGGGCTATACCACCCAGGAGCACGCCAATAGCCAGCCCCAAAACCGGCCGCTCCATCTGTGGAGCGATATAGAGAGCACCGACAATCATTGCCACATTGAGTAAAATGGGGGTAAATGCCGGCAGGGCAAAACGGTGGAAACTATTTAAAATACCCCCTGCCAAAGCGACCAGGGATATAAAAAATATGTAGGGAAAGGTGATCCGGGTCATATCGACGGTTAGTTGATATTTGATAGGATCTTCGACAAAACCGGGGGCAATAACCCAGATCAAAACCGGCATGATAACCTGACCTACCGCCACAACAAAAACCAGAACCAGACTTAAAGCGGTAAAAACTGCTTTGACCGCCTCTCTGGTCGCACTATCGTTACCAACTTTTAAATAGTCGCTAAAAACCGGGACAAAAGCGGTGCTAAAAGCCCCTTCGGCAAAAAGACGGCGTAAAAAATTCGGTAGCTTGAGGGCGACAAAAAAGGCGTCAGCACCCATTCCAGCACCAAAAGCATTGGCAACAACCACATCCCGGACAAAACCGAGCATTCGAGAAAGAAGGGTAAAAAAGCTGATAGTTCCAACTGCTCGCACCAACCGATTCTGGGGTTTGGAAGTTGCTAAACCGGCTCTATTATCATCTTCAGTGTTCAATGTGGAAAAATCCTTTGACGAACTGTTATGAAATCGGCATACTGTGACGTTCTTTGGATAGTAGCATCTATTTAATAAAATTAATCTAACCACCAGATATTTTTAAGTGTAGTGGTTAACGGTAGTCAAAGTATAGGAATAGGAGTTTTTGTTCAGTGGCAAATATTAAATCTGCGATGAAGCGCATCCGTCAAACAGAGAAGCAGACCCTTCGCAACAACAAGGTCAAATCACGTCTGCGTACTTTCTGCAAGCGGGTTTTAACCACCGTCGATAGTGGTGATGCAGCCGCAGCACAGACTGCTCTCAAAGAGGCCATCTCTGAGCTGGCTATTTCAGCACGCAAAGGGATTATCCACAAAAATCAGGCCGCCCGGCGCAGTAAAAGATTGAGTGCAAGAGTAAAACAGTTGGCAACAGCCGCCTCCTGATTCTACGTATCGCAAAATCTCTAGATATTTCATTGAATATCCAGACCGTTACTAGTTAAATATTTGTCTGCCACTCTAAATACTGCTGTTAAAAAACTACGTTAGAGCAGGTAATTCCAGGCATTACTTGGCTAGAGATATATCAACCAGCGACGTTATATTGGATATATATGGAATTTTCTGAACTTCCCATACCCGAGCCAGTTCAAGCTGGCATTCGTGACTCTGGGTTCAGTACCTGCACATCAATCCAAGAGCTGACTCTGCCCATGACCCTAAATGGGCAGGATGTCGCCGGACAAGCACAGACCGGAACCGGCAAAACTGCGGCTTTCATGATCGCAACTCTAGCCAGGCTTAACGGCAGTGCCACTCTTGAAGACCTTGTCAAACAGAAAAAAGCCAAAGCCAATAACAGAAAAAATAGTGGTGTTAGCAAGCCTCGAGCTCTGCTTATTGCCCCAACCCGTGAATTGGCCATTCAAATTGAGCAAGATGCCCGCTCTTTGGGGGCGTATACTGGACTGACCATCCATGCGGTTTATGGCGGGGTTGATTATGAAAAACAGCAAGAGACCTTGGTTAAAGGCAATGTCGATATTTTAATCGGCACACCTGGACGGCTGATTGACTATTTCAAGCAGAAAAGCTTTCTGGTATCCAAAGTTGAGGTTTTTGTAATTGATGAAGCTGACCGTATGTTTGATATGGGCTTTATCGTCGACCTCCGTTACCTTATGCGCCGTCTGCCCCATTATGAACAGCGGCTCTCCATGCTCTTCTCTGCCACAATGTCCATACGAGCTCAGGAGCTATCATACGAATATATGAACGCCCCCGAGGTCATCTCCACCAAAACCGAGGTCAAGGCGGTTACCCAGGTTACCCAGGTTCTCTACCACGTTGAAGGTGGACAGAAGATCAGCCTGCTGGTTGGTTTGATGCGCAACCATCTTGGACTATCAGCTACTCCCGTTGATGAAACATCAACCGAACCGGCAACTCCTGAGGGCCGGGCGATGATTTTCGTCAACACCAAACGGATGGGAGAAAAGCTCAAAAGCTGGCTCTCCGTCAACAATATTACTGCTGGCTATCTCTCAGGAGATGTGCCTCAGGCAAAACGGATGAAAGTTCTGCAACGGTTTCAGAATGGCGAAATGCCGGTTTTAATCGCTACCGACGTTGCCGGACGTGGTCTGCATATTGATGATGTAACCCATGTCTATAACTATGACCTACCAGAAAACGCTGAAGATTATGTCCACCGTATAGGCCGGACAGCTCGAGCCGGTGCCAAAGGGGACGCTGTCACCTTGGTTGATGAAAACGGAGCTTATAATCTAGAGGCAATTGAGAAATATATAGGTGAAAAAATAGATGTGGGCTGGGCTGATGATCACCTATATGTCAAACTTAAAAAACCACCATACTCCCCACCAACAGATAAAAAAGGCGGACCCCATGGCAGAGGTGGACGCAGGGACCGACCCCGGCGTGGCAACAAGAGGTAGAATAATTTTGGCTAGATCATATGTCCTTGGTTAACCACTCCTCACTGACTACATCCATTCCAGAACCTGACTATCAATTTTCCCAGCTTGAAAACGGATTAATTGTCGCAACCCTGCCCATGCCCTGGCTGCATGAGGTTAGTGTTACGGTTCTGGTGCGCTCCGGTAGTCGCTTTGAGTCTGAAGAGGAGAGCGGTATTGCCCACTTTCTAGAGCATATGCTCTTTAAAGGGACCACAAAAACCCCAAACCCTACTAAATTTCATGCCTTGATTGAGTCTATGGCTGCCGACATGAATGCTGCAACAGGCCATGAGAGCAACGCTTTTTGGATCTCAATGCCTACGGAACAGCTTCAGACCGCTCTCAGAGAGTTTTGTGCCATGTTCACCGATCCGGTTTTTTCTGATATTGAGACCGAGCGCAGTGTGATTCTTGCTGAGATGCGTGATGAGGAGAATGAGCAGGGTGAGAATACCAATAGTGCTGTTTTAAGTGGTCGTAAATTTTGGCCCGGCCACCCCCTGTCACGCTCCATACTCGGGCTGCCGGAGATTATTAAAAATTTAACCGCAGAACATTTAAAAAGCTATATGCAGCGACAATATCTGGCAGGCAACATGGCTATCGCTTTCTGTGGCCCTGTCGACCATGAGACCAGTAAAAAATTGGCTTTTGAAAATCTTGGCAAAATAGCCAAAGGCTCCTCCCCAACCCCGGCTCCTCCCCCACCGATGGCTCCCGGCCCCCACTGGGAAGCTGTTAACGATCAAGATGCCCAGTTTTGTCTCACTATCGGATTTAGAACTTACGGCTACAACTCCCCGGAATATTATAAAGTAGTCGCCCTACGCCGCCTGCTAGATGACGGTTTTTCATCCCGGCTTCAGGCCAATATCAGAGAAAAAAATGGTCTGGCCTATGATGTCTGGGCCGCCTATCCGGCATTTTTCGAGTGTGGCACTCTGGAGCTTGGAGCTTCGGTCTCCCCGGACAATCTGGAGACGGTATTTATCGCACTCCTTGATGAACTGAAGTCAGCAGCGGAAAATCCACCTTCAGAAGCTGAGTGGCAGAGACTACAAACCCGGTGGCGAGCTAGTTTAATTACCCAGCTTGACCGCCCAAGCATTCTGATTGACCGCTATGTTGGTGACCGGCTCTTTGGTCATCAGGAGCCGCTCTCAAAAGCCTGGGATGAGGCTAAAAAGCTTGACCCGTCTAAACTTCCCATTGCCGTAAAAGAGCTGATGCGACCGGAAAACATGGTCGTGGTACTAATCGGCCCCAAAGCCAGAGAGTCACTGCCTCGACTGGAGACAATCTTTCAACAACGTTCCAACCCGGGTGTTTCATAAATCACCCTGGCTACTCCTAACTCTATCTATATATACTTACAGGTTTTTATGTCTAATAATACTACCGCCAGATCCAACAACCGTAGCCTGGATGAGATGCGTGAAGTGACCATCATCCGGCCTTATATTGACCATGCAGAAGGTTCCTGCCTCATAACTTTTGGCGGAACCAAGGTTATCTGTACTGCCACTATAGAAGAGAAACAACCAAACTGGCTGCGAGGTAAAAACCAAGGCTGGGTTACTGCAGAATATGGTATGTTACCCCGCTCTACCCATGGCAGAATGGGCCGGGAGGCCAGCCGGGGCAAACAGGGTGGTCGTACTCTGGAAATTCAAAGGCTGATTGGCCGCTCTCTGCGCTCGGTTATCGATCTAAAAAAGCTTGGGAAACGAACCATATGGATCGACTGCGATGTCATCCAAGCTGACGGCGGAACTAGAACTGCCTCCATAACCGGGGCTTTTATCGCACTGATGGATGCCTGTCAAAGGCTGGTAGCTGCTGGTGAAATTCGCACTCTGCCCATTACAGATTATGTGGCAGCCATTAGTTGTGGTATCGTTAACGGTCAGCCTATGCTGGATCTTGACTATAATGAGGACTCCAACTGCGAAACCGACATGAACTTTGTGATGACGGGGGCTGAAAAATTTGTGGAAATTCAAGGCACAGCGGAAGGGCATCCATTTAGCCGTGAGGAGTTTAACGAGATGGCTGCTCTTGCTGAAAAGGGAGTAGGAGAGTTGATTGCTCTACAACGGAAGACTTTGGGGACTTAGCAATCATCGGGGTGCAGGGGGGCTTGCCTCCCTGCCGGATTTGGCCAGCAGCCCAAGGTTCTGCTTTCCTAAGTAATTTTAAACATATGCCTCCTCCCTTAGCACTTTATATTCATGTTCCTTACTGTGTTCATAAATGCCCCTATTGTGATTTCCACTCAACAGTACAACAGACAGTTCCTGAAGTAGCCTATATTGCCGCTGTAAAAAGGGAGCTGCTTTTTTGGCGGCAACGGCTAAAAGATGATAAACGCCATCTGCACTCAATTTTTTTTGGCGGAGGAACCCCATCACTGCTTAAAGGGGAGAGTGTTGGCCAGTTGTTGAAGCAGATAACGACACTATGGCAGTTAAGCCCCCAGTGCGAAGTTACCCTGGAGTCCAACCCGGAGTCATGCAGCCCAGCAAAAATTGCACAGTGGCTTAACCACGGAGTTAACCGTTTAAGCCTTGGTATTCAGGCATTTAATCAAGAGCGGCTTACATATTTAGAGCGGCCCCATAGTCTTGAAGATGCCCGAAAAGCAATTCAAAATAGTCGCCGTGGTGGTTTTACAAATATTAATCTTGATCTGATATTTGCCACACCCTCTCAAACCATAAATGGCTGGATGGAGGAGCTTGACGAAGCTATGGACTGGCAGCCTGAACATCTCTCTTGTTACAGTCTCAGCATAGAAAAAAACACCCCTTTTGCCAAACTATACAAACAGGGCAAAATCCAGCTTTTAGATGAAGATAGAGAGCTGGAGTTTTTCACAAGCACCGAAAAAAGTCTGGCTGCTGGTGGTTGGCAAGGTTATGAAATTAGCAACTTTGCCCAACCGGGCCGGTCCTGTCAGCACAATCTAAACTATTGGCAATCTGGGGATTATATTGGCGTTGGCCCAAGTGCCCATGGACGCTTAACAAAAATTGATAACAACTCCAACATCAAGATATTACGAACCATCAATAGAACCTCAGATTATATAGAGTCCCAGAGAGAAGACGGCTCCTGCCTGTTAAATGAGCATCTCTGCACAAGCCAAGAGTCCGGTATAGATTGTCTATTGATGGGATTGCGTCTTACAGATGGGATGAACCGAGAGAGCTACAAAAAGTTAAGGGGCTATGATCTAGTAGCCCAACAGCCGGAAAAAATAGCAGAACTTCAGAAAAGCGGCCTATTAAAAGTAAGCCGGAAGAAGATCGCCATAACCAAAAAAGGCAAGCTGCTAACCGACTCAATAATAGAGAAGTTAATAGATTGAGGATCGAGAGCTGGTATTTGAGCCTAAATTCAGCAACTGGGCCTGCATTAATGGCATAACATATTGGTTTGTCTGGTGAATCTAGGTTGAACTACTACAACTAAGCCCGGTGGTGAAGAATTTGCGTGCGTTTTTTTGATGCACTGTAGGCTCCTTGGCGAACAGCCTGTACTCTCCTGGTCTCCAAGAATAGCTGATCGGCCACTTCTGACTTATGGTTGGCCAGAAGGGTCTGAATCTCAGGCATACGGGCTAAAACCTTCTCCAGGCGCTGCCTCAACATGGGAGCATCTTCTCTTGGAGTTTCCAGCTTTTTGGCTACAACCTCTTTTAGGCGGGTAATCGCACGAACCCACTTGATATTCAAGCGAGAAAGCTCATCACCCTCCAATTTATCAGGACGAGATAGCGCATTTAGAATTTTTTCTAGCTCAGCAATAATCTGGTGCATGCTCTATCCTCCTCTCTGATATGTCTAGAAATGGCGTTGCACATTCTAAGTTAATATGCTCCGCCAGCCAGCCGTCTGCCAGGAACCTGCTCAACATGTGCCACTCCGTGAAGACCTGCCTTCTCTTTTACCTGGCGAACCGCATCTCTCCAACCCTCCAAGAGAATCTCCAAATTAGCAATTACAATCAAGATGTACTGATCATCCTTTCTTATGTTGGCCAGACTTAACTGTTCCATCATAAATCCATACAGATCAAAAAGCTGCATAGAGATCTCCCCGCCTTTATCAAAATCCAGGGTACTCTGCAACTCAGCGATAATAGCCAACCCCCGTCGCAAGTACATCTTGTGCTCGCTAAGGTTGCCAGCATCCAACTCGAAGACAGATCGCTCCAAAAAGCGGATTGCTCCTTCATAGAGAAGAATTAACAGATCTTCTCGTGAAGCTGTGTTCGCTTGGGATGTTCTATATTTACGTATACCGTAAGACATAGCTTCTCTTTAAAAAGTCGATTAAGAGTCGAGTAGTACAGCAGGTCTAACACCGCTCCAGCCTTCCAACAATGTGGATAGCTGATCGGTAACTTGCCGGATATATTTAGTCTCATGTGTTAAATCAGCTTGGGTTAAAGCGTCAAGCATGAATGTGTAGAGATCATTTAACTGATTCGGAACCGGTCCGCCATCGTCAAAATTGAGGGTACTCTGAAAATGCTCAATAATACGACGACCACGGAGCAGGCGATCATTAAAATCTTCTACTCGGCCTTCTTCACATGCAACCGCTGCCTCATCAAGGAATTTGATACATCCTTCGTAAAGCTGGATCAGCACATCCAAACCGGAAGGAACCTGCTCTGGAGTTGGTGAATCAACTGTTTCCACATTCATCTCTTTTACCTTTCTTTGATTGTTCATACATACCAACAATTAAATAAAACAATACCTATTGCAATTGAGCCATTGCACTACTAAGAGCACTTCCAGAGGCGTTCATGCTATTTACCAACTGCTCTAAACTGGCAAATTTTTTGGTCAACCTCTCCCGGACAATCTCCAGACGGCGGTTCTCTCTCTCAATACTGTCTGCCAAACTATCAATACGGGCCTGCAATCCATCACTTCGACCTGTAAGTGAACCGCTAACACTATCGGTCATGGAGTCAATCAGGTCTTCAAAACGGTAAGCTACACCAGCGTTATTACCGGTCCCAACTTTGGTCTGGGTGTTGGTGAAAATACTGGTAAGAGCAGAAAAACTATTCTCTAGTGCGTCGTCTAAAGATGTACTGTCAAAGCTAATTTTACCAGTTTGCTGATTGGTCCTAAGACCCATCTCCGCTAAGATTGAATAGGGAGTAATTATATCTCCACTAGCATCAGCCTTGTGGGTCGAGGTATTTAGTACCGACCGCATCTGGGAGATGACACTTCGAGCCAGGGTTGAACCGGCAAAAGTCGTCTCTTTATTGGCATTTATAAAATCGATTACATCGTTGTACGCTGTTGTGAAAGTACCCAAAGTCTCTTTCAAGGTAGTGGGGTCATCTGCAACAGTTACAGTAATAGCCGCTGTTGTAACCGCCTGGATGGTCATTGCCACACCTGGCAACACCTCATCCACAACATTGCTAGAGCTATAGATACTTGATAGACCATCAACGGTTAACTTCGCATCCTGACCCTCGTCACTCTGAAAAAACCCTGCCGAATAGGTGTTTATCGCAGTGGTACCTACAGTCATTGCGGTGGTAATACCAGTGATTGGCGACGAGGCTTTTGAGCCATCCATTACCAAAAAGTTGGTAGTACCGTTGTTAACCACACTAGCGGTCATATTTGGTACGGTATATGTTATAGCCTCTGCCAAATTAGCAAGTGTTGATGTGCCAGCAACCAGAGCACTACCATCTGATGTTTTCAATTGGACATTGGTACCTGCAACATCGTCAGCAGCATCCAGATCATATGTCACGCCGTCATAGGTAAACTCAAAAACACCGTCAGCAATAGAGGTAATTGTATCTGTTGCTGTGGTGGAGCCTGTAAACGATACCCCTGATGAGGGGGTAGTTTTAGCTGTATCCCAGTCATTTCCACTGGTTGCCCAGTCCAATGTTACTTCAAGATTGGCAATACGGCTTGTGGTTGTAGAGCCTGTACTGCTTCTAACATAAGCCCCTTGATCCTTGGCAGCCAAAGCCAACCGGTAGTTTGTGCCGTCAAAAAGAATACTGGCACTGATTCCATCTTCAGATTCACCAGATGAGTTTTTATAGTCGTAACTGCTAAGGGTTGTAGCAATATCAGCTAAAGTATCTCCACTTGCGATACCAAAATCTGTATTGGTATAATTTTGCCCATTATAGTCAAATGAGAAGGTAGTTATAGTGTCTATCGAGTCAGTAGAGCTTGTTACTCCACCAGCAGATATCACTGTATTGCCAGTCGCCAATTGAGAAATTTCTACCTGATGAGTACCAGCAACAGCAGTACTATCCGCAGCAACTGTAATTATATCAGTACTAGAACTGGTAGCTGTGTGAGGAGCCCATGCTGTCTCATCCTGTAGCGTCTCTGATATACTGGAGAGCGCCAACAGTTTGGTCTGCAAATCACCAAAAGCACTTTTTTGGTTGGAGTAAAAGTTTGTATCCCTTTCATAAGCTTTAAGACGCTGCTGTTTAGTCGCCATTAACTGGTCGACTATATCAGACGGCAATCCACTCGCTAACCCTCCAACTGCAAAATTACTACCCATTGTCCTGCTCCTTTAAATTGCCCCTGGATCCACTACTCACTTCAGGAGTAGACCCTCAATGGCACTTACACGCTGGGCAAGATCCTCCACATCGGCTTTGGGCAAGAAGCGTAGCACATTGTCCACCTGCCCACTCTCCGCCCCTGCTTGGGACTCTCTTGCACTATCCTGGCCCCCTCCTTGCAGATTAATCTCAGCCAATCTCTCCAATGAGTTATTGACCTCGTGGACCAAACCTTCCAGCAACTCCAGGTCACCACTATAATCAAACCCAGAATCCATTCCGTCAAAACTTTCCCCCGCAACAGTTGCGGTCATAGCAACCTCCATTCGGGCTCTATGCTACCCACTACACATTCCATCGCAAAGCAGCGGCAACAATGTTTGATAAAACTACTCACTCAACTCCATACAGCATTAAGCCTGGTATTAACCAAGAAGCTGCAAGGCCAACTGTGGCTGTTGGTTAGCTTGAGCCAACACAGCAGTTCCAGCCTGTTGCAAAATCGCACTCCGAGTCAGATTTGCTGTCTCTTGAGCAATATCGGCATCCATGATCCGTGAACGGGCAGCAGACATGTTCTCAACCACATTGGAGAGGTTGGCAATAACTGCTTCAAATCTGTTCTGCACAGCACCCATGGTAGCCCGCAAATCAGATACACTACCCAGTGCAACATCAATTTGCATCATGGTAGATTGGGCATTTGCCACAGTTGAAACGTTTAGGTTGCCAACTGCCAAATGAGATGCTGAGGTAGTCATCCCTCCGATAGAGAAAGTGATATCTTGTCCTGAGAATGCACCAGTCTGGATCTGCATGTCGTTAAAGTTACCATCCAGCATAGACATAGTGTTAAACTCTGTCTGGGTAGCAATACGTTCAATCTCCAAGAGAAGCTGTTGCACCTCTTCATCAACATCTTTACGGTCATCATCAACCAAGGTTCCGTTGGCAGACTGTACAGCCAGCTCACGAATCCGTTGCAGAGCGTTGGTCGTCTCAGCAAGAGCACCCTCAGCAACCTGGGCCATGGATACACCATCGTTGGCATTCCTGATGGCCATATTCAACCCTTTGATCTGGGAGGTCATCCTGGTTGAAATTGAAAGTCCGGCAGCATCATCTTTTGCCGAGTTAACCCGAAGTCCAGATGACAATCTAGCAAAAGTTGTGCTTAACTCATTGGAAGACTTCATCAAATTGCGTTGCGCATTTAGTGAAGAAACATTGGTATTAATATACAAAGGCATGGCTTATTCCCCTTCTTTGGGAGCAATGGTCTCCAGCTTCTACCAAACTCTGTTGGTTATACTGGGTGATTTTATTAAAGAACCGCGTCCTCGGCTCCAAATTTATTAACTCGATCCTGCTTAAACATTAATGACATATTCTGCATAAACTTACTCATACCTACAGAATCTGCTTCTACATTGGTAACTTTCATGCCAGAAACAATCCGGCCAAAACTCTTTTTTGGAGCGTGACCAGGAGTAGCATATCCAGGTTGAGAAACATGTTCTCCATTGATTAATAGTGGCATAAAACCCCCTTTTCTTAATGTTTTTGTCTGCAGCTAAATTATACAGCTATCTGTTGCTGTGGTTTTATTTTAGCTACTTTTTTATCTATGTGCCGAAATACAGTGTTCTTCATTTCATCTGGAATTAGAGCCTGCCTCGGGGAAAACTCTTTAACCAAAATTTGACGTCCTTGCCGATTATTAATATTCACGACAACCGGACCGGCCAAGTTGGTTCTCATCTCCGCTGGTGATCCGTCGGGGATGGTAACCAGTGTGAAGATCTCCACATCCTCACCTCGTTCCAAACTGATACTAGCTGCATCTTCGTCACTTACTTCAAATACCAAATCACTAAAGAAATCAAATGGATTTACAACAATAAATGCGATTTCCGGCTCCTCCATAGACTGCAACCAAAAGAAGGAGGAGTCCTCTGCATATGGAAACATGATGTATTTGGTGCTCATGGGAAACCCCATTAATCCACCATCCAAAGAGATAATCTCATCATCATCTACCTGCAGCGTGCCAAACCTCGTATTTTGAACCTCCATCATAATTCTCCATTACTGTGTTAGAAACAAATCTGTTTCATATACCCGCATACCAGTACGCTTTTGTAACGCCCACAATACGAGATGCCCATTTCAACTTCTTATCAACCAATCTTCTGACACAAACTAACTTGCTTTACAGACAATAATGCATTGAGTGTGCCAACAATTAAAAATCCTGATATACCTAGAATTAACTACTTACAGATCAAACCCTATATTGAAAAACTGGTAAAATCTGCCTCCCACTGGCAATTTTTCCCTACCAGGTCCGTCAGAAACTCCACTTCGACGGGAGGGTTCGAAGTGGAATTTCGACGAATTCCCCTACTTAGCCTAACAACTGCAAGGCTAGTTGAGGTTGCTGGTTGGCCTGGGCCAAAATAGCGGTCCCGGCCTGTTGCATAATAGCCAATCTAGTTAAGTTAGCAGTCTCCAAGGCGATATCAGCATCAAGAATTCTTGATCTGGCAGCTGATACATTCTCCACCACATTGGATAGGTTGCTTATATTGGCTTCAAAACGGTTTTGAATCGAACCTAACTCAGCACGAATGCTTGAGACCCGGTCCAGAGCTTGTAAAGTTGTGGTTATCATCCTGGCAGCAGCATCTTGTCCATTCAACGCCGGGTTTGTATCATCAGTCTGAGGCGGATCGAACGGCAGGGTCGGATCACTTGGAATTGATGCCCCGGTAACGTCGATCAATGGATTAGGCGGAAAGCTGTTGGAGCCTGTTGTATCAATCATCCAGTCTGGAACCGTAATCAACTCACCAGAAGCAGGATAACCTGCCGCAGCCGCTGCTGCGTCACGGGCATTAAGAACCAGAGACATCTCTTTAGCTGCAGTAGCAGCCTTGGCAACCGTACCACTAGGCTGGGAGGCCGCAAGTCCGGCAGCGGCAATAATTTTTGCCTCAGCCAGTGTCAACCTGCCACTCTGATCAGCAGCAACTGCTGCCTTGGCAATCTCTTCGATCTCTTTGTTCTCACTGATGGTTTTATCAAAAGATTCGATCACATCCATGATATTGCCAACTGGTACATCATCAACCCTTGGCGGAATCACGACTCCACCAATCGTTGCACCTTGAATGGCATCATCTACCACGGTACTAACCGAACTTGATTTGACAATTAAACCGGTAGAATCACCTGCCAACTCCTGATAGTCAGAAGGGACATTCTCTGATGTTGAGTAACTCTTTTTTGCAGCATAAGTTCCAGCAGCAATAACCCGTGCCTGCTCTGAGGTAACATCAGAATCGGTGGACATAATTGTCTCAACACCGACAAGAGCACTTATTGCATTGTCTAAAGATCCACCACCAGATATTCCGGTAGAGCCGTCAGAGGTCAAACCCTGCATACCATAAGCAGCAGCAGCCAGCATCTCTGCTTCAGTCTCACTGATATCAATAGCTTCATTGGTGTGTGTAGTACCGAAAGCATCATCATAGGTAATTGTTGCCGCTTTAATTGCAGCAGCCAGGGTAGATACTGAGTCTTCATCATTAATACCAGCATCAACAATTGCTTTTACCGCAGTTTGTGCCGCAGAAATTCCGTTACTATCCCAACCGGTCATAACCTCAGCTATAATCTCTTCGGTTATGTTATCAACAGTTGGTGTAGTTGGTTGATCGCCAAGATCAATCAGTGACTGCATTAGCTGCGATGGAGATTCAAGGGCACTCTCCAGTGCTGTTGTAAGTGTATCAGTTGTATCACCACCCAAAATGGTAAACATGTTGCTGGCAACATTATCAGAGGTAGATGTTCCGATCTGGCTATCTGACTCTGTAGCGTTGGCAAGAACATGAATCAGTTTTGCCGCAGTTGAGTTAAACAGTCTGCTGCCTTCCAACATTGTATCAGCAGCGGTCATCCGCAAGCCGTCAATTTTTGGGTTATATATACCCTCTGTGCTGTTTGGATCTGCCAGTTGCGGCTGGGCCATCAGAGTATTAGCTGTTGCGTCAGCAAGCTCTACAGTAATGGTCTGCCCCTCACGGGCACCCACCTGGAAAACCAACGGATCGGTCTCACCGTCAAGTACCGCCCAGTTGTTAAACTCTGTCTCTTGGGCGATCCGCTCAATTTCAGCTAGAAGCTGGGTGATCTCCTGTTGTAGGTTTTCCCGGTCTGAATCACTGTTGGTTCCGTTGGCCGCCTGAACCGAAAGCTCATTGATCCGTTGCAGCATATTACTGGTTTCGTCCAATGCTCCTTCACCAACCTGAGAGACTGAGATGCCGTCATTTGCATTCCGTATCGATTGGGTCAAACCACGAACCTGCGCAGTCATCCGGTTACTAATGGCCAGACCGGCTGCATCATCTCCAGCGGAGTTGATACGTAGCCCTGAAGACAACCGGGCAAAAACCTTATTAAGTTCACCGGAGGATGAAAGCAAATTCCTCTGGGCGTTTAATGAGGCTACATTAGTATTGATATAGAGTGGCATAACTTAGTCCTCTCAAACTGTTCTCTTGTTGTGCTGAATAGTTAATTAGCTAGCTGTAGCAACCTGTAATGGTGCCGAGCGCTTTTTATCTTGACGCTGATTCCTACGCTGCTGCTTTTTTTGTCCAATTTTGTCAATCGTTTCTCGAAGATACTTAGCACGCAATTCACCTGGTATTAGTGGCTGGCGTGGTGAGAATCCTTTAAGAAGAACCTGCTTGCCCTTGCGGTTTATGGTGTTGACAATCACCGGTCCTGCCAAGTTGGTTCTCATCTCCTCCGGGCGGCCCTCAGGAATAGTAACCAAGGTGAAGGTCTCTACATCTTCACTCCGGCCAAGATCCAATACTTCGGCATCCGCATCATCAATTTCAAACTCTAAATCAGAGAAGAAATCAAAGGGGTTGACTACAATAAAAGCTATCTCAGCTTCATCAACTGACTGCAGCCAGAAAAAAGAGGAGTCTTGACCGTAAGGAAATAGGAGGAAATTTTTGCTCAATGGAAAACCAAGTAGTCCATCTTCTATCACAATAATCTCATCCTCATTAAATTCCAGGACTCCAAACCGGGTTCCATGAATTTCCATATCTACTTTCTCCACTATCAAAATACTAACGAATAAAATCAATTAAAGATGTATTCAGAACCTGACGCTCAGTGATCGTCATTACCTGCATCGCCTGTGAGGTCTGCTCCAACTTACTCAATACCTCTACCAAATCGGCTTCCACATTGGTCGCCTTCATTTCTGTTATTGAGGACTCATTCAGTGCCAAAGTCTCATTAACTGCATTGACCTGAGTCACCCTGATACCGGATATGGCCTGAAGATCGGAGATCTGTGCCCTACCCTCTTGAATTCTGTCCAACTGTACCGCTACCTCGGTTGTATCGCCTCTTAGTAACGCACCTCTTAGTGCAGCAACTGCTCCGAGAACATTAACGCCCCGTCCGGCACTGCCGCTCCCTTCCAGGATCTCTTCTGCTGTAGAGTTTCCAGGCAGGGTACGGCCATTGAGAACCTGCACCTCCCGGTCCTTTGTACCACCTTGATATGCGGCAACTACTTCAAAGTAGAAAACATCTCCATTTTCAGGTGTTGCCCCCATCTCCAAAGTCAGGCCGTTACCAAGATCTAGAGTTGCAGGGTTTCCAGTTGCCACTACGTTAGGCTCTTGTTTGATACCGTTGATATCAACCTCATACTCATCATCAGAGGATTGATATGAAACTTTTACACTTAAAGGCAGATCAGAGAGGCTATTCTCCTCATCAACAATCGCTTTTATATTGGTATTTGCCATGGACAGACTGCCTTCACCATTAGCCTGTACCCGAACAGCAGTTGCATCGACAATATCAGCGTTATATGGAGAACGGGTCCGGCCACCACCAAAAATTGGCACCTCATCCAGCTCTGTATTGATATTGGTCATCAGCTCCTGATAAATCGCCTCTGCCTCTTCTGATGCAGCTTTTAAAATTTCTGGTTGTCCGCCAACTGAGCTGCCAGACATCTTCATTACCAACTCTTGGGCTTCCAACATCCGCTCATGCATCTGTCCAAGCTGATCGTCAGCTAACGATATCCGCTGTGATGCAAACTCTGTTGTGT
This sequence comes from Magnetococcales bacterium, assembly GCA_015232365.1. GTDB lineage: Bacteria > Pseudomonadota > Magnetococcia > Magnetococcales > JADFYX01. The sequence goes on along the minus strand of JADFZU010000010.1, from coordinate 28,163 downwards.
GCATCAGGCTCTGAACACCAGAGAGATCGGCGGAAAAAAGCATGTGCCGATAGACGCTGGTTGGATCATCTGAAGGACGGTTGATCTCATTACCAGAAAGCGATTTCTCTTGGACTGCCATCAACTCCTGCTGCTTGTCTTGCAGAGCTGTCATTCCGTTGCTGAACATTAAATTGCTTGTAACACGCATTGCCTTATCCTTTTATAAGGATGCTAAACCATTGAAATAATGGTTTGCATCAACTCATCAGCGACACCGACCATTTTACTGGAGGCTTGGAAAGCTCGCTGGAACCGAATCAAGTCGGTCAACTCTTCTTCAAGTGAGACACCAGATATTGACTCTTGCAGATCACTAATAAAATTCTGTGCTGATGTCTGTGCTATTAAACTCTCTTTATCTTGCCGAACCAGTGAACCCAACTCACCAACCAGTCTGGCGTAATGTCCGGTAATTGTGGTGGTATCTCCATCAATGGTAAATTTAGAGTTTCTTAGAGCCCCTAGAGCTAATGCTCCACCACTATGTCCATCATCAAAAGTTACTGTTACCGGGTCAGTTGAATCGTCGACATTGAGCTGACCAATACCTAAAAGTTTAGAATCCGCCATCAAGTCGGCACTTACTGCCATATCATTTGAACCTGTGCCACTGAATATTCCACCCACTCCCAAAGCAGCTAAAACGTTGCTAGTATCAGAAGCTACGCCAAAAAGCCTGCCTGAAGGGGCCTCAATTTCCAGGAACTGTTCATCACCTTCCGAAATTATAGATGCATTAACAGCGCCAGAATTGTTTATGGCATCTTTAATTTCTCTTAAAGTCATATTTGTGGTGATATTAACGGTGGAGACAGTTGTTAAATTATCTTCATCAACACCTGATGCGAAGGTAATAGTACCAGGCACAACCCGACTTAGATCAACTGGAGCATTATTATAATTTGTATCTGAGGAGTCGGTAATCAGGCTGGAAATTGCTGTATCCAGGTTACCGCCAAGCTCAATAATACCGGTCTGAGCTGTATATAGATTCTGGTTTACCGATTGAGAGTGGATTTTATTGACCTGAAAACGGACCTCATCGGCAATAGATTCCAGTCGGGTGATGTAACCATCGGTACCGTAAAGAACCTCATCCCTTATCTCTAAAAGTCCTTTTAAGTTACCGCCGGCAATCTTACCGTTAATGCCGAACTCCCTGCCGCCAACCTCAATACCCATAAAACCGTTTACATCAACATCTGCACTTCGCTTGAACTCGGCAGCATATACCGTGTCAACCAGCAACTCTTGCCCCTGTGAGGTAACAATCTGCAAACCATCACCTGGTAGCTCAAAAGTACGGATATCAATAATTTGTCCCAACTCAAGAACCATCTGCCGCCGTTGATCTTTAAGATCAAGAGCAGGATGGGTGTTATCATTGGCAACAATAGTGCTGTTGATATCTCTAAGAGCAGTAAGACGGACATTGATATCATCAAGGACAAGGCTTATCTCTTGATCAATCGGCAAAGCCACCTCAGAGAGAGACTCATCCATATCATCAAAATATCTAGCCAGTGAATCAGCTTTAACAACAAGCTCTTCACGACCAACTGTATTGGTAGGGTTGTCGGCTAAGTTATCAGCAGAGGTATAAAATGATTCTAAACGCTGGGAGAGGCCGTCACCATCGAGATCATTGAATACATTCTCAATCATGCCCAGGAAACGGTCACGGGTTTCAAGGCGGCCAACCTCAGCCACACCCAACTCCTCACGACGTTGAATCAACTGGTCATACTGGCGGGTAACTTCTGATATCCGCACACCATTACCAATAGGGTTACCCAAATCACCTGGAGTAGATTCTAGGTTAGCTGTCTGGCGTGAGTATCCAGGCGTATTAACATTTGCAATGTTATGTGAAATAGTCTGTAGGTTTCCTTGGGAAGCAAATAGTCCCTGTTTAGAAACGCTCAGCAGGCTGGTAAGTCCCATAGCCCAAAATCTCCAAGTTGCAGTTAAAAAAATTTGGTTTTAAAGCCCGGTATCAACTGTACCGTCACCAGGAATAATGCAGAGGGTGTGCCAAGGAATTTTTCTACTGATTCAAACTGCTGGACATTTTGCAGAACCAACTAGATTTACCATATGATTTCATTAACTTGTATCTATTCTATTTTTTATACTTTCTTCTCAATTTAACCACTCAAAAGGTGAAAAACCGCCTTTTTTCCAGGGTAAAAACCGGCCTGCTACCAGGCAAAATTCACCCAATTTTTCCACAAAGGGAAAATGTTACCGCTCTTCAGAGACAGACTCCACTCGGCTGGGTCTATGGACTATCTAGATTATGGGGGGCAACCATGTTAAAGTTAGCACTTATTGGGTTTTCTCTGCTCTTACTCGGATATTTCATGAATCTCTCCCCACAAATGCATATTGCTGTACGTACGGCTCGCTCTGTTTCGAAACGGCTAACCGACCGTTTTGAAAACCGCCATGAGCTTTCACCAAACAAAAAAGGCCATAACGATCTGGTATCTGATGCTGACGTTGAGACCGAAGAGGAGATTATCCGGCAGCTAAAAGGCTCTTATCCAAGCTATAAAGTTTTAGCTGAAGAGAGTGGCGGCTCCCTACCCAAGAGAGGGTTCTGCTGGATAATTGATCCCATTGACGGCACAACCAACTTCATCCACGGCATTCCCCACTTCTCTATCTCCATCGCCCTGGCTGAAAATGGCAAGGTTATTGGCGGCCTGGTTTTTGATCCCATGCGTAACGAGATGTTTGTCGGCGAGAATGGCCGGGGGGCATTTCTTAATGACTACCGAATCCGCACCAGCAAATCCCAAAGCTTAAAAGACTCTTTAATAGCTACCGGCTTTCCACATAGAGAGAAAGCCGACCTGGAGAGCTACCTGAAAACCTTCAGCTCTATATTTAAAGAGTGTCGCGGAATACGCAGACAGGGAAGTGCCGCCCTGGATTTAGCCTACGTTGCTGCAGGCCGTTATGACGGTTTTTGGGAGTCGGGACTCTCACGCTGGGATATCGCTGCAGGAGCTATCATTGTCTCCGAGGCTGGCGGCTTCATAACGGACTTTAAGGGTGGTAGTGGTTTTCTCAACAGTGGTGAGGTTGTCGCTGCCACTCCGGCGGTCCATACTCAAATGATGGAAAAAATCTCTACTAAAGAGAAGAGAGAGAAGAAGATAACTCTCAAGTTAAAGAAAGATTGACCGATTCTTTATTACTCCACCTAAAAGGCAGGGCTATATAAAGAGTAGACAGAAGGGTAATCTCAATGCGGTTGACATATCATCTATCCGGCAAGATTATGATGGCTTTGGGTCTGCTTGCCACTATTACTGCTGCTTCCGTCTCACTATTTCCACTCATCGCTCCAAAAGCAGCGATGGATCAAATTATTATTTCAGGAATAGTCACCACTATTGTCGGTGGCATGATTGTTCTCTTCTCAGTTGACAATACCATACAAGCCTTAACACAGAGCAGTACCTCTGCCAAGATTGCTCCCATTCTGGCGACCCTGCTTGCTCTTGGAGCAACGCTTTGGCCTCTAATGTCTGCCCAGCTCACCAAGGAACAGAAAGAAATTGCTGAACGGTTAGCCAAACAGGAACAGGTACGGGCCAATTTTTTAAAACAGAGAACATCTCTAACCAAACCCTCCCGGCAATTACTGCCTGTACAGATGGATATGCAGAAAATTATAACCAAGCTGGCAGTAATCTCTTTCAACAGTGAGGAGATGATATCTCTATTTCTAAAAACCCGTGCAGCTCTGAAAAGCGGCAACCTGAAATCTGCCGAAGTGCTGCTGAATAGAATCTACGCAATGTTTATTGATCAGGCAAAAAATACGACAAATGGAAAAGATGATGCTTTTAGCAACGCTATCGCAATTCAGTTGATCTTGGCTGATCTAAACATGGGAGTTTCCGATCCTGAAAAAGCGGTAAAAAATTATGAAGAGGCACTAAAGCTTATCCCAGAAGAGGAGACAAAAAAGCGGGTCGGCCTGCTCCGCAAGCTTGGCACAGCTCTGCAAGAGAGTGGTCAGCATAAAAAAGCTGTAACAACACTACGTGATGCTGTTGCAGAGGCGAAGAAGGAAAATAGCGTCTCTAACGGTACTAACAGTATTGATGTTGTCGCAATACTCAGACAGTTGGGCAAACTACTATCTGACAACGGTGATACAGATGGAGCAGTAGAGGTGTTGGAGGAGGCCCTGGAAGAGGCTAACAACGACACAACATCTGATACTGCCGAGGATAGTTCCAAACAGATCCAAATTGATCTTGACTTCCTCAATGAAAACTATGGAGACAATACAGTAACCAGCCCTCCGGTAGAGCTAGAGGAGGTGAAGATAACCACCTGGGTGGAAAAGCCGTTTCCAGAACCAACAATTAAAAACAATACTATAGCACTGGTTTATGAAGCATTTAAAAAGAGTAACTATGTGGAGGCAGAAAACCTGCTGGTAAATTTACTTAATCATTATAATACTGGCAGCCTTGAGGCCGCTGCGGTCAAGCACAACCTTGCCTCAGCAGTTGCCAACCAGAAAAGGTATGCAGAAGCTATTCAATATATGAATGAGGCCATCGCAATCAAAGTCGACCTTTCCGACTCTTCAGATCTCTCACTTGGCAATAGCTATCTGAATTTAGCCTCGATTTATCAGAAAAACAGAGAGTACTCTAAAGCCATTACCAATCAACTTGCCGGCATCGCAATTCAGGAAAAAAATCTTGGGACAAATCACCAAGACTTGGGAATCAGTTATAACGACATGGCAAAACTCTATCAACGCAGTGGCGACACTGATAGTGCAAAAAGCTACTATGCCAAGTCTCTTGCAATACTAAAAAGCCTCCCTGCCCCAAACAACCCTTACACTGCCATAGTTGAGGAAAATTCTGCCTCAATACCGGAATAAATAGCTCTTGAGAATGGAGATAACAGCTATTGCCAAGAGGTGATAGTTATTAAATTTGCAATTTATTTTTATTGCCAGTTGAAACACCATGAAACATACTTTTTGAGTTAGCTAACAGATATAAAACAATAAACAAATTTAGCTTCACCAACATCTACGCCAAACTCTATATTTCAATAAAGCCTTCTAACATTAAAAGCTCTTTTTCAAAAAACCATCTTACTTCGCACGGATTGTGCATACCTTATTAGCAGCCGGATTTATATCAGTTATGATTATAGCTGCCAAGAGTGGTATATTTTAACCTTACAACTCTGGCAACAAACTGACAAAACATCACTGTATCATATAGTTACAGATTGGTGAGGCGTGGCATGATTTGTTGAACAAAAGACTTGGGATAGAGAATATCCCGCTTGGGAGTGATCATTTTTTTTACAGTTTATAGAAAAACAGGTAACTGATTTGTCGTACAGTGGCAGAGATGATTCAAGATTTTACCCCAATTAGCCGATAGTGACAATTGTGGGATTGTGTTAAATACTGTCACGTTAAGTTATAAAAATTGTGTTGTATTTAAAGAACTTGTGTGTATAATTTTTTGTATGGCTACTAAAATATCAAACTGCAATTGGAACTGGTTTCCACAACTCTAGCCTAATAAGGCAAGAGATCTAGCTAAATTTAGTTTGGAGCATATAACAGGTAAAATGGGCGCAGAGAGATTATTAAGAGCTACATGGGTGCTGACCATATGTCTGGTCGCAGCCCTGTTTAATCCATTGGAGGCCGTTGCTGGTCCCGATGCAGTTACTCTTACCTCGCCCACAGGAACCATAACTGAGACAACAACCCCTGCTTCAATAGATTTTACCTGGGCAGCATCTTCTGGTGCTACCTACTATAAATTAGAAGTTACCGACACTTCCGGCTCTACACAGTATTTTCGTCTCTGGTATCCGGCAACAGATATAGGCTGTAGTAGTGGTACCGGATCATGTACTGCCACCCCAACCACCACATTTAATGCTGGAACCTACTCCTGGAATATTACCCCCTATGGCAGCAGTGGACTTGGCACTTCGACAAGTGCAGTCTTTGCTCTGGAAAATTCAACTGAGACCAGCTCTGGCGAGCCAAGCGGCACAACAACCGACACCACCCCAACCTACCAGTGGTCTGCCACCTCTTCAGCAACCTATTATCAGCTTAGGGTAGTCAACAGCAGTGGCTCGGATATCCATAAAAAGTGGTATACTGCTGACGCTTCAGGTTGTAGCGGCGGAGTTGGCACATGTAGCCTGACACCAAACCTGATTCTATCTACCGGTTCATATATCTGGTACACAAAGCCGTGGACCTCTTCAGCAGGAACAGAGTCTGACGGCATAGCCTTTGTGGTATCTGATGCCGAGGACACCACACCGGGAACACCAACTCCAACCACACCATCTGGAGCTATAACCGACACTACGCCAACCTACAGTTGGACCGCTACTGAAAATAGCACCCACTACACCTTGGTGGTGAGCGACGGCACGTCAACTATCATCAATACCCAATATAGCACCAGTGATTTAGGCTGTTCAGTAGGATCGGGAACCTGCTCCATAACCCCAACCACCACCCTGACTGACGGTACATCATATTCATGGACCCTAACTCCATATAACAGTACCGATGATGTAACCGGCTCTACCTCAAGCTCGGTAGACTTTAACGTTGATACGTCGAGCCTGACTCCGGGAACACCAACCCCAACATCACCATCGGGAACAATAACAACATTAACGCCTACCTATAGCTGGACGGCAACCGATAATAGCAACTATTACACCCTGGTAGTAACCGACGGTACAAACCTCATTATCAACAGCCAATACAGCACTGGTGATTTGGGCTGTTCGGTTGGCTCGGGAACCTGCTCCATCACCCCAGCCACCAACCTGACCGATGGCACTTCATACTCATGGACTCTGACCGGATATAACAGTGATGACGCCATCACCGGCTCCACATCCAGTTCGGTAGCTTTTGCTGTTGATCTAAGTGCATCGTCAGATTTAAGCCCAGCAGGAACCCTGACTGAGGCAACTACCCCAACGACAATAACTTTTGAGTGGCCAGCAGTTGCCAACTCAACATACTATAAACTCAAGGTTTTCAACTCCAGCGGCTCTGTTACCTACTTTAATCGCTGGTATACAGCAGCAAATGCCAACTGTAGTGGCGGTACAGGAAGCTGTTCTGTCACCTCTACCACTACTTATGATGTTGGGGTCTACTCCTGGTCAGCCACCCCATATAGCAGTGCTGGTATTGGTACTGTTATGGAGGAGAGCTTTACCCTGGTAAACTCTTCCACATCTACCGGAGGATCACCGAGCGGAACCATAACTGAGTCAACACCGGCATACGTCTGGAGTGCCACCTCCTTAGCAACCTATTACAAACTCAGAATAACCGACAGCAGCGGCTCTAACATCCACAATAAGTGGTATTCGGCATCTGCTGCCGGTTGTAGCAGTGGTGCAGGAAACTGTAGTGTCGAACCAACCCTGATTCTCTTGGACGGTGACTACACCTGGTACACCACACCGTGGACCACCTCTTCAGGTACAGAGTCAACAGGTATTTCATTTACCGTTAATGCTGAAGTTGTCACTCCAGACACACCGACGCCGGCATCACCAGCAGGGACAACCTCTGATACCACACCAACGTATAGCTGGGCAGCAACAGCAAACAGCACTGATTACACACTGGTAGTAAACAGCAGTAGCAGCACTGTAATAAGTCAACAGTATAATGTCAGTGAGTTAGGCTGTGAAGTAGGCTCTGGAACCTGTTCCATTACTCCGGCTGTAACTCTCTCCATCGGTGAAAGCTACTCCTGGACGCTGCTCCCTTACAACAGCACAGACTCCCTAAGCGGCACAGTATCCGATGCTGCTACATTCCAGGTGACTATAGACACGCCAGGAACACCGACACCTGCTTCACCATCAGGCAATATAACAACAAAAACACCAACTTATAGCTGGAGTGCTACTGAATACAGCACCCACTACACACTGGTGGTAAAAGATGATTCTGCAACTGAGGTCATCAATAAACAGTACACTGTCGACGAATTGGGCTGTGATGTAGGAACTGGAACCTGCTCCGTCACCCCATCGACATCATTAAATAACGGCACCGACTACACCTGGACACTTCTGCCCTATAACAGTAACGACGAGATAACCGGAACCATCTCCAACGAGACCAATTTTTCGGTTGCAATTACCCCATCGACACCAACACCTTCGTCACCATCCGGGGAGACTACCACCACAACACCAACATATACCTGGACAGCGACAGCAAACAGCACCGACTACACCTTGGTGGTGACTGATAGTGGGTCAAATACCATTATCAACAAGAAGTACAGCAATGCCGAGCTTGGCTGTGATACCGGGGTTACATGTTCCATCACACCAGACACAGCCCTAACCGATGGCACAGCATACTCATGGACCCTGCTCCCCTATAACAGTGATGGTCCTGTTACCGGAACCATATCCAGCAGCGTTGATTTTAATGTAGTCATCACTATCAATACCCCAGTTACTCCATCACCACTGGCTCCTTTAGGCACAACTTCATCGACAACTCCAACTTATAGCTGGCTGGCTACAGATTACAGCACCCACTATACTTTGGTGGTTACCGACAGCAACTCTAACGAAATAATATCCACTCAATACAGCACTACTGATCTTGGCTGTGGAGTGGGAACAGGTACCTGTTTTGCCACCCCGACAACCGCCCTTACTGCTGGCACAACCTACACCTGGAAACTTATACCCTATAACAGTGACGGGGCAGTTACCGGAACCGAATCCGGCGGCATTGATTTTACCGTAGTCCTGGACACACCGGGAACCCCAACCCCTCTATCACCGTCTGGCACAACATCACTTACCCTGCCAACCTATAGCTGGGAAGCAACAGAGTATAGCACCGACTACACATTGGTGGTGACTGACAGCACGTCAACCGTGGTCCACAACCAACAGTATAATATTGGTGAGTTGGGCTGCAGTGTAGGATCAGGAACCTGCTCCATTACTCCGACCACTACCCTTACCGACGGCAGCACCTACTCATGGACACTGCTCTCATACAACAGTAGTGCCGGCATATCAGGAACTACATCCAGCTCGGTGAGTTTCACGGTTGATATCAACGATACAACCCCAGAGACACCGATTCCAGCATCGCCAGTTGGCAACATTACCGACACTACCCCGACTTTTAGCTGGAATGCATCGGCAAACACCACCCACTACACCCTGATAGTGCTTAATAGTGCATCCAGCATAGTAATCAGCAAGCTATATAGTGTGGCCGAATTGAGCTGCTCGGTAGGATCGGGCACATGTTCCATAACCCCGGACACAACCCTTAACGACAATACGGACTTCACCTGGTCCCTCATACCCTATAACAGTGCAACTGCTACCTCTGGATCTGCATCTGATTCATTAAGTTTCAGGGTTGGAGTTAATGTACCAACCACCCCGACACCAACATCGCCAGCGATAACAGCTTCATCAATAACACCAACTTATAGCTGGACATCAACGACAAACAGCACCCACTACACCCTGACTGTAATGAATAGTTTGGGGACTATAATCTCCACAAAGTACAGTGCAAGTGATCTGGGCTGTTCTACTGTAGGGACAACCTGTTCTGTTAAACCGGCCTCCGAGCTAACCGACGGACTGGCCTATACTTGGAAACTAACACCATACAACAGCACCGATAGCCTAACCGGCGCCGACTCAAGTACAGTTGCTTTTAGCGTAGTTGTCTCAACCAATGTACCGGCAACGCCAACACCGGCATCTCCTTCCGGTACTGGTGCGGCAACAACCACAACCCCAACTTTTAGCTGGACCGCTACCACCTATAGCAGCCACTATACTTTGGCTATTAATAGTAGCTCTGGAACCCTGTTCAGCAAAAAATACCAGGGCAGTGACCTGGGCTGTTCATCGGTAGGAGATACCTGTTCCGTCGTCCCGGCAGTAACACTAACCGACGGCAAAGAGTACTCATGGACACTACTACCTTATAACTCTACCGATGATCTTTACGGAATCATATCCAGTGCAGTCAGCTTCTCTATCGATTCCTCAGTTGATACGCCGGCCACACCATCGCCAACGTCGCCATCAGGGACAATTCAAACCAAAACTCCAACCTATACCTGGACAGCGACGGCATATAGCACCCACTACACGCTACTGGTAACCGATAGTGTTGGAAAAGTTATCAGTAAACAGTATACGGTTGCCGAGCTGGGCTGTGCCGTTGGCTCTGGAACCTGTTCGATAACCCCGTCATCAACACTGGTTGATGGCACCACATATACATGGACTCTATCCCCATATAACAGTGTTGATAATATCACCGGGACCACCTCCAGTAGTAAAAGTTTCACTGTAGATATGTCGGTAAATCTCACCGCACCAACAGGTGACGCAGTTACCGATACCACTCCGACCTTTATCTGGGACGCTATCAGTAGTGCTACCCAGTACTCTCTGTTGGTACAAAACTCTGATGGTACTACCCTCATCAGCGAACAGTACACACCATCTCAGGCAAACTGTAGCAGCGGCACTGGAAGCTGTTTTGTCACCCCAAGCGTAGATGTTGGCATTGGGACTATTACCTGGTCTATTACAGTCACCCCGGATGGTAACTACGGCACGTCAACATTTACCACTATTATTGGAACACTGGACACTCCATCCATTGTTTCACCAAACAGTACAGCCGAAGAGAGCTCAACCTCACCGACATTTACCTGGGGTGCAGTCGATGGTGCAACCGCCTACACCGTTAACATTGTTGACTCCAGCGGAACTATTGTCCTCTCAGGCAGTCTTACCGCCGATGCGTCAGGCTGTGCCAGCGGCACTGGAACCTGTACCGTCACCCCAAATGCGGTTTTCCCAGCAGGGCAAGGCACATGGTCGGTACAGGCAACAGACTCTGTTTATGACCGAACCAGTGGAACCGCATCCACCACATTTACCATTGCAGATGCAGCGGTAGAGCCTGGAGCGGCAACACCAATAACCCCTAACGGAACAGAGACAACAGCAGCACCAGCCTTCACCTGGACCTTGGCAGATAACGCAACCAGCTATAAAATTGTTATCACTGACTCCAATGGCAACGAAGCCGGGAATACTACCACCACAGCTTCTGCCGCTAAGTGCGATGATGGTGAGGCGTTCTGCTCACTGACATTTATCGCCCTTGCTGACGGTGACTACACCTGGACTGTTCAGTCTTACAGTAGCGAGACGGGAACTTTTGGAACCCAGTCGGCCTCAAAAGCGTTTACTATTGCTAGCGAAGTCAGCCAAGATCCGGGTGATATAGCTATTGCACCTACTGGAACCATATACACAACCACACCGACTTATATCTGGACAGCAGTGTCCGGCTCCAACAACTACCGGGTTAAGCTGTTCAGAAACTCCACCACCACTTCAGCTCTGTTTCGAAAATATGTATCCCCTACCGAAGGAGGCTGTGACACCTCAACAACCTGTATGTATACAGCAGACTACACCCTTACTGCCGGTGATTATATATGGGAGGTTATGGCTTTTCCGAGTATGACCCGAAGTACACTGGAGTTTACGATACCCGATAGCTCAGAGATCAAGCTGATCGGCGATACGGTTGACGAAAATCTTACAACCCAGACCTATGTTGGAAAGTTCTACATCTTTACCGCCGACGGCTCTAACGATCCAGTGGTATTTACCCTGAGCAGTATCTCAGACGGCGAAAATTTTGAGATAAGAAACGATGATGAACTATGGACCGCTGACGGTTTCTCTCCTGACTTTGAGAGCAGCAACGGTTCATACACCATCACCGTAACAGCTCCAGACGGAACCTCAGGTACATTTATAATCACTGTAAACGATGCTGGCGATCCGCCAACAGATATCCAGCTAAGTGAAGATGAGGTGCAGGAGAGTGTTGACACCACTTCGGCATATACCATTGGTACTCTTTCTGCTACCGATGCAGATACCGAGGCTGACTTTTTGGTCCACACCTACTCAATTACTGGTGGTGATGACCAGGCCTCATTCCAAATCTCCGGCACAAGCCTGCAATTTGTTGCCGGTATATCTCTGGACAACTCTGTGCAAGCGACATACTCGGTTGAGATAACTGTAACCGACAATGGAGCTACATATTCCGAGACCTTCACCATCACCATTATTGATGATATCAACGAAGCTCCAACGGCTATCACCAACAGTACCAATGCAGACAATACTGTTACCATTGCCGCCTCTTCCGAGACTCTAACTACAGCACTGACTGTTGGTGTTCTGGTAGTAACAGACCCAGATGAGGGTGATACCCATACTTTGGCTATTACCGGTGGTGCTGATCAAGATCTATTTGAGTTCTCCAGCACTGACAGCACCAGCCTGCAGATTAAATCCGGTTCGTCTCTGGTGATCTCCTGTACCGACCCGCTAATTGTGGAGATAACAGCAACAGATAGTGGTGGCCTCACCTACACTGAAACCTTCTCTATTATTGTTGAGATGGACAACGTGGCCCCAACAGCCATCACCCTGAGTAGCACAGTACTACCATTTATGGACCGTGCGACCTCGATGGCTATCGGCACTTTAACAACAACCGATGCCAACGGTTCAACCTGTGACACCTTCACCTACACCATCACGACCGATGCATCATTTGACGGCTCATATCCAAACCTGACAGACTACTCAAGTTCCTTTGCTATTAGTGGTGATGAGCTAATTGTTGTTGATGCCGACAGTGAGGTATTTGGAGTCTTTAGCATCACAATCACCTCAACTGACAGTGGCGGACTCTCAGTGGCCCAGACCTTCTCACTATCAATCGGCGGTTTTTCAGTTGAGGATATTCCTGAGACCAAATCGACTGTTGCCGAGATGTTGGCAGCAGCAGAGAGCACCTATGACACTATAACTGCTGCACTTGCAGCAGCAAGCACTGGAGATACGGTTGATCTAACAGAATCACAGATAGAAAATTTGATCATCGGCAAAGCAGATCAGCAGCTATCTGACGATGGTGAGTTTACTGAGACAACAACCGACGTTATCAGAGATTTTGACCTGGATATAGTCTCATCTTCTGAAATTGTAGTTGTAGTGGGTATTGGAGTTATTGATGCTATCTATGACCGCCTGCCAGCAGCAGTTCAAACTGAAGCTGATACCCTGTTTAGCACCTTAACCCCATATGCCAATGATGACTATAAGGCGACTATACGTTTCAGAATCGTCCCAACAGTCTCCGGTACAACCCTGGGCTTTGATACTACGGCATCCTACGTGGATCTTCTGGTTGAAGACTCCCTCTTAACCCCGAACGTAACATTTACCGTCTCAGAGTTGATAACCAATTACAACGCCATAATTGCAACTTTAGCAACCGATAATCTAACCTTCTTCTCTGGTCAGAATATCCCAACCAGTCAAGGCGTTGATTATTATTTCCCAGATGTTAGCAGCTTTGCAATTGTCACCGATGGTGTCACTCTAACCAAATAGTTCTACTAAGATCATGGAAAATTATATGATCTCTTAGTAAACTGACTTCTGCAATCCTTCCTAGCCTCAATATTGCACTACAAACCAGAGACACAAACCATTAAATTTATCCAGGACAGACTCACCTTGGTTATTTCAGATATTTTGCGTGGCAGAGGCGGTTTAAGTGCTGAGTGGTTTTTAGTTACCAAAAAAGAATCTGACCACTCTTTATCGTGGATTTGAAAGATATTAATACTGTTTGTAATTTTTATGCACAAGGTGGAGTGAAAGTATCTCCGAGAGGTAGTTTATAGATCGGAAAGATTACCATGCAGATAAAAGGCGGAACACCTGACCCTGCTAGTTTATAGTTCAAAATAAACCCTTTGGCACTGCTCAATGGCTAACACACTTAAAAACATTAAATTTATTGATTTATTTGCTGGTATTGGTGGTTTCCATCAAGCTATGAGTAGTTATGGTGCCAACTGTGTATTTGCCTCAGAGTGGGACAAGCATGCAGCAGAGGTTTATAGCCATAATTATGGCATGACTCCTCATGGCGATATCACAAATTTAAAAGAAAAGAGTATTCCACAACATGATATTTTATGCGGTGGATTTCCTTGTCAGGCCTTTTCTATATCTGGGAAACAGAAGGGGTTTAATGATACAAGGGGAACTCTTTTTTTTGACATTGCCCGTATTGTTAAATTCCATCGCCCAAGAGTGCTATTGCTAGAAAATGTCAGTAACTTTGAGAAACATGACGATGGAAAAACTCTTGCAACAGTAAAAGCAGTTTTGCAGGGTATGGGCTATGATCTCTATCTTAAAATATTAAATGCTAGTGATTATGGACTGCCTCAAAACAGGGCACGGATATTTATTATCTGTTTTAGAAAAGATTTAAAAGTTGCTAATTTCAAATTTCCCGAACCTACTAACTGTAGAACATGCTTAGCTGATATTCTCGAAGATAACCCTTCTGATATAAAAATAATCAGTAGACCAGATACATTTTTTACAAAATCTTTCACACCAAAAAAGAATATATTTGGCGAGATCGATCTGCCAAACAGACCGATTCAAATAGGCTATATCAATAAAGGTGGGCAAGGTGAGCGTATTTACAGCCCATACGGCCATGCTATTACTCTATCTGCCTATGGCGGTGGTGCGGGAGCTAAAACAGGTTTATATCTTATTGGTAACGTAATAAGAAAATTAACTCCACGTGAATGTGCAAGAGCTCAAGGCTTCCCCGACGACTTTAAAATAACGTCTTCTATTTCACAGTCTTATAAGCAGTTTGGCAATAGTGTTGCTATTAACGTATTAAAAGCCATAATTGAAGAGATATGTAAAACTTCGTGTTTTTCTGACATTATGAATAATGCTGCATAGAGATTTTAAAAGTAAAACCTTGGCACTACCCAAACCTACCATGGACGTGCCACACATGAACCGCTGATACTATGGACAAACAACCTACAACTTCCACTCTAACGGCATCTCGTTCATCAGTGCCGACTGTTCTCGCAGTGAAAGCATATAGTCATCCCAGTAACGTGGGCCGTTAAACCATGGGAACACCTTGGGAAAAGCCGGGTCGTTCCATCGCCGGGCAATCCAGGCAGCATAGTGCAGCATTCGCAAGGTTCGTAGAGACTCTATTAAATGCAGTTCACGAGGGTTGAAATCGTGAAACTGTAGATAACCGTTCAACAGGTGGGCAAGCTGCAGGCTACGCTCCTCCCGCTCTCCAGATAGACACATCCAGAGATCCTGAATAGCTGGTCCCATCCTGGCATCATCAAAATCGACAAAATGGGGGCCGCTATCGGTCCAGAGAATATTTCCGCCGTGACAATCGCCATGGAGGCGGATGGTGGAAAAATCCCCTGCCCTGGCAAAATTTTCCCGAATCTGTAGCAGCAGGTCTGCTGTTAAGGATTTGTAGACACTCTCCATCTCTAGAGGAATAAAACCACTATTGAGCATAAACTGTCGCGGCTCCACCCCAAAGCTCTCAATATCCAAGCTGGGACGATGACGAAATCTTCGGCTGGAGCCAACAGCATGAATACGCCCCATAAAACGGCCTAGCTGTCCAAGTGTATGAGGATCTTCAAGCTCAGGAGCACGACCTCCACGCTTGGGGTAGAGGGCAAAACGGAAGGTTTTATAGAGGTGAAGAGTTCTGCCGGATTTATCTGCTAAAGGTGGAACAGCAGTAATCTCCAGATCGGCAAGCTCCCGGCTAAAAGCGTGCTCTTCCAGAATAGTTGCATCACTCCAGCGTTGGGGCCGGTAAAATTTCACTACTAGAGGCTGAGACTCCTCAATTCCCACTTGGTAGACCCGGTTTTCATAACTGTTCAAAGCTAGTTGGCTGCCATCACAACGATAACCTGCACTATCCACAGCATCAAGAATTGTCTCTGGGCCAAGATCTTGATAAGGCTGTCTCTCTTGGTTTTCCGGCATATATTGATGTTCCAATTATAAAAGGTGGGAAGCCTGCTCTCTACTCAACAGTTACACTCTTTGCCAGGTTTCGTGGCTGATCAACATCGGTCCCTTTTAGAACAGCAATATGGTAGGCGAGAAGTTGCAAGGGAGCTACATAGAGAATAGGGGCGATAAAATCTCCACATGCAACCATGGGGATCATATCATCGGCATGACAATCAGCTCCTCCAACCTCAGGAGCTGTGGTTATTACCACCAACTGCCCGCCCCTGGCTCTGGCCTCTTCCAAATTACTCACCACCTTCTCAAAAAGACGGTCGCGAGGAGCCACCACAACTACCGGCAGGTCTTCATCAATTAAGGCTATAGGACCATGTTTCATCTCCCCGGCGGCGTAACCTTCAGCATGAATATAGGAGATCTCTTTTAATTTTAAAGCCCCCTCCAGAGCGATAGGAAAACAGGTTCCACGGCCTAAAAACAGGAACCCTTTGGCGTGCATTAGTTTTCTGGCAATGGTAAAAATATCCTTGTCCAGACACAACACCTGCTCCATCAAAGCTGGAACATGAAGCAACTCGGCAACATAACCCTTCTCTTCTGCTGCACTTATATGGTTTCGTTCTCTGCCAAAACAGACGGCAATAACGGCAAGAACCATCAACTGGGTAGTAAATGCCTTGGTTGAAGCCACACCAATTTCTGGTCCGGCCCTGGTATACAACACCCCGTCAGCCTCCCTGGAGATGGTTGACTCAGCCACATTGACAATGGCAATAACCTTCTGCCCCTGACTCTTGGCAAAACGCAACGCGGCAAGCGTGTCTGCCGTCTCTCCACTCTGGGAGATAACAACTGTCACCCCTCCCGGCAGAGTGGGTGGTTCACGATAGCGGTATTCAGAGGCAATATCGACACTGACCGGAACCCCTGCCAGCTTTTCCAACCAATAACGACCTACCATCCCAGCATGCCAAGAGGTGCCACAGGCAACTATATTCACTGTTGAAACTTTTGCAATATCTATTGCCGAAAGTAAACTGCCCAACTCGATTGTACCTTTGGCTGGGTTTATAAACTCTTTTAAGGTCTCACCAAGCACCATTGGCTGCTCGAAAATCTCTTTCTGCATAAAGTGCCGGTACTCACCCTTTTCCGAGAGATCCGCACTCACCTGGGACTGCTTTATAACCCGCTTAACCGGTCTGCCTGCAAGATCTGTAACCCGAACTCCATCTTTCTGCAAAATGGCAACGTCATTATCGTCCAGATAGAGCATTTTCCGGGTATAAGGGACCAGCGGCGTGGCATCGGAGGCGATAAAATTCTCCCCTTCTCCAAGGCCAAGAATCAGAGGGCTGCCCCGGCGAACCGCAAATAACTGCTCATCCGCACCTTGGATGAGAATTCCTAGAGCAAAAGCACCTTCAAGTTGCAAAATTGCATCCCTTACCGCCTGCTCTACCTCTATACCTTTTGCCAACTCACGCTCAATCAGATGGGGTATAACCTCGGTATCGGTTGCCGAAGAGAACTCAACTCCCTCGGCAAGCAGTTCCTGGCGTAGATCAAAATAGTTCTCGATAATTCCGTTATGAACTACTGCTACCCGTTCCGAACTGTGGGGGTGGGCGTTGGCTTTTACTGGAGGCCCATGGGTGGCCCATCTAGTATGACCAATTCCAGAATAACCGATTAAAGGGGTGGCTATAAGCTCCTGCTCCAGGTTATGCAGTTTACCCTCGGCCCGCCGGGAGAGGATTGCCCCTTTGTGGCTAACGGCAACCCCGGCGGAGTCATAACCACGATACTCTAGGCGTTTCAAGCCCTCTAAAAGAATTGGGGTTGCGTTTCGCTCGCCAATAACACCAATTATTCCGCACATTTTATTGCTGTTCCATTTTTAAATTATCCACAAATATTGGGGTGCTGCACCAAAACCTGCTGGGAAGGGGCACACCCCCTTCACAGACCCATCCCATAAATCAAAAAACTCCTATGGGGGTTTGATGAAGAAGTTTTTTAATTTATTTTATAATTTTTACCGGTCTAACCCAGCCATTGACATATGTTGGCTTTACCCTTGTTACTGCCAGAGCCTTGGCTGGAACATTTTTGGTTATGGTTGAACCAGCACCAATAACTACACCCTCCTCCAAAGTGACTGGAGCAACCAACTGAGTCCCGGAACCGATAAAAACTCCATCACCAATTGTGGTTTTATGTTTGTTGGCTCCATCATAGTTGCAGGTGATGGTACCAGCACCAACATTAACGTTACTGCCCATCTCCGTATCACCAACATATGAGAGATGGTTGACTTTTGAACCTGCACCTATATGAGCCTTTTTCAGCTCACAAAAATTGCCGACTTTTGCTCTCGGCTCCAGGACTGAACCAGGACGCAGCCTGGCATAAGGGCCGATTTCGTTTGGACCTCTGCTCTCTGCACCATCTAGATGGCTAAATGGCCTGACTACCGTTCCTGGGCCGAGTTTACTCTGGATGATTTCACAAAATGGGCCGACTCTACACCCCTCCTCTATTACCACCCCAACCCCAAGAACCACATTTGGGAAGATTATAACATCCTGGGCAACCTGAACATCAGGGGCCAGCCAGCAAGAGTCAGGATCAATAAAAGTTACCCCGGTCTCCATAAGCTGCTCTACCTTGCGATCACGAAAAACCTTCTCCAACTGAGATAACTGCTGTCGGTTATTCACCCCAGCAAGGGATAATGAGTCAGTGTGGTGGTATACACCGCCAGATCCCGCAGCTACCGCCATTGGTATGATATCAGGGAGGTAATACTCCCCTTGAGCATTGTTATTATTAACACTTTCAAGCCACTGTTTTAAATTTTTTGTTGCTGCACAATAGATACCGGAATTGACCTCGGTAATCGTTCTGGTTTGGGCGTCAGCATCCTTCTCTTCGACAATCTCCAACAGCCCGTCATACGAATCACGGATCACTCGCCCATAGCCGGTTGGATTATCAATGGTCATGCTCAATACCGACAACTCTCGATGCTCCCGGCGGTGGTGGCCGATAAATTTTTCCAGGGTTTGAGATTCAACTAAAGGGGTGTCACCACTGAGGATTAGAATATCACCAGCAAAACCTTCAAGAGCAGGAAGAGCACACTGCACAGCATGTCCGGTTCCATTCTGCTCATCCTGACGCACCCAGGTTGCTGTAGATGATGCCAAAGCAGACTCAACCAACTCCGCCTTATGACCTGTTACAACGACAACATGTTCTGGGTTAAGTGGATAGACCGCTTCAAGGACATGTTGCAACAGCGGCCAGCCTGCAAGTTGATGCAGAACTTTTGGCAGATTGGAACGCATCCTGGTGCCTTGACCGGCAGCTAATATTATAACAGCTAATGGATTCATGGATAATCACCCTGACTATTTGTCATAGATTCGGCAGTTAGCCGTGCATTAATGGTGCAACATATTTGTTTATCAGGTAAATCAGGAAAAATCTAAATCACCTTGTTGGTGATATGACTTTTTTCTGGTTTGCCAGTGAATCAAGAGGTTTTGCCAGTGATGTACAAACAACTGCCAATCTAGGTTTCTGGTTCCGCTACTATTCTCTTGGGGCTTTGCCCCAAACCCATCCCGTGATTATATAAAAAAAGGACTGGACACAAATTGTGTACCCAGCCCTTTCAATTCATTATTAAATCCGCAAAACCATCTCCAACTACTCCTTTTTGCGGTAAACCTCCAAACAAGCATTTGCATAACTACGACGCTTTTCCCATAGATTCCAAGCCGGGTCGTTTGGAACCAACTTTGCCTGCTCTATTTCGGCTTCTTCAAGCTCTGCTTGAGTCACTTTTAAATCAATATCTGCCTTGGCTACCGCCCGCTCTACCAGAATAGTCACCCGTTCTGGCTGAACCTCAGCATAACCACCGCTAATAGCATATCTATTCGGCTTTTCACCCCAACCAACAGCTAGCTCCCCTGGGTTTAGAAGCGTAACAAGCGGTGCATGACCAGGTAGAACGCCAAAACAACCATCGGCCCCAGGAGCAGTGATAAAATCAACCTCTTGATCCAACAACTGCCGCTCTGGTGTTATGACATTCAGTCGATAACTTGCAGACATCATATCTCCTGTTTACTCTGTCAGTTCAGTTGCTTTAGCTATCGCATCGTCTATGGTACCAACCATATAGAATGCCGCCTCCGGCAGGTTATCATGTTTGCCGTCAAGAATCTCTCTGAAAGCCCGGATGGTCTCTTTAAGAGGTACAAGCACACCTTTTTGACCGGTAAACGCCTCCGCCACATGGAACGACTGGGAGAGGAATTTTTGCATTTTTCTGGCTCTGGCAACAACAAGCTTATCATCTTCAGACAGCTCGTCCATACCCAAGATTGCAATGATGTCTTGCAGGGATTTATAAGTTTGCAGAACCTCCTGAACATTACGAGCAGTTTCATAGTGCTCCTGACCAACCACCTGGGGGTCCAAAATTCTTGAAGTCGAATCAAGAGGGTCAACCGCAGGGTAGATACCAATTTCAGCAATCTGCCGGGAGAGAACTGTAGTAGCATCCAAATGGGAGAATGCTGTAGCTGGTGCCGGGTCGGTAAGGTCATCAGCAGGAACATAAATTGCCTGCACCGAAGTGATAGAACCACTTTTTGTTGAGGTAATCCGCTCTTGCAAGCCACCCATGTCTGTAGCTAGTGTCGGTTGATAACCCACAGCGGAAGGTATCCGTCCCAAAAGGGCCGACACCTCTGAACCAGCTTGGGTAAAACGGAAAATGTTGTCGATAAAGAGCAACACATCTTGATTCTTTACATCACGGAAATATTCAGCAACGGTCAAACCGGTCAGGGCCACACGGGCACGAGAGCCAGGCGGTTCGTTCATCTGCCCATAAACTAGAGCTGCTTTGGAATTTTTCTGATTGTCTAGATCGATAACCTTGGACTCAACCATCTCGTGGTAGAGATCATTACCTTCACGGGTCCGCTCACCAACTCCGGCAAAAACCGAAAAACCACCATGGCCCTGGGCAACGTTGTTGATCAACTCCATGATGAGAACTGTCTTACCCACACCAGCACCACCAAACAGACCAATTTTACCACCCTTTGAATAAGGAGCTAGAAGGTCAACAACTTTGATGCCGGTCTCAAGGATTTCCGCCTCAGTAGACTGCTCCTCAAACGTCGGAGCCTCCCTGTGCATTGGAAATGTCTCGGTAGTCAACATCGGGCCACGGTTGTCTATAGGGTCGCCAACCACATTCATAATCCGTCCCAGGGTCTCATTACCTACTGGAATCTGGATTGGAGCACCGGTTGCTTTAACCTCCGTGCCACGAACCAAACCATCGGTTGCATGCATGGCAATGGTACGCACCGTACTCTCGCCAACATGTTGGGCAACTTCTAAAACCATACGCTCGTCGTCTTTACGTTCAATGTGCAGAGCGTCAAGAATGGCTGGCAACTCACCATCGAAACGGACGTCAACTACTGGCCCAATAACCTGAACCACTCGTCCCACTAATTCACTCATTTGGATGACTCCATCTTCGTAACGGTTACGACAGATCAAACAGCTACTGAACCTAACCCTTTAGGGATTCAGAACCGCTGATAATCTCCATCAACTCTGTTGTGATAACAGCCTGTCTTGTCCGGTTGTAAGTTATGTTCAACTTACGCAACATATCACCAGCATTGCGAACCGCATTATCCATAGCGGTCATCCTGGCTCCATGCTCTGATGCTTCCGACTCAACCAGGGCCTGAAAAATCTGCACTGTCACATTTTGTGGCAGCAGAACATCAAGAACCTCTTCTTCACCAGGCTCGTATAACGGTGCACCGGCACCAGAGCCTTCCTCTTTTTTACTATCTTCCTCAGCAATCGGCATGGGGATAATCTGCTTCCAGGTAAGCTCCTGGGTCATTGCAGATTGAAACTTATTATAAACTATCATGCAGACATCAAACTTACCCTTTTCAAACTCCACGAGAAGCTTGGAGGTAATCTCTCGCTCGGTTTTTTCATAACTGAGATCTTTGGCAATTCCGATATGGACCCGTTTAATCTGATTTCCAAACTGGCGCTTGAGAATATCTCTGCCCTTGCTGCCTACCAGGATTAAAGAGACCTCCATACCGTCATTTTGTAGAGCGACAATTTTGGACCTTACAGAGCGGATAACCCCACTATTGAAACTACCACATAGTCCACGGTCAGCAGTAAAAACTACAATACACACCCTATTGCCATTTGGTTCAGCCAGTAGAGCTGGTGCACTATCTGCGTTGACCATGGAGGCAATGGATTGAATCATCACACCCATGCCATCGCTATACGGTCGAGTCTCTTGAGTACGCTCTTGGGCACGACGCAGCTTGGCAGCAGCAACCATCTTCATGGCTTTGGTTATCTGCCGCGTGTTTCCAACCGAACGAATTCTGTTGCGAAGACTTTTCAGATTAGGCATTAGCCGAAGCTCCCATTACTATGATGTATGCATCAAGTTTTCTGCCATTTCAGCTTCATGGGCAGACATGGGGGCACTAGAATCTTCTACATCTTCATACTTGACAATAATTTTTTTCAAAGCAGCCATCAACTTTGCCTCAGTCGCATCGGTCAATTTTTTATCTTTTGCGATAGTCTCGAGTATATCCTTATTCTGACTGCGCATCTCATCAACTATACCTGACTCAGCGGCGGAGACTTTTTTTACCGCTACATTATCAAGAAGACCTTTGGTGCCAGCAAAGAGAACCGCAGCCTGCTCTTCCATGGAGAGAGGTTTATACTGGGGCTGTTTTAGCAGCTCCATAAGCCGTTCACCACGGTGAAGAAGTTTGCGGGTTGTCTCATCAAGGTCGGAGCCAAACTGAGCAAATGCCGCCATCTCACGAAACTGAGCCAGATCAAGACGTAGAGTACCAGCAACCTGTTTTGTCGCTTTAACTTGAGCTGAGCCACCAACCCGTGAAACCGATAGACCAACTGAAATAGCCGGACGCATACCGGAGAAGAACAGATCGGCCTCCAGGAATATCTGACCATCAGTGATAGAGATCACGTTGGTTGGGATATATGCAGAAACGTCACCGCCTTGAGTCTCAACGATAGGTAGAGCGGTTAGCGAACCACCGCCATTCTCTTTGTTGAGCTTGGCTGCACGCTCCAATAGGCGTGAATGGAGATAGAAAACATCGCCTGGATAGGCTTCACGTCCAGGAGGACGGCGGAGAATAAGCGACATCTGCCGATAGGCTACGGCCTGTTTGGAGAGATCATCATAGACGATCAAAGCGTGCATACCGTTATCACGATAATACTCACCAATAGCACAACCGGTATAAGGGGCTAAAAACTGCAACGGTGCTGGATCAGAAGCAGTAGCAGCCACAACAGTGGTGTACTCCATGGCTCCGCCGTCTTCAAGAACTTTAACCACCTGGGCCACCGTTGAACGCTTCTGACCGATAGCGACATAGACGCAGTGCACTGGAGAGTCGGTGTCAAAGGTTCGCTTCTGGTTGAGAATGGCATCAATAGCAACCGCAGACTTACCTGTCTGTCGATCACCAATGATCAATTCACGCTGACCACGACCAATTGGGACCAGAGCGTCCAAGGCTTTCAAACCGGTATAGAGAGGCTCATGGACCGACTGCCGGGGAATAATACCCGGTGCCACCACTTCCACCAAACCACGCTGGTCGGAATCAATTGGTCCCTTGCCGTCGATTGGATTGCCTAAACCATCAACTACACGGCCCAGCAGACCTTTACCAATAGGGACGTCAACAATGCGACCTGTCCGTTTTACTATGGAGCCTTCCTTGATACCAACATCGCTGCCGAAAATAACAACACCGACGTTATCCTCCTCAAGGTTCAAAGCCATACCCTGGGTTCCATCGTCAAACTCGACGAGCTCTCCAGCCATAACCTTATCAAGACCGTGAACACGAGCCACACCGTCACCAATGACGATAACCTGACCCACCTCAGATATTTCAGCCTCTTTACCGTAGTCTGAAATCTGTTTTTTGATGATATCGCTAATCTCTGCGACGCTAATTTGCATCGACTTCTATCCTCTCATCTGTGATTTCAACCGATTTAACTGACCACGTAATGAATAGTCCATCATTACACTGCCAACCCTTAGCACCACACCACCCAGGAGGGTAGTATCTGTGGATACATCCAACTGTACTTTTTTTCCTGTCATGTCTGATAGTGAGGCAACCAAACTATCTTCATGTTTTTTGACCAACGGTGCTGCGGAGGTAACGTAGACTGTAATACGGCCACTACGCTCTTCAACGTTACGTTTATATGATGTGACAATATCTGTGATTGCACCTAAACGCCGTTTTGTAATCAGCACACGAAGAAAATTGCCTGTAACCTGCTCAGCTCCGCCATCAATAAACGCGTCGACCACTTTATGCTGGGTCGCCTGGGGTGTAGCCGGACTGGTTAATAGAGCGTTAAGGCCTGGAGTTACTTCGATCAGATCTATGAAGCGGGAGAGATCTTCACTAACCTTTTCAAGATTCTTGCCCTCTTCGGCAAGATCAGCCAGGGCAGATGCGTATCGTTTTGCTATTGTACTATCTTGCACGACCGGTAACCCTTCACCAAAAGTTCAATACAATTTCACAATAATAGTAGCTACTATATAAACAATCCCTAATATTCACTACCATCGGAACGGAAAATAACTACCATATTTCCTTTACCATTTCAAGATTCCATAGAGTGACATACTATATTAATTTTAGATCGTCAGAAAATCAGCCCAGGATCTTAAACCTAAACTACTTTGATTTTAAGGAACAAAATAGCCAATGTTACGCACTCTACTCTCTCTGTTTATTATCATCCCAATAATTGAAATTTATCTACTTATACAGGTTGGGGAGCAGATAGGACTGCTTCCTACCCTGTTAACTATCGTCTTTACCGCTGTTGTTGGAGCAACACTTGTCCGTAGCGAAGGGATCAAAACCCTCAATTCCCTGCAAGAGAGATTAAACAATCATGAGACTCCAGGCAAGGAGTTAGCTGATGGAGCAATGCTTTTGCTCGCTGGTGTTCTACTCGTCACCCCCGGATTTTTTACCGACGGGCTGGGTTTTCTCCTGGCTTTTCCCCTAACCAGAGCCATGCTGAGAAAAAAAATTATCTCACTGTTTGCCGCCCATCTGCAAAACAGCAACCAAAAGTTCTACAGCCATCACTCAAACTCTGATCCAAACAGTACCAGCACCATTGAAGGAGAGTTTAGCTCCCATCAGGAGCAGCAACCACCAGAGAAGCATCAAACACCTGTAAAACCTCTTGAATAGAGGTTGATGCAACCGCTCCAGAGCGAAGCAACTCCACCGAGCCTTGAGGCGTTACCTTTAACACTGTCGAAGGCAAAGGCGAGCGGAGAGAGGGGCCTGAGACCACGCAGCCCAACTCTGAACCAAACTCCTTGATAACCTGCTGCCTATCTAAAAGAGCCGGACCACCACTCCGGTTGGCACTGGTTGAGACAATAGCTCCCCCCAAAGCTTCTAGCAACTCTGCAACCAGTGTTGAAGAGGAGTGGCGCAGGGCAATATACCCACTACCACCTGTCAACTGGGGCGAAATATTGGTTAGTGCCGGCAAAACCAGAGTCAATGGGCCGGGCCAGAAACGGTCCATAAGAGCCTGGGTTACAGGCTGAAGCAGACTATCCGGCTGAACAATTTTTGAGAGCATTTCCCGGCTGGGAATCAGAATAATAAAGCCTTTTTTATGGTCCCGACCCTTAATTGACAACAACCTACGAAGAGCTTCCGGGCTATCTATAGCCGCACCAAGACCAAAAATCGTCTCAGTTGGGTGGGCAATAACCCCACCATTAGAGAGAACCTCTACCGCTAACTTTATATTCTGCCCTGCCGCCATATCTTTCATGGATCAAATTAACTAGAGCGGGCAAGGTCACGCTTTTTCTTTTTGATTTTTTCATACATATCTTTGAGCAACTCTGAAGTCTGCTCCTTCTTACGGAGCTTGGTCTCTTTCTCCTTGACCTCTTCAACATAGAGTGCAAGAAGATGGCTGTTATTTACGGAGAGAGTTTTACAACCATAATATATTTGCGGCTCCCTGGCCCCCTCAACCCTACGGTACTGGGCCTTGGATAGAATTTTTACAATGATGTGCAGAGTACCAAAATGCTCCCGGCGGGTATCCATCATCACCTTGATTTGGTCCCCTTTCTCATAGGTGATATTTTTGTCAGAAGAGGCAAAACAGAACCCTTCAGAGTGTATATCTATCAGTTTTCCAGCAATTTTAAGATTTCCAGTTCGCTGTTTTTTAACGGCAGTAATATTACACGGCATACTGGATGGTATCTGATGCCGCACCAACTTCCGCCGTCCAGCCACCTGATAAATTTTTGGCATACTAAGACGGAAGGCAATATTGCCAAAAAGCCTCTCTTCGCCTAAAAACCTTAGCCGCCTGGCCTCCAGACCAAAGTGCTCATGCTCATAAGCAATCATCACCTGGTCACTCTTCTTCAGCCGCTCATTATCTTTTTCCAATTGAAATGGGGCAATATATATAGAGATATCTTTTCCGGTTGCCCAATCAACTTGACCACCATTGATAAAAACTGACCGGCATATTGGCTCTTTGCCATCTGGGAACACCTTGATCTGTGTCTCTTTATAGACTGCATCATAAGCCAACAGACGGATGACGTCCTCTTCCAGAAAAAGATTCTCCAACCCCAACAATTCTGATATAGGATCAACTGTCATTTAAACTTCCTCTATCACCAAAACCCTATAAATCTGCAAGCCGCAACTGTAGTGCTTGATCTTTTTTCTCAACCGCCTCCGCCATCTCAATACGGAAATCTTCCAACTTGGCGGCCAAACCACTGTCAGATAGAGCTAGAATACGGGCGGCATAGATTGCAGCATTCTTTGCTCCGGCTTTACCTATAGCCATACAGGCAACAGGTATCCCCCCCGGCATCTGTACGGTTGCCAGCAGTGCATCCATACCCTTGAGGTCGGTGGCCGACAGGGGCACTCCAATAACCGGCAGCGGGGTGGTTGCAGCGACAACACCAGCCAGATGGGCTGCGGCTCCTGCTCCAACAATTAAAATTTTTAAACCACGCTCTGCGGCGGTTTTAGTATATTCGTGGGTTCTCTCCGGGGTTCTGTGGGCAGATGTGACCATCATCTCAAAACCGATATCAAACCCCTGCAAAGCTTTACCGGCCTCCTCCATAACATCCCAATCAGAGTCCGACCCCATTAAAATTCCTACTACTGGTTTCTTGTTCATTTTTTATCTCGTCCTATCGCTCTATAGCCAATATCCCGGCGGCAGTAAAGTTTATCCCAACTTATTTTATCAACAGCAGCATAGGCTCGTTGCTGTGCATCCTTGACCCCTTCTCCCAAAGCGGTAACCCCCAGCACCCGGCCCCCTGCTGTCACCACTTTAGCATCAACCATTTTGGTGCCAGCATGAAAAACTGCCACCCCATCCATAGAGTCAGCAGCCTCAATCCCGGAAATGGGCATCCCTTTGGCATAACTACCAGGATAACCTCCTGCTGCCAACACCACACAAAGAGCTGTGCGATCATCCCACTCAATTGTAGCCCCTTCCAGGGAGCCTGAGGCAGAAGCCTCCATCAGAGGTATGATATCCGACTTCATCCGCATAAGCAGAGGCTGGGTCTCCGGGTCACCAAAACGGGCATTAAACTCCAGCACCTTCATAACGCCATCTTTAATCATAAGCCCGGCGTAGAGAACCCCCTTAAAGTCTCTACCTTCTGCAGCCATGGCATCAACAGTGGGAATCATTACCTCATTTATCACCTGCTCATGAAGGACATCCGTTAAAACCGGGGTAGGAGAGTATGCCCCCATTCCGCCGGTATTTGGCCCGGTATCACCCTCACCAACCGCTTTATGGTCTTGAGAGCCGGCTAAGGGCAGGACATTTTTTCCGTCGACAAAAGCTATGAAAGATAGCTCCTCTCCATCTAG
>JADFZU010000103.1 GCA_015232365.1 Magnetococcales bacterium | reverse complement strand
GGTTGATTGTGGTGGTCATACGGCTAAAAATCGCCTATCTCTCTTCTCCCACAAACCGGCTCCGGTGCAGATCAGTTATCTCTGTATGCATGGTACAACGACAGGGCTGTCAGCTATGGATTATGCCATTAGCAACAGAGGAGTAATCCCCGCAGGTTTTGAAAACCAACTCACAGAAAAAGTTCTGCTTATTCCCAATACCGACATTGTTTTTCAACCCAAGCCAGATTGGCCAATGCCGGCTAGATCAGTCAATACCAAGCTTTTAGGGTGTGTCGGTGACCCCTTGCGAATAGATGCTGAGACTATTGCTCTTTGGCAGAAATTGCTAGATGATAATCCCGGTTCCAAGATAATTTTCAAACATAAAAAATATAACAGTGAGTCAGGGCGTAAACATTGGCAGAATATTTTCGGAAAGTTGGCTGGCCGGGCAGAATTTGAGGATGTCATCGGCGGTTGGGGTCAGCACAACGATTTTTATGATAAGGTAGACCTGGTCTTGGATACGCTGCCGCTTACTGGGACTTTGACCGTGCTTATTCCTATGTGGATGGGGGTTCCTGTCGTCACAATGAGAGGGCCGTTTTTCGGTCACCGTTACGGTTCTGCTGTTGTGGAAAATGCTGGTTTCCCAGAGCTGGTTGCTGATAGCGATGCAGAGTATCTGGCTATAGTTACTGAGCTGCTTAACGACCGGCAACGGTTAGAGCTGTTGTCCAATAGCTTGCGTGATAGTGTCGCTGCGTCTGCTGTTTGCAATAGTCGTATCTTGGCGGCAAACCTGGAAATGGCATATCGAAAAGTGTGGCAGAGTTGGTGTAAAAAACAGACCTATGGGTAATCGTAGTTATGGATAGCAGTCAAAAAGAGATTACAGTTGACTCGGCATATTCCCAGGCGTTGGAGCATTTTAATTCTGGCCGTTATGCCGAGGCCGATAAATTTTGTACGGCTATCATTCAAGCCATTCCCAACCATATTGATGCCATAAATCTTATTGGGGTCATAGCCCAGAAAATCAACCGCCACGATCTAGCTGTTGAACAGTTTAAGCAGGCGATCAATATAGATAGCAGCAGAGCAATGTTGTACTACAACCTGGGAGCATCCCTCTATGCATTGAGCAGACATGACGAGGCTCTCCAGGTTTTAAGTGCCGGTAAGGTAAAAGAGCCGGACAATAGCCATATCAGAGATCTTATCTCAGTTATTCAGAACCGTTCATCTACTAATATTGGGGCTGGGGAGGCTCTGAGCCGTGGGATAGCATCTCATCAAGCTGGCAATCTTGATGAGGCAGCCAACTGGTATGGAAAAGCTCTTGAGATAGATCCGGCAAGCACCACGGCCTTGTGCAACCTTGGAACCATAATGGCAAGCCGGAGTGAGTTGGATCAGGCTGTGGTAAATTTTCAAAAAGCCCTCAGCATCAACCCCAACCATATTGATGCTCTAAGCAATCTTGGTCTGGCCTTTTCCGAGCAGGGCAGGTTTGCTGCGGCACTGGTCGAGCTGGAAAAAGTCCTGGCAATCAAGCCGGACCATGCTGAGGCTCACAATGCGGTTGGTATAGTTTTAAAAGAGCAGGGCAGGTTTGCTGCAGCGGTTGAATCACTTAAAAAAGCCATAGCAATCAGCCCCGGTTTTGCCGACGCTTACAGCAATCTTGGCAACGCCTTAAAAGCCCAAGGCAGGCTAGAGGAGGCTGTAGATTGCCAGAAAAAAGCCATAGCTATCAATCCCAAGGTTGCTGAGGCCCACAGCAACCTTGGCAATGCACTTAATGCTCTTGGCAGGCTGGATGAAGCTGTTTATTGCTACCAAAAAGCGATTACTCTTAATCCAGACGGTGTAAAAGCCTACTATAATCTTGGCAATACCCTGATAGACCAAGGGAATTTTGTTGCTGGTGTTAAGAGTTATCGACAGGCGATAGCCCTTAACCCCGACTATCTAGAGGCACACAGCAATCTAATTTTTGTCCTGCCCTATGTTTATGGCATCACTGCTGAGGAAATTATCCGACAAGCAAAAAGATGGGATAAACAGTTTGCTGCAAAGAGTCCTGTTAGCGATCATGCAAATATTCCCGATCCAGAAAAACCTCTACGTATCGGTTATGTATCACCTGATTTCAGGGATCATGCCGTTGCCTACCTGCTAGAGCCACTGATAGCATCTCATAATCCTGATAATGTTGAGATATTCTGTTATGCCGAAGTAATGGCAGTTGATAATGTAACAGAACGTTTTATGGCCCTTGCCAACCATTGGCGTTCTACCGTTGGTCTTAGTGATATTGAGTTGCTAGAGGTAATTACCAAGGATAAGATTGATATTTTGGTTGATTGTGGTGGTCATACGGCTAAAAATCGCCTATCTCTCTTCTCCCACAAACCGGCTCCGGTGCAGATCAGTT
>JADFZU010000102.1 GCA_015232365.1 Magnetococcales bacterium | reverse complement strand
TGGAGACCGCATTGCCCCAGCCATCAACTATAGAAATGTGTGAGGTGGATGGCAGAGAGTAATCTTCTCCTTCGTCTCTATTATAGGCTACCCGCCCCAAGGGGTTTCCCGGAGCCACTTTGCCCATATCCAGATCCATGTTAATCAACTGGGCACGCTTCTCTAAATACTCTGCGTCTAATAGGGCCCGTATAGGAACAGGTACAAAATCCGAGTCAGCCACAAAGTGGTTGCGGTCTGCAAAGGCCAGTCGTTGTGCCTGAGTAAAAAGATGGATCATCTCCACCGATTCCGGGTTTTTATTCTTGACGTCAAATGTCTCAAGAATGCCCAGTAACTGGAGAATGGCGATACCTCCAGATGTAGGAGGGGGCATTGAACAGACCGTATTGGATCGGTAATAGCGACAGAGTGGTTTTCGGCTTTTTGCTCGATAGTTTTTCATGTCAAGCAATGAGAGATCTCCTGGAGGAGCCGCATTTTTTACGGTGTTCACAATGGCTTGAGCTAATGCTCCTTCATAAAATATTCGTGTGCCGCTTTGTGACAACTGAAGAAAAGTTTGAGCCAGGGCGGTGTTGACCAGATATTTTTTTGGAGTTTTGTCTGAGTTGTAAAAATATGTCTGAGCCGTGGGGCTGTTTTTCAAATAGATATCTTTTTCCAACATTAGCTGGAGGCGGGGAGAGACGTTGAAACCCTCTTGTGCGAGTTTGATGCTTGGTGAGAACAGATGCGACCATGGCGTGCGTCCATGATTTCTGTGGGCTTTGTCTAACATCCCAAGTACACCGGGGACACCGACGGAGCGTCCTCCCACTACGGCTTGATAGAATTTCTGCGGATCGCCGTTTGGAAGAAGGAAACGGTTCTCTTTGGCTTTGCTTGGAGCTGTTTCACGTCCATCATAAGCATGGAGCTTTTTATTCTGATTATCCCAGTACAGAAGAAATGCCCCGCCACCTATTCCAGAAGACTGGGGTTCCACCAGTGACAATACCATCTGAACAGCAATGGCTGCATCTAAGGCATTTCCTCCTTTTTTCAATATTTGCTGCCCGGCCTCTACCGCTTTTGGGTTGGCAGCCACAACCATAAACTCGTTTCCCGTGCTTCCGCTCTCTGCGGCTAAAGGGGCGCTAGGCACCGAGTGAAAAAGCAATAAACCAAACATCCAAATTATATACTGTTTATTCAGCATAACACCTTTTTCCAAAAGATCGGGACATGTTGCCAGGTTGAGAGGATATCGCACCAGACAGAATGTTGCATGAAGAATTTACACCACTACCAGGGACTCTACTATGTGATCCTGGGTTCGCACCCGCAGGGCCCGTTCATAGCTCTCTAGCAATTCAATTGTTTCTACAAAAAAATCATTCTGATACAACTTTGCCATAATTTATTGCCGGGTATCGTTTAGATTGCTTGCCCTAACGTAGTGCTCGATTCAGCAGTATAGCAGTTAATCTCTTGGTTCGTACGAGCGCAATTAATCTAAAATAGGTGTTAAATTACAGGGGCTTATAGGTATGAAAGCGAAGTTGCTAACTATTATTCTGATGGTGGGGTTTATTAATCTGCTCTCTCCACTTACGCAACAGGCTCAGGCTGAAACTTTGAAAGAGGGGTTGACTCGTATTCTGGTTGAGCACCGTTTGATGAAACGGGTTTCGACTGAAGCCAAGGCTCTTGAGCAACAGATAGGTGTGGAAAAAGCGAACTGGTTTCCCACCGTCTCTCTGGATGTGGCCAATGGAATTCAGGATATTTATAAGGAGTCCGGGACCGATACGAAGCTGGCAACTACTGAATTTTCCATTGGTTTCACCCAAACTGTCTGGGATTTTGGGCAGACAAGCGGTTCCATTGATAGGGCAGAGGCCGTTTATGCAAAGAAGATGCTTGAGGTGGGGCTCCAGACTCAAAATCTGCTTTTGGCTGGTATTGAGGCCCATTTGTTACTAAAAAAAGCGGCAGCTGAAGTGGAACATGCCTCACACTCTTTGCAGAATATTAAACAACAAGCCCGTCTTGAGGATGCTCGAGTTAAAATGGGTCAGGGGTACAACACCGACCTGCTACAAGCCAAAGGCCAACTCTCTCTTGCCCAAGCTCGTCTGATTGATAAAAAAGGGGCTTATCAAAAAGCCATTAACCGATATAAAGCGGTATTTGGTCATAATGATTTCAATATAGAGGATCTTCAGGATCTCACCTTACCAGAAGGGTTGCCTGCCAATTTGGAAGAGTTGCTCAATTTGGTGAATGAAAAAAACCCCGATCTTCTGCAATCTCGATCTTTGATCCGAATTGCTGACCAAGAAGTGGCTTTGGAAAAATCAAAAATATTAGGCCCAACCATCGAATTGGTGGCTGACAATAGCTTGGACTATAGATGTTCCCATTAAGATTTGCACATGTTATAATGCCATACATGAGCTATAGCACTGATCCAAAGCAAGTTGAGTTAGACGATGCCTTCAAGCGAGT
>JADFZU010000101.1 GCA_015232365.1 Magnetococcales bacterium | reverse complement strand
AAAAAGTCCTGGCAATCAAGCCTGACCATGCTGAGGCTCACAATGCAGTTGGTATAGTTCTAAAAGAGCAGGGCAGGTATGATGCAGCACTATCATACTTAAAAAAAGCCGTATCCATCAACCCAGGTTTTGCCGATGCCTACAGCAATCTTGGTAACACCTTAAAGGCTCAGGGGCGAGTTGCTGAATCTATTGCAAATCATGAAAAAGCTGTCTCTATTCAGCCGAATAATAGCAAGGCCATCAAAAATTTAAGCCTTAGTCAACTATTGAGTGGCGACTTTAAAGCGGGTTGGGAAAATTTCAACTGTCGCTGGCAGAGCGATCAATCAAGCTATAAACGGTTTAAAAAATACCGTATGCCACTCTGGCAAGGTGGACCCCTTGCCGGTAAAAGGATTTTGCTCTGGGATGAGCAGGGGGTTGGTGAAAGCATCTTGTTCGCAAGTATGATTCCAGAGCTAATCAAGCTTGTGGCAGATATTACTTTGGAGTGTGATAAACGCCTTATCCCCATATTCCTAAGATCGTTCCCAGCAATAACCTGCATATCTACAGATGATCTGGAAGCAGCAAATGGTGGGTTTGACTACCATATACCTCTCGGCAATCTGGGTCGTTGGTTGCGAGCAGATTTCAACTCTTTTCCTAAAAAAAAGTTTCATCTTATTGTCGACCAGGGAAAAAGGTTAGAGCTTTATAAGCGTTACAAAAGGCCGGGCAAAGTTATGTTGGTAGGCATCTCCTGGTATAGCAAAAGCATCACCTATGGCCAAAAATCAATAAAATTGCAGGAACTACTCCCTCTGCTGTCAACTCCTGGAATGGTTTT
Source organism: Magnetococcales bacterium (assembly GCA_015232365.1). GTDB lineage: Bacteria > Pseudomonadota > Magnetococcia > Magnetococcales > JADFYX01. The sequence continues at coordinate 1,926 of JADFZU010000101.1, read as the reverse complement.
TGTTGATCTGCAATATGGGGATACTAGCAAAGAGAGAAGAGAGCTTTTTGAGAGTACCGGGATAGAGATAATCCATGATGAGGCCATAAATCAGATGAGAGATCTTGATAGCTTTGCGGCACAGGTCGCAGCAATGGATATGGTTGTTAGCATCTCCAACACAACGGCACATATGGCTGGTTCACTGGGAGTTCCTACTCTTCTTATGTTAGGAAGAGTGCCTCTTTGGTATTGGATGATGGATTGTCAGGATTCACCATGGTACTCTTCACTACATCTCTTCCGGCAGAAAAAACCGGGTGAGTGGGAAGAGGTGGTTGAACAGGTTGTAAAAGCTGTTAATAACCGGATAGCTAAGTTATAGATGTTATAGGGTGACTTCTGTAATGAGAAAGATCAGTGAAAAAATTGATGGGATGAAGTTGAAATTTTTAAGGTCAGAACATTTTAAAGGTGATGTGCGTGATACCGCTTGTAAAGATTGTATCTCGTACTTAAACATTTAATCAGTGTCCACTTACAAACAGGCTTCTCAGGACGCTAATCAATCCACAATATCTGTGGAGTCAGCATATACGCTGGCACTCGACCATTTAAAAGCCGGACGCTATCAAGATGTTGATAAGCTCTGTACGGCTATTCTCCAAGTAGTTCCCGACCACATTGATGCTATAAATCTCCTTGGCATTGTTGCCCAGGCAATCAATCGTCATGATCTAGCAGCCCAGCAGTTTCAGGCTGCAATAAATATTGATGCTAGTAGAGCCTTGTTGCACTACAATCTTGGGGTTTCTCTCTATAAGTCAGGATATAAAGTTAGGGCAATTCAAGTACTGAAAACTGCCATAGAGATAGAGCCTGGAAACAGGCAGATCATCAACTATTTGAATGAGCTTCAAAATAGCGTAGTTGATGCAGCATACAAGGTTTTGCAACAGGGGCAGGAGTTGCAAGGACAAGGACATTTAAAAGATGCCGAGAGCTGTTATGAGAAGGCAATTTTGCTTAAAGCTGACTTTGCCCAAGCATACAATTGCCTTGGCAGCCTGTTGAGTGATCAAGGCAGGTTGGTTGATGCTGTTATCAATTATCAAAAAGCTATCGCCTTTGAGGAAGATTATGCTGAAGCTTACAACAATCTTGGTAACGCCTTAAAAGACCAGGGTAGGCTTGATGAGGCTGTTGCAAACTATCAAAAAGCCATCGCCTTGCACGCCGGTTTTGCCGAGTGTTACATAAACCTTGGCCTCACTTTAATTGAGCAAGGCAAGCATGATAGTGCTGTTTCTTCTATACAAAAAGCCATAACTATTGACCCCGAAAATAGTCGTTACTGGTCAATGTTTGCCCAGTCTATACAGAGATTTCGTTTTACCACATATGAAGATAGCAGCTATCGATATCTATTACAGATGTTGGAGCAGTCGACAATACGGCCCCAAGATGTTTCAGCAGTCGTCGTTGCTGCTCTGTGTCAACATCCATGTATTATCGATGCTCTGAAAATATCAAGCTCTGGCACAGTTGTGAAGCATAGAGATAGCCTTGCAGATTCACTTGGGGAAATTCCACTTTTAATCCGTATTATGGAGTTGAGTCTGATTGCCGATTTGTCAGTGGAAAAACTATTTACAGAGATGCGAGAGTCACTGCTGACTGATGTGCTTTCAGGGGTTGGTAGATTTAAAGGGCAGGGGTTTTATCAAGCACTTGCTGTTCACTGTTTTATCAATGAGTATGTCTATTTTGAGAGTGCAAAAGAGAGAGAGCAGGTTGTAGAGCTTCAAGATAAGGCCATGGCTGCCTATGAAAAAGGCCAGAGCATCCCTCTGTTGTGGATTGTGAGCTTGGCAACATACAGACCTCTCCATAGCTTTATCTGGTCTGATAAATTGTCTGGCCAAGGCTATGCAGAGATTAAAAGGC
>JADFZU010000100.1 GCA_015232365.1 Magnetococcales bacterium | reverse complement strand
TCAGGTTCTGGTTCAGGTTCTGGCTCTGGTTCTGGCTCAGGTTCTGGCTCAGGTTCAGGTTCTGGCTCAGGTTCTGGCTCTGGCTCTGGTTCAGGCTCAGGCTCAGGCTCAGGTTCTGGTTCTGGCTCAGGTTCTGGCACAGGCACTGGTTCAGGCACTGGCTCAGGCTCAGGTTCTGGCTCTGGCTCAGGCTCAGGTTCTGGCTCTGGTTCAGGTTCAGGCTCAGGTTCAGGTTCAGGTTCAGGTTCAGGCTCTGGCTCAGGCTCTGGTTCAGGTTCTGGGGCTAATACAGTTTCTGCTGTATCAGTTCCTGCAACAGCCTCCTCTTCTTCCTCAACCACCTCCTCAGTAAATGCCCCTGTAGTGGTAGTAGTCTGCCTATCCGTAGATGCTGATGCAGCACCTTCCTCTTCTTCTACCTCCTCTTCAGCAACGGGGTCTGCACCTTGGTAAGCTGCAGCAGCAGCTCCAATGCTATCACCTGTATCCGATTCTCCTTCAAGCGTAGCAGCCTCAACATATGCTCCACTATCAGCAAGAATTTCACTCTCTTCTTCACTTGCTGAGTTTTGAGAAGCTGCCTCTATATCAGTCATTGCAGCCATAGCATTGGCTGCTTCTTCCGTAGACTGCTCCCGGCTACCCATAACAACTGTATTAGAGCCTCCAGTATCTTCAATTGCCTCTGAAGATATGTCGTCCATAGTCTCAGCATCCATATCTTCAGGCTCGGCAGTACCATCAAGCACCGTCATATCATCAAGGTTTTGCCTTTCGGTATCTTCAGCCTCTGTGGTCTCAGGCTCAGACGAAGCAGCTCTTGGTTCTTGTGCAGCGGTAGGATCTTCAGCCATGACATTAACCTCTCAAAATTAATCGCTACCCACATCAGGAGCGAAAATAAATTATTGTTTTACAACGGGTCCTTTACAAAAAGTCACCCTCGTTTATATTAAGTTTGTATGAGAGATGATTTGTTCACCATTTTTTTTATATTTATTTATCATCAACAATAAAAACACTACTTAACTATCTAATTAATATTAATAATTGGCAAAAAACAAATCATGTCAATTCAAACATTCATTAATAAATGTCTGAAAAATGCGACTACTCTCAATGATGCCGAAGAGCGGCAACTGCTAAAACTGTATCAACAGCATGATGATACTGACGCCAGACAAAAAATTATTGAAAGCTATACCGTAATGGTTGCCTCAATAGCCCAAAAATTTGCAAGATCCCATAGAAAAAACGAGTTTGAAGATCTATTCCATGCCGGAATTACCGGCCTATTGCTTGCTACCGACAAGTTTGACCATAGCCGTGACAGCCGCTTCATCAACTATGCTAAACAGTGGGTAGTACGTGAAATACAGATCGTGGTCAGAAAACATCTGCGCTTGGCCTACGTCCCCATAACCACTCAACGAGAAAAAATTTTTGCCCAGACAATAAAGCATCGGAAAACTGCCAACAATATGGATGAAATTATTAAAAAAATACATACAGAAACAGGAATTTCCAAAGCGATAGTCAAAGAGATGGTTAGTGCTATTCTGACCTCAGATATATCTCTCAATACCAGTATATCGTCAGCAAAACACAATATTTTGCCAGAAGACCATAATGAACTATTGGACATTATTCCAAGCCATGAGCCAAACCCCGAAGAGCTGTTTCAACAAAAAGAGGTAGCCCATATAGTTCAAACAGCTCTATCAAGCCTGAAAGAGAGCGAAGAGCTGGTTATTAAAGGCAAATATTTTTCTGACAAAAGTAATAAAGAGATTAGTGAAGAGATTAACAGAGGAGTTGTAAGCATGCTTAATCTTGAGCTAAAGGTACGAAAAAAGTTAGCAAAAAAATTGCAGGATATAAAAAACTATAGATAAGCCTGGGTTTTTGTTATGTTGCCCTTTCAGGTTGATAAAATAGATTGAGTTTATCCTAGTTTCGGCAGTTGAAAGTGCCGAATCCAGGTTCATACAAACTTCATTAGAAACAGCAGTTAAGAGAGAGAAATGAGCCGAGACAATATTCTAGATCGTATTATGATCCGTAAAGCAGAAGAGGTTAGTGAAAGTCGCAGACAACGATCTGAAAGCGAGCTGTTGACCTCATCTCGTTCACTTGCAGCAACCAGAGGTTTTGCCAAAGCCATCAGTGATCAGGTCAATCGGCAAGCTCCAGCAGTTATAGCAGAAATTAAACGTGCCTCGCCATCAAAAGGGCTGATTATTCCCGACCCTGACAGTTTCAACCCAGCCCATATTGCCAGTGGATATCAACAAAATGGTGCAACATGTATCTCTTGCCTTACCGACCGGGATTTTTTCCAAGGAGATGAAAAATTCATACAGGAAATCAAGGATAAGATAGATCTTCCGGTTCTGCGTAAAGATTTTATTTTTGATACATATCAGGTTGTAGAGGCAAGAGCTATTGGGGCTGATGCAATTTTACTTATCATGGCAGTTTTATCCAGACCACAAGCCCAAGAGTTAGAGGCAGCCGCCATTGAGTTGGGATTGGATGTTCTTGTTGAGGTCCATAACGAAGATGAGCTGGAGGCGGCTCATGACCTTAAAACCACACTTATGGGTATCAATAACCGTAACTTGAAAACTTTTAAAACATCATTAGATGTCTCAATGGAGTTGGCAGCCAGAACCGAAACCAACCGTATTGTGGTCTCTGAGAGCGGAATCAATAGCCAGGAAGATATAAAGAAACTGCAAGCAAATAATATCCACGCCTACCTAATTGGTACTGCATTCATGAAAAGTAGCAATCCGGGGGTTGAACTAGGAAAACTTCTGGACGGTTTCATTATTAATCCGTGACTGCAATGCGGAAAGATAAAGATAATGCTCTGCTATGTATTATTACACTTTTAAGGAGAAACGGTAACCGCACCCTCTTACCGTCTGAAGATGTTTATCATGGCCTGTGGTAGTCAAGTCACGCCTTAAATGGCGGATATGCACATCAACCGTTCTTTTGTTTATACCGCTACTCTCTCCCCAGATATTGTTCAAAATATCATCACGAGAAAAAACCCGCTCAGGGTTGACCACTAGAAACACCAACAACTGGAAAGCCATTCTACCTATTTTTAATTTGGTAAAGCTCGGACCAGCAAATATTGCATAATTGAGCAACTCAAGCCGCAGGCCAGCCACCTCAATAACATCACCACTAAGCCTGCCATCAACCCGACGTAAAAGAGCTTGAATTCGTGCCGTCAATTCATCTGGCGAGAATGGCTTATCAATAAAATCATCAGCTCCAGCTTCCAGTGCAGCAATTTTTTCTACTGAATTTTTTCGATCAGACAGTACAATCACTGGAATAGACAACATAGCGACTTTATGCCTAAGATAACCAATAAAATCAATGATAGATATACTGCTTTGATACCAGTCCAATAGAACCATGGCAGGTAGACGCTCTTCTAATTGTAGACGAGCGTCGCCTACATTACTGGCAAGCCAGCAATGAAATCCAGCTGCATTTAATACTTTTTGCAAATTCTCTCTTGATGAATCATTCTCATCGACAATAAGAATACTACCTTTCATCAAACATAG